>NZ_AP024745.1:11395677-11705221 GCF_019704555.1 Actinoplanes sp. L3-i22
AGGATCTGCAACTCGATGGCGAGATCCACCTTGCGCACATCGACGTTCGGCGGAACCGACAGCACGCATGGCGCGAAGTTCAGGATGCTTGTCACACCGGAGGCGACCAGCAGGTCGGCCACGGCCTGGGCCGCGGTGGGTGGGGTCGCGATGACGCCGATCGCGATCGACTCCTCGGCGGCCACCCGTTCCAGGTCGCCGATATGACGTACGGCCATGCCGTTTATCACTTCGCCGACCTTCTTGCGGTCGGCGTCGAAGAGCGCGACGACCCGGAAGCCGCGACTGGCGAACCCGGCGTAACCGGCCAGCGCGTGCCCGAGGTTGCCGACGCCGACCAGGCAGACCGCCCGGTTCGTGTTCAGGCCCAGGATGTACTCGACCTGGTCGACCAGCAGGGTGACGTCGTAGCCGACGCCGCGGGTGCCGTACGACCCCAGGTGCGAGAGATCCTTGCGAAGTTTCGCGGAGTTGACCCCGGCTGCGGCGGCCAGACCCTCGCTGGATACCGTTTCCGCACCGGCCTCGGCCAGATGATGCAGAGCCCGAAGGTATTCGGGCAGCCGCGCGATAGTCGCCTCCGGGAGGTCCGGGAAGGCCGGGACGCCACCGGCCTCGCCGGGCGTGCTTCCGTGACGCTGCTGACTCATCTGACTCCGTGCCGACGAGGCGAAACTGCGGTGAGCCCGATCTGTGCGATACCGGTGAAACCCTCGTGGGGTGACTGTGGTAGCGGGGGCCGTCGGAGTCACACAGTAGGCGCTTGTGAAGGCGTGCACAAATCGCGATCTTGCCGGGACAATTGGACAGGAACGACTCGGCTGTGTTAGCCGAGCCGACCCGTCGAGTATTACCGTTCCGACCCCACCAGGGCCAACTGACTCAGAGTGACATGGCCATCTTCACCGCGTCGACGAGTGAGTCGGCCACCGGACGGCCCGATTCCCGCAATCGCACCGGGTCGGTGAAGCCGCCGGTATAGAGCACCGAGCCGGCGCCGACCGAGTCGGCCGCGGCGGCGTCGTCCAGCGAGTCGCCGATCAGCACCACGTCGGTGCCGGCCACGCCGAGGCCGGCCAGGTGCCGCGCGAGGTGGCCGGCCTTCAGGTCGCCGCCCACCTCGGTGCGCAGGCCGTCGATCCGGGCGAAGACCCCGGCCAGGCCGTACGTGTCGACGGCCGGCACCAGCTCGCTGTGGAACCACATGGAGAGCAGCGACTGCGTGCCCGGCCACGTCTTGAGCGCGGTCATCGCGTCGGCCGCGAGGGCGATGTCGGTCAGGCCGAGCCGGTACGCGTCGTGGAAGATCCGGTCCAGCCGGCCGAACTCCTCCTCGTCCACCGCCCGGCCCAGCATCTCGGCGTAGAACTCGGCGACCGGCCGCCGGAAGGCCCGCCGGTGCTCGTCCGCCTCGACCACGCGCCCGCCGACCGTGGCGAAGGCCTCGTTGGTCGACGACACGACCAGGTGAAGATCGTCGAGAAGGGTTCCGTTCCAGTCCCAGACCAGGTGCTTAGCTGTCACTCGGGCAATTTACAGGTGCGGCTCGCCCGGCTGTCGAGCCAAATCCCGGATCAGCCGAGCCTCTTCGACCCGCCAGTACCCGTGCTCCTTGCCGTCCAGCAGGATCACCGGCACCCGATCGTCGTAGTCGCGCTGCAACTCGACCGAGGAGTCCACGTCCACCCGGGTCCAGTCGCCGGGCGCGATCCGCTCCAGCGCCTGCTCGGCCACCTCGCACAGATGGCAGCCATCCCGGCTGATCAAGGTAACGCGACTCATGCCGCCACCTCCGCTGCGCTCCGGCGTCGGCATGAGTTGACGACTGAGCCCGATGATTCGCTCGCAAGCTCGCTCATGACAGCTCCCTCTTCCGCACTTTGCCGCTGGGCGATCGGGGCAACGAGGCGACCAGCTCGATGCTCGGCAGCTTGAACCGGGCCAGCCGCGCGGCGCAGTGCACCTGCAGCTCGGTCACCGACGGCGCCGGGTCGCCCTCGACCACGACGTACGCGTGCGGCCGCTGCCCGGCCTGCCGGTCCGGCCGCGCCACCACCGCGGACTCGACCACCCGCGGATGCGCGTCGAGCACCCGTTCGATCTCCGCAGGATAGACGTTGAAGCCGTTGACCAGGATCAGCTCGCCGATCCGGTCGACCAGGATGAGGTCGCCGTCGGCGTCCGCGTAGGCGATGTCCCCGGTCGGCCACCAGCCGTCCGGGTCCGGCCCGCCGGCGGCGTCCGGCCAGTACCCGGCGAACAGGTTGGGGCCGCGGACGACGATCTCCCCCGGGTCGGTTCCGGCCGACACGGCCGGCGCGAGGTCGAGCTCGGCGAGATCTTCCTCCGGCGACACCGTGCCGTCCCGCCACAATTCAAGACCATTGCGCGTACGCAGGGACAGCTCCACCCCGGGCAGCGGCCGCCCGATCGAGCCGGTCTTGCCCCGGTCGCTGACCGCCGTGGTGGTGAGCACCGGGGAGCACTCGGTCAACCCGTACCCGATCAGGATGCTCTTGCCGGCCGCGGCCCGGAAGCGCGCCGCGGTCGCCGGGTCCAGCGGCGCCGCGCCGCACACCGCGGTCCGCAGGCCGGCCAGCGCCTCGGCCCCGCCCGGCACCTGGGCCCAGGCCTGATACATCCCCGGAACGCCGACCACGACGGACACTCCACGGTCCGCGATCAACCGCAGCGTGGCCGCCGGCTCGAACCGCTCGACCAGCACCCCGGTCGCCGCGTGGTGCGCGACGCTGCCCAGCCCGGTGTTCAGCCCGTAGGCGTGGAAGAACGGCACGGCGAGCAGCACCACGTCGTCCGGACCGATCACCGGCGGCTCGATCCGGTCCAGTTGCTCGTGGTTCGCCGCGAGGGCGCCGTGGGTGAGCATCGCGGCCTTCGGCCGGCCGCTGGTGCCGGAGGTGTAGAGCAGCACGGCGAGATCGTCCGCGGCGACCGCCGGGAGTTCAACCGGTGCGGCGCTGTCGAACTCCGGACGGACGCACAAATCGCCGAGCCCGAGGCGTAACTCGTCGGTCTGTCCGATGACGATCAGCGCACAGCCGGCATCGGTGAGCGCGTGCGTCACCTCGTCGGCGGTGTAGCCCGGATTGAGCGGAACCGCGACCCGGCCCGCCCGCAGGATGCCGAACCAGGTGACCGCGAAGTCCACGGTATTGCCGAGCACGGATGCGACGCGGTCGCCCGGCGCCGTCCGGCCGGCCACGAAATGAGCCGCCGCGGTGACCCTGGCGTCCAGATCCGCCCAGGTCACGACGATGTCATCGGCGATCAGGGCGGCTGCGTCCGGGCGGCGGGCAGCGGCCTCGGCGACCGGGTCACGGGCGGGTTCCTCCACGACGCCCGAGTCTGGCACAAACGTCACCCGACCGGGATAGCGGACAGCCCGTCCGTTGCTCCGGGCTCCGGATCGGAGAGGGTGACCTTGATACCGGATGCCGACTAAGGACTGATTCGCGGCTTTTCGCGCAGCGCACATGGTGTGCGACTCACCGTGTCCGAACTCGGCGATACTTCCGGTCTGCGTAACAGACTCCACACGAACGGGTGAGGTCACCGGCGATTTCCGCGGGTTGCCCCACCCCTTTTGTATGCGAGTGACCACCCTCATTCCGAGGAGGCCGCTGTGCCACACAAAGGACGGAAACGTCGTGAATCCCTGTCTGGCGGGACGGATTCACGGTCGCCGCAGGCCCGCCGGGTTGAGGAGGCGCAGTGACTCATGTGTACGCCGGGGACCCGTACCACCGCGACGTCCTTGCCGGGAGGCATGCAATCAGTGACGGGTTGAACGCCATCCGTGAATCGGTCGACGGCATGATCACCAACGCGATCCGCGGCGACGGCCCGCGACGCACCGGTAATCGACGCCCGATCAACAACTCGCCGTCCGTACCGGCGCCGAACACCAGCGGCAAGTTCGGTGGGAACCGGCTCGGCTCGCCGCGGCCGCCGTCCCAGCCGACGGCCGGGCAGCGCTCGAACCTGCCGGAGAGCGAGGCGCCGGGCACCGACCACACGGTCGTACTGCCCGCGCAGAGCAAGACCGGTCCGCCGACCGAGACCGAGCCGCCCAAGCACCCCGCGCGGCCGGACCGGGGCGACCCGGCCGCCGCGGTGTGGGCGCTGGTCGAGCGGGCCCAGGCCGGCGAGACCGAGGCGTTCGGCCTGATCTACGACCGGTACGTGGACACCGTGTTCCGGTTCGTCTACTTCCGGGTCGGCAACCGGCAGCTCGCCGAGGACCTCACCTCGGACACCTTCCTGCGCGCCCTCAAGCGAATCGGCAGCTTCACCTGGCAGGGCCGTGACCTGGGCGCCTGGCTCGTCACCATCGCCCGGAACCTGGTCGCCGACCACTTCAAGTCGGGCCGGTACCGCCTCGAGGTGACCACCGGCGACGTGCTCGACGCCGACCGTGAGGACCGGGGTCCGGAGGGTAGCCCGGAGTCCGCGGTGGTCGACCACATCACCAACGTCGCCCTGCTCACCGCGGTCAAGCAGCTCAACCCGGAGCAGCAGGAGTGCATCGTGCTGCGCTTCCTGCAGGGCTTCTCGGTGGCCGAGACCGCGCAGACGATGGGCAAGAACGAGGGCGCCATCAAGGCACTGCAGTACCGCGCGGTGCGAGCGCTCAACCGACTGCTGCCGGAAGGGTTCCAGTCTTGATCGGCCGCTCTCGGATGTCGATCTCCGATACCCGATGGTCCCCCTCCGCACCCGTAACCGGACCCGCGTGTCGCGCGTTTGTCCGGAT
Organism: Actinoplanes sp. L3-i22; assembly: GCF_019704555.1. NCBI lineage: Bacteria > Bacillati > Actinomycetota > Actinomycetes > Micromonosporales > Micromonosporaceae > Actinoplanes > Actinoplanes sp. L3-i22. Next base: position 11,400,452 of record NZ_AP024745.1, read on the forward strand.
GCGACCCGTGGCCACCGCTTGGAGCCAGGTCGCCGACGCCGGCACACGGGCCGGCGGGACACTCACGAGCGAGGGGAGGTGCCCACGGTGAAGTTCCCTTTTCCGAGCTCCCGGAGCGCCGAGCGCTTCGCGGAGCAGATCGACGACGATCCCAGTGGGGCCGGACGGCGCCACATCCGTGGCCACGCCGATGACGAGCTGACCGAACTGGTGGCGCTCAGCCACCGCCTGTCCGCCACCCGGCCGGCCGGGCAGGTCGATCCCGAATTCCGCGTCGGCCTGCGGGCCATGCTGGTCGCCACCGCCGAACGGGACGGCATCGGCCGGACCGCCGTCGAGGCCGAGCCCGAGCCGCCGGCCACGCTGCCGGAACGCCGGGCCGTCTTCGCCCGCCGGTTCCGCACCCGGGGCGCGATCGTGCTCGGCGTCGCCGCCGGTGCGATGGCCGTCTCCGGGATCTCCGCGGCGAGCGAGAGCGCGACGCCGGGCTCCGCACTGTACGGCGTGAAGCGCTCCACCGAGCGCGCCCAGCTGGCCATCGCCGGCTCGGACGCCAGCCGCGGGCAGCTGTCCCTGGACTTCGCCCGCAACCGGCTGCAGGAGGCGACCGCGATGGGCGGGAACGCCGACGGCTTCCGCGCGGTGCTGGAGGACATGGACGCGGACACCCGCAAGGGCGTCAAGCTGATCACCACCGCGGCGGTGTCCCGGAAGGACGCCACCCAGCTGAACGCCCTGGACACGTTCGTCACCGAGCAGCGCGCGACGTTCGCGCCGGCGCTGCCGAACCTCTCCACGGTCAACCGGGAACGGGCGCTGACCTCGCTCGGCCTGCTGGAGGACGTGACGCACCGGACCGAGACGCTGCGCACCGGACTGGACTGCGAGAAGCTCGTCCCGGCCGGCACCGACCAGCTCGGCCCGAAGCTGCGCGGCTGCGGCGACGAGCCGACCGACAAGACCCCGCCGACCGGTACGCACGGCAGCGGCAACGACAAGTCGACGACCAAGCCGAACAACACCGGCACCACGCCGACCAAGCCGGCCCAGACCGACCCTTCGGCCGCCCCGGGAACCACCTCCGGCGTCAACGGCCAGCGAACCAAGTCGGCCCAGGTCACCACCGCCCCGGCCGGCACCCTCACCACCAGCCCGACCCCGGCGGCAACCCTGCCCGGCGACGGCGTCGAGTCCGACGACGACGGCGTCCTCGGCGGCCTCTTGGGCAACCTGTTCATCCTCCGGTTCTGACCCGGTTTTGATCAGGCTCTGACCTGGCCCTGATCCGACTCAATTCCCCGGGCGTTGACCTCACGTCAGCCCGTGCATTGCGCCCCATCAAACATGGCGAGGGGCGGTGCCGGATTACTCCGGGGCCGCCCCTCAATCGTCACTATAGGACGATTGAGGGGCACCCGTCACCGGGCGAACGGGTCCGGGCGTTTCTGCAGCAACTCGTGCAGGGTCGCCTGGATGGTCTCCCGTACCTGGTCGGCGAGGTTGTAGACGACCAGTGGATCATCGGCGTACTCGGTGAGATGTGCGGTCGGGATCGGCGGGCAGAACTCGATCAGCCACTTGCTCGGCAGCGGGATCAAACCCAGCGGCCCGAGCAGTGGGAACGTCGGCGTGACCGGGAAGTACGGCACGCCGAGCAGCCGGGCCAGCGGCTTCAGGTCGGCGAGGATCGGGTAGATCTCCTCGGCGCCGACGATCGCGACCGGGACGATCGGGGTACCGGTGCGCAGGGCCGCCGAGACGAAGCCGCCGCGACCGAAGCGCTGCAGTTTGTACCGCTCGGAGAACCGCTTGCCGATGCCCTTGAAGCCTTCCGGGAACACCCCGACCAGCTGATCGTTGGTCATCAGGCGCTCGGCGTCCGGGTTGCAGGCGACCGTGGCGCCGGCCGCGCGGGCCAGCTCGCTCATCCCCGGCATCCGGAAGACCAGGTCGGCGCCGAGCAGCCGGAGGTGCCGGCGGCGCGGGTGACTCTCCCGCAGCGCGACGGTCAGCATCAGCGCGTCCAGCGCGAGCGTGCCGGAGTGGTTGCCGACCACCAGGCCCGGGCCCTCGGCCGGCACGTTCTCGATGCCGAACACCTCGGTGCGGAACCAGTCGCGGTAGAGCACCCGCAGCATCGGGTGGAACACCGCTTCGGTCAGCTCCGGGTCGAAACCGAACTCGTCGACCTCGTACGCCCCGGCCAGCCGGCGGCGCAGGAAGGCCAGGCCGTTGGCGACCCGGCGGTCCCACACGTCCAGGGCGGCGGCCGGTTCCGGCTCGACGGCCGGTTCGATCGCCGGCTCGGCGGTCGGTTCGGCGGTCGATTCCAGCTTGGCCACCTGCTCGTCCGGCTTCTCCGGGATCGGGCGCCGGCCGTTCATCTTCTTCGGCGGGGCCGCCTCGGGCAGCCGGAACTCGGCCGTACCGGGCAGCATGTCGCGGAATTCATCCTGACTCACAAGCAGTCACGCCTTTGGATGAGCGGAGTCGGCCCGGGCCGCGTCAGCAGCCGCCGCCCGCATCCGCCGGACGCCGTCCAGGATCGCCCGCTCGGCGGCGGCGAGGCGGTCGGCGGTGAGCGAGGAGCCGGCCAGGTGCGCCTGGATGAACTCCTCGAACGCGGTGGCGGTGCTGCGCGGGGTGAAGCCGAACTCACGGATCAGCCGGGAGGTGTCGACCACCCGGCCGTGCACGAAGAGGTCGATCTGGTCCAGGCCGATCTGCTCGACGCCCAGACGGCGGACGAGCGCGGCGGCGGTGGACAGCCCGGTCTCGGGCAGCGGCACGGCGACCCGGCCGGCCCGGCGGACCGCCTGGGACAGCATCAGCACGCCGGAGCCGGCGACGTTGAACGTGCCGGGATGATCCTCGATGACCGAGCGGTGCAGCACTTCGAGCGCGTCGTCCACGTGCACGAACTGCAGGCGGGCGTCGCGGCCGAGCACGGTGGGCACCAGCGGCTGGGCGAAGTAGCGGGTCAGCGACGTCTCGGCGGACGAGCTGATCATCGGGGCGAAGCGCAGCACGGTGGCCGCGACCTCGGGCCGGCGCCGGCGGAAGCCGCGGACGTACCCCTCGATGTCGAGGATGTCCCGGGCGAACGGGCCACGCGGCACCGCACGCGGCTCGGTGTCCTCGGTGAAGACCGCGGGGTCGCGGAACGACGCCCCGTACGCGGCCGTGGAGGAACGCACCACCAGCTTGCGCAGTCGCGGCGCGCCCTGTGCGGCGGCCAGCACCTGCATGGTGCCGATGACGTTGTGTTCCTTCATCCCCGCCCGGCCGCCGTGCGCCGGGTCGGGAACGCTGGTCACCGCGAGATGGACGACGGCTTCGGCGCCGAGTTCCGCGATGGCCTCGGTGGCCGCGCGCGCGTCGGCCCGGATCCGCTCCACACCGTCCAGCAGGCCGAGAAGGCGTGCCGGGGGGTCATGCGGGTCCAGACCGACGACACGGTCGATCCGGGGATCTGCGGCGAGGCGGGCGGCCACGGATGCGCCGAGAAATCGGCTGACTCCGGTGACCACGACAACGCTGGGCGGTGAGGTCACCACGAGCGCACCTTTCGATGCTGAGCCTCGGAACTAGGCCCCCGAGAGGGCCCGGGTCGGCAAGCGACGACGAAGGCCGGGACAAGCACCCGGCCGGCCGTCACTTGCCCAAACGGCGACGCTGGACGCGGGTCTTGCGCAGCAGCTTGCGGTGCTTCTTCTTCGCCATACGCTTGCGGCGCTTCTTGACCACGGAGCCCATACGACAGCCTCTCGAACCATGTTTGAGTGGAACCGGCGCGGCCGGTACCGATCTGGACGGCGCCCGGAACGGCGCCGCTGCTGGGCGGCACGCGTCAACCCGGGAGCCAACCGGTCCAGCGTACCGGCCCGCTCCGCAGGGGCCAACACGACCCCGGTTCCCGCACTCAGGCGGTCTGGGAGAAAGCACCGCGCAGATACTCATGTACCGCGTGCTCGGGCACCCGGAACGAACGGCCGACCCGGACAGCGGTGAGGTCGCCACCGTGCACGAGCCGATAGACCGTCATCTTGGAGACGCGCATCAACGTGGCCACCTCGGCCACGGTCAGGAACCGTACCTCCGAGAGGCGTTCCTCGGTCTGGGCTGGACCCGTCATCTCGTCGCACCGATCCTTTCGCAGGCACGCTTTGGTCGCGAACGTGCGTGTCATCAGAACCGTATCGATGCGGCTGTGACCAGGGCGTCGCGTTCCGTAATTTGCCCACAAAAAGTCAAGTGCGACACGCCGGATCCGTGTCTGTTTCGCCCGAAAGAATCACTTCCGGGAAGAAACCGCCTTCGCGGCGAACGCGACCGCGGCCGGGCTCTCGGCGAGCCGGCGCATCAGGTAGCCGTACCACTGCGTCCCGTACGGCAGGTACACCCGCACCGTGTGGCCACCGGCGGCCAGCCGGGCCTGCTCCTCCGGCCGCACGCCGTGCAGCATCTGGAACTCGTACTCCCCGGTCGAGCGGTCGAACCAGCGGGCCCGGTCCTCGGCGATCGCGATCAGCCGCGGGTCGTGCGTGGCCACCATCGGATAGCCCGCGCCGGACATCAGGACATTCAGGCATCGGACGTACGACTTGTCGACGTCCAGCGGCGACGGGAACGCCACCGACTCGGGCTCCGCGTACGCCCCCTTGCAGAGCCGCACCCGCGACCCCGCCGTCGACAGCTCCCGGCAGTCCCCCTCGGTGCGCCGCAGCTGGGCCTGCAGCACCGCCCCGGTCGACGGGAAGTCCCGCCGCAGGTCGAGCACGGTCTCCAGGACCGCGTCGGTGGTGGTGTGCTCCTCGGCGTCGAAGGTCACCGTGGTGCCGGCCTCCGCCGCGGCCGCGCAGATCGCCCGGGCGTGCTCGAACGCCACCTTCTCGTCGAGCCGCTGCCCGAGCGCGGACAGCTTCACGCTGACCTCGGCGGCCGGGGTCAGACCGGTGGCCCGCAACCGGGCCAGCAGCGCGACGTACTCGTCACGGACGGCCTGGGCCCGCTCGAGCGACCCGGTGACCACACCGAGGTGATCGAGGCTGACCGCGAGCCCGTCGTCGGCCAGCTCCCGGGCCGTGACCAGCGCTTCCTCGGCGCCACCACCGGCGACGAAGCGTCTGACCACCCCCCGGCTGACGGGCGCGGACTCGACCAGCCGCTCCAGCCGGGCGGAGCCGGCCGCGGCGAGAAACAGGGAACGGAGCATGGGCCTACGTTAACCGCCGGGCCCGGAAGCGGCGCGGCAGTGGCGTCGAGGAATCGCACCTCGTGGCCGGTTGCGGCTACCGTGGTCGGGTGAACTTCGATGCGTACGCGCGGACGGCGGTCGACCTCGTCAACGCCGGCCTGGACGATCTCGCCGGGCTGCGGGCTCTGTTCGCCGGCGATCTGGAGTACATGCGCGACCAGGTCGTCGAGAAGGACCTGGCCGTGTTCCGCCGCGCCCAGCGCCGGCTGCGGGAAGTCTTCGAGTACGGGACGTCCGGCCGGGACGGGCAGGCGGTCACCGAGCTGAACGGGCTGCTCGAGGCGTTCCCGGTGCAGCCCCGCATCTCCGGCCACGACGCCAGCGACTGGCACATGCACGTCGCCAGCCGCGGGTCCTCGGTCAGCGCGGAATACCTGGCCGGCGCCGTGTGGGGGCTGTCGGTCTGGCTCTGCGAGTACGGGAGCGCCCGGTTCGGCATCTGCGCCGACGAGCGCTGCGGCAACGTCTACCTGGACACCTCGTCCAACAACTGCCGCCGGTTCTGCTCGGAGCGCTGCGCGACCCGCTCCCACGTCGCGGCCCATCGTGCCCGCAAGCGTGCCGCGCAGGCTCCCGAGGTCCCGGCCTCGGAAACCCTCACCCCCGCTTAAAACCCTTCTTCGGTACGTCGTCAGCCCCGCGCCCGCGCCGGCCGGTCGTGCGGGCTGTTCCGCCGTGCCCGAACGGCCCTGAGCGCTGCCGGGTCCGCGAGCCGCGCCGCGACTTCACGCCCAGCCGCGCCTCGCGCCGCCGGCTGGCGCTCACGGCTCTTCCCAGGCCCGGAAACAGCCCTCACCGCCAGCCGGAACCGCGAGGCGCGGCTGGGCCCGGACCCGGCAACCGCCTCGCGTGGGACCTTTGAAACCGCAACCACCCACGGACATCGCCCTGGAGGGCCTCGCGTTCTTGGGCGCCCCGCGCCCTGCGAGGCCCGGAAGGGTCCCCGCGGGAGCGACGATCAGTTATTGGCCGCAGCCGAGGCAATAAAGAATTTGATCTTGATTGGCGCTACGCCTTGGAGACGGCGGACTCGGCCAGGTGGCGGCGGGCGAACTCGAGGGACTCGCGCAGGTCGGCCTCGCGGACCGCGCGGCTGGCGGCCTTGCGGGTGTTGATCTCGCAAGCGACCGAGCCGGTGAAGCCGTCGGCGACCAGGGACCGCAGCAGCTCGGCGCAGGGCTGGGTGCCGCGGCCCGGGACCAGGTGCTCGTCGCGGGCTTCGCCGGTGCCGTCGCCGAGGTGGACGTGGCGCAGGGCGGCGCCCATCTTCGCGGCCATCTCCATCGAGTCGATCCGGGCGGCGGCGCAGTGCGAGAGGTCCAGCGTGTACGCGTCGAAGCCGGTCTCGGTGGGATCCCAGCCCGGGGTGTACGGCACGAACCAGCGGCCGGCCATCTTGACCGGGAACATGTTCTCGATCGCGAACGTCAGGTCGGGGTGCCGGGCCTGGACCTTGGCGAGCCCGGCGGCGAAATTCTTCGCGTAGTCACGCTGCCAGGTGAACGGCGGATGCACCACGACCGTCGGCGCGCCCAGGGACTCGGCGAGCTGGGCGGCGCGGTTGAGCCGCTCCCACGGGTCGGGGCTCCACACCCGCTGGGTGACCAGCAGGCAAGGCGCGTGCACCGAGAGAACGGGCACGTCGTAGTGCTCGGCCAGGCCTTTCAGGGCGCCGGCGTCCTGACTGACGGCGTCGGTCCAGACCATCACTTCGAGTCCGTCGTAGCCCACCGTGGCCGCCATCTCGAACGCGGCCGCCGTCGGCTCGGGGAAGACCGAGGAGCTGGAGAGTAGAACGGGAACTCGGGAACTCACGCCCTCCAGCGTAGCCACGTCCGGCGCGCCCGGATATATCCGTGCCAAACGGTCATGATCCATGCAGGCGCGTAGGCTGAGTGGGATGAGCCGCGCCCGACGCCCCGTGGAAGTACCGCTCGACTTCCCTCGGGAATGGATCGAGTTCCTCGACCCCGCCGACGAACAGCACCTGGTCCGAGCCGACCTGACCTGGTTGCTCTCCCGCTGGACCTGTGTGTTCGGCTCGTCCTGCCACGGCATTCTGCCCGGACGTGCCGAGGACGGCTGCTGCTCGCACGGCGCGTTCTTCACCGACGCCGACGACGAGAACCGGGTCAAGGCCGCAGTCCTCAAGCTCACCCCGGAGACCTGGCAACGGCACCGGCGCGGGTTCAAGAACTGGACCGAGATGGACACCGTGGACGGCACGAAGCCGGCCCGGCGGACCGCCACCCGATCGGAGGACGGGCCGTGCGTGTTCCTCAACGACGCCGACTTCCCCGGTGGGGGCGGGTGCGCGCTGCACGGGCAGGCGCTGCGGGACGGGGTGCATCCGCTCAAGTACAAGCCGGACGTGTGCTGGCAGCTGCCGATCCGCCGCGAGCAGGACTGGATCGACCGGGCCGACGGCACGAAGCTGCTGCAGTCCACGCTGACCGAGTTCGATCGCCGTGGCTGGGGGCCGGGCGGGCACGATCTGGCCTGGTGGTGCACGTCGTCGCCGGAGGCGCACGTCGGGACCGAGGCGATGTACCTGTCGTACGCGCCGGAGCTGACCGAGCTGATCGGGGAGCCGGCCTACCAGAAGCTCGCCGAGCTCTGCGACGCCCGCCTGAAGGCCGGCCTGGTCGCCGTCCACCCGGCAACGGTGGTGGCCCTGGCCCCACCCACCATGCCGAAACGGCGAGGCGGGCGTGAGCCGGCCTCGCCGCCTTCCACATAGGCCCTATCAGGGCTCGAATTTATAGCCGAGCCCCCGGACCGTGACGATGTAGCGGGGGGCGCTGGGCTCCGGCTCGACCTTCGACCGCAGGCGCTTGACGTGCACGTCCAGGGTCTTCGTGTCACCGACGTAGTCGGCGCCCCAGACGCGGTCGATCAGCTGACCGCGGGTCAGCACCCGGCCGGCGTTGCGCAGCAGCAGTTCGAGCAGCTCGAACTCCTTCAGCGGCAACTGCACGCCGGCGCCGTCGACGGTCACCACGTGCCGCTCGACGTCCATCCGGACCGGACCGGCGGCGAGCGTCGGGGTGCTCACCTCGGCGGCCTCGCCACCCTGGCGGCGCAGCACGGCGCGGATCCGGGCGACGAGTTCGCGCGGCGAGTACGGCTTGGTGACGTAGTCGTCGGCGCCGATCTCCAGACCGACCACCTTGTCGATCTCACTGTCCCGGGCGGTGACCATGATGATCGGGACGGCTGACCGCTGCCGGAGCTGACGGCACACCTCGGTGCCGGACATCTCGGGCAACATCAGGTCGAGCAGCACGATGTCGGCACCGGTCCGGTCGAACTGCGTCAGGGCAGAGGTTCCGGTCGCGGCGACCGACACCTCGAAGCCCTCCTTGCGCAGCATGTACGACAGGGCGTCGGAGAACGACTCCTCATCCTCGACCACGAGCACGCGGGCCAATGAAGTTCCTTCCGTCGTCGGTGACCAGGTCATTGCCCGGTCACACCGGACTCGATTTCAATTGCCGTCGGTGACGGCGAGGGGGATTCGGAGGGGCGCGCCGGTAGGCGCAGGGTGAACGTCGAGCCGGCGCCGAGTGCGCTGGTCACGTCCACTCGACCACCGTGATTGGTGGCGATGTGCTTGACGATGGCGAGGCCGAGGCCGGTCCCGCCGGTCGCCCGGGAACGGGCTTGATCGGCTCGATAGAACCGTTCGAAGATCCGATCCACGTCCTGAGGAGAGATGCCGATGCCCTGGTCCGCGACATCGATCTCGATCCAGTCGTCTTCCTGCCGCATGGTCAGTTCGACTTTGGTGTCCGGCCCGGAGTACGCGATCGCGTTCTCGACCAGGTTCGCCACGGCGGTGGCGAACTGGCTGTCGCTACCGTACGCCATCAGGCCCTTAGGTCCGGAATAAGTAATCTCGATGCTCTTCGCGGAAGATGTCGTTCTGGTCCGGTCGAGCACCTCGGCGATCACCCAGTCCAGCGCGACCGGCTCGGGGCTGGGCAGCGGCTCGGCGCCCTGCAGCCGGCTGAGCTCGAGCAGCTCGCTCACCAGCCGGCCCATCCGGGCCGACTCGTGGTGGATCCGCTCGGCGAACCGGCGGGCCGCCATCAGGTCCTCGGACTGCGCCTCGGGCACCGACTCGGGCAGCTGGGTGGCGTCCAGCAGGGCCTCGGCCAGCAGTTGCAGCGCGCCGATCGGGGTCTTCAGCTCGTGGCTGACGTTCGCCACGAAGTCCCGCCGGACCCGGGCCAGCCGGTGCGACTCGGTCACGTCGGCCGCCTCGACGGCGACGTGCGTCGAGTTCAGCGCGACGGCCCGCAGGTGCAGCCCGAGCGGGGCCTGCGCCCCACCGGCCCGGCCCCGCGGAAGATCAAGTTCAACTTCCCGGCGTACGCCGGTGCGCCGCACCTGGCCGGCCAGCGTGCGCAGGATGGGGTGCGCGGCGATGGTGCCCGGCGCACCACCGGAACGCAGCAGGCCCATCGCCCGGGCGGCCGGGTTGACCAGGACCGGGTAGTCGTCCGCGTCGAGCACGACGACGCCGACCCGCAGCGAGTCGAGGCTCTTGCGGCCGAGCCCCTTGAGTCCGTTCTTGCCTGCCGGGCGATCGTCGTCCGGTTCGATGGCGGCTCTCCCCTCCGGTGAGCCGACCCGGACCGCATCCGCCGCCGGCGGGCGGCGGAAACGGGCGAGAGTCAGCCCAGCACCGACACCGACGGCCAGCGCGGCTGAGACCAAGCCGACGGCGTATCCCCATTCCACGCTGCGATCGTAGGGTCATTGTTTACCTGGATCGCAACGCCAAAGGGACGAACCGGGCGCGCGTCGAATAATGTTCACCGCCGGGCCTGGCGTCGTTCACCGGCGTTCATGTCCGGGAAGCCCTACCGACCTACCGTGAGCTGCACACATCGGCCGTATCCCAGGCAGCGGGGCGGCCCCGACAAATGGGACTTTAAAACATGCGCGAGGAGTTCCAAGCCGAACTCACCGAAGTGACTCGGCTGCTGGTGACCATGGCGGAGTCGGTGCGTGCCGCGCTCCGCAAGGCGACGTCCGCACTGCTGACCGCCGACCTGGAGGCGGCCCAGTCCGTCATTCAGCGCGACGCGGACGTGGACGCGATCTTCAGTCAGGTCGAGGCGAAGGTGGCCGACATCATCGTCCGGCAGGCGCCGGTCGCGGTCGACCTGCGCCGGGCGATCACCGCCCTGCACATCTCCGCCGACCTGGAGCGGATGGGCGACCTGGCCGAGCACGTGGCCAAGACCGCCGCGCGCCGGCACCCGTCCCCGGCCGTGCCGGCCGAGCTGCGCCCGGTCTTCAAGGGCATGGCCGACATCGCCGACCAGATGGCCGAGAAGATCACGACGGTGCTGACCCACAGCGACGCAGGTCTCGCCGCCGAGCTGGAGAAGGACGACGACGCGATCGACGATCTGGAGCGTCAGCTCTTCAAGATCATGCTGGCCGACGACTGGCCGTACGGAGCGGAGACCGCGATCGACGGGGCGCTGCTCGGCCGGTTCTACGAGCGGTACGCGGACCACGCCGTGAACATCAGCGAGCACACGATCTACCTGGTCACTGGAGAGCCGGTCGCGGGTCAGGACTGACCGCCCGGTTCACGCGGGGGCCGGGACACCACGGGGGTGTCCCGGCCCTCGCCCTTTACTCAGCTCTACTCAGCTTTGTTCAGCTTGCTCAGCTTTGCTCAGCGGCCCTGGTTGGCGACCGCGGCCGCGGCCTCCTTGGCCGCCTGCGGGTCCAGGTACGTGCCGCCCACCGTGATCGGACGCAGGTTCTCGTCCAGGTCGTAGCGCAGCGGGATGCCGGTCGGGATGTTCAGCTTCGCGATCGCCTCGTCGGAGATGTCGTCGAGGTGCTTCACGATCGCGCGCAGCGAGTTGCCGTGCGCGGCGACAAGCACGGTCTTGCCGGCCCGCAGGTCCGGGACGATCGCGTCGTACCAGTACGGCAGGGCGCGCTCCAGCACGTCCTTCAGGCACTCCGCCTTCGGCTTGATCTCCGGCGGGAGCGCCGCGTAACGCGCGTCACTCGCCTGGGAGAACTCCGAGTCGTCCTCGATCGGGGGCGGCGGGACGTCGTACGAACGACGCCAGAGCATGAACTGCTCCTCGCCGTACGTCTCCAGGGTCTGCTTCTTGTCCTTGCCCTGCAGCGCGCCGTAGTGGCGCTCGTTGAGGCGCCACGAGCGCTTCACCGGGATCCAGTGGCGGTCGGTGATGTGCAGCGCGATCTCGCTGGTCCGGATCGCGCGTCGCAGCAGGCTGGTGTGCACGACATCGGGCAACACGTTCTGTTCCTTGAGCAGCTCCCCGCCGCGCCGGGCCTCGTCCTCACCCTTGGCGTCCAGGTCCACGTCGACCCAGCCGGTGAAGAGGTTCTTGGCGTTCCACTCGCTGTTGCCGTGCCGCAACAGCACCAGGGTTCCAGTCATGACCACATCTTCCCCGCAGGATCCGGCGACAGTCCGGGCGGGTGGAAAATCGGTTGCGAGATCACCTAGGTTGTAAGGGAGCAAATGCTGTTCCAGTGCTTACGGGGGATCTTGTGCGAGGGTGGCTGCAGCAGGCTGCGGGTGGGCTGCCCCGGCAGTTCTGGTTCCTCTGGACCGGCACGCTGATCAACCGGCTCGGGTCGTTCGTGGTGCTGTTCCTGAGCATCTACCTGACCGGGGAACGGCACTTCACGCAGAGCCAGGCCGGGTTCGTGATCGGCCTCTACGGCGTCGGCGGCGCGATCGGCACGATGACCGGCGGCGTCCTCGCCGACCGGTGGGGCCGCCGGCCGACCATGCTCGTCGCCCAGTTCGGCGCGTCGGCGCTGATGCTGACCCTCGGGTTCGCCCACACGTACCCGCAGATCCTGATCGTGACCGGCTTCCTCGGGCTGTTCGCCGAAGGCGTGCGGCCGGCGTTCTCCGCGATGATGGTCGACCTGGTGCCGGAACATGACCGGGTGCGGGCGTTCTCGCTCAACTACTGGGCGATCAACCTCGGGTTCGCGCTCGCCGCGATCGCCGCCGGGTTCGCCGCGCAGTTCGACTACCTGCTGCTGTTCGTCGTGGACGCGGCCACCACACTGGTCACCGCGACGATCACGCTGGCCTTCCTGTCCGAGACCCACCCGTCCGCCCGCCGCGCCACCGCCTCCGGGTCCGGGTCCCGCCGCACCGCCCGCCGCACCGGCGCCGGTTCCGGCGCCGCCGCCTCCGGGTCCAGGGCCCGCCCGGCCGCCCGCCGCGCCGCCGCCGGCTCCGGGGGCGCCGCCTCCGTGCCCGGGGCCCGCCCGGCCGCCCACCGCGCCGCCGCCGGTTCCGGGGGCGCGTCGGGTGGGGGGATGCGGGCCGCCCTGAACGATCGGGTCTTCCTGGTCTTTCTGGTGATCAACCTGCTGTCCGTGATGGTCATCCTGCAGCACGCGTCGACGCTCCCGATCGCGATGCTGGCCGACGGGTTCTCGGCCGCGACCTACGGGTGGGTGATCGCGGTCAACGGGATCCTGATCGTGTCCGGGCAGCTCTTCGTGCCCCGGCTGATCGAGGGTCACCGGCCGTACCGCGTCCTGGCCGTCGCCTCGGTGATCGTCGGAGTCGGGTTCGGGCTGGTCGCGTTCGCCCACGCCGCCTGGGTCTACGCGCTGACGGTGGTGATCTGGACGCTCGGCGAGATGCTGCAGTCACCCAGCAACGCGGCGACGCTCGCGGCACTGTCCCCGCCGGCGTTGCGCGGCCGGTACCAGGGCCTCAACTCGCTGTCCTGGTCGGTCGGGACGGCGCTGGCGCCGGTACTCGGTGGGCTGACGCTTCAGGGGTGGGGGTCGATGGCGTTGTGGTTGGGGTGCTTCGGCCTTTGCACCCTGGCGGGCGCCGGCCACTTGCTGACCGGCCCGGCTCGCGAGCGGAGAGCCCTTTTGCGCCGTACGGAGGAAGCCCCGCCCCGTCCCGCCCCGTCGTCCCCGTCCGCAGCACCTGCTGACGATCTCGCGCCGACCGCACCCGCCGGCTGACCGCCGCTTGCCCGGGACCACGCAGCACCCAGCAATCACCCCCCGCCCGGGCAAGCCACCACCTGACAGCCACCCGTCGACACACGCTCCCACCAAGCGCTGCACGTCAGGCCACGCCGCGCCGCACCACCCGCCGCGCCGCACCTCAGAGCCACGCCGCAGCCAGCCCAGCGCATCAGGTCGCGCCTCACCGCACCGCCGCCGCATCGCGCCGCACCGCTGCACCGCCGCCGCACACGTCACTACCGAGCGCTGCACGTCAGGCCACACCGCACCGCCACCGCGACGCACCACGGTGCCGCGCCCTGGCGCCACGCCTCAGAGCCGTGCCTCAACTCAGATCCACAACCAGCGCAGACACTTGACCGTCGCCGGCTGGCGCCCCAGGCCAGAGTGGACCTTGCCACCGGGACACCGTCCGAACGGCAATATCTCCCCCCTCTCGCTCAGTCGTTCGATCGGCCGCACGCCCGGTCGCCGCACACCGGTCGCCGGCCTCCCGGCACGCCCTGTTGATCGCCACAAGCCTAGGGCGACTTTGATGATCGTTTAGGTTTTCCACAGCGGCGGGTTATCCACAGGGGACGAACGGGATCTTGGATTTTTCCGGGATAATGGCTGGTGGCGGACTGCCCCCTGGGTGGGCGGGGCTTTGTCCGCGGGCCCGCGCGGGCAGGACTCTCGGGCAGTCCTCGGCTTCGAGGATGCTCGTAGGCGAGGCACGCTGACGGGCCGCGTAGCCGGGCTTCGTCGGCGCCGCCCGCGGGCGGGGCTCGCGGGCGAGGCGGTCGGATCGCGGCGTCGCGGGTGTGGAGGCGGACGACCTTCCAGGAGCAGGGATCGGCCTTTCCGACGCGGCACCCTCACCCATTACAGTTAAGAATGTTTGCTGTTTATTGTCTGGCGACGCTCGGGCGCTGGGCAGACCGCTGGCGTGCCATGGCTGGCGCTGCATGACATGGCTGACGCGGCGGAGCAGGCGAGGCCACAGCATGGCCGACGCGGTGGAGCCGGCGCGGCGCGAACTGGACGGCGGGGACGACGCGGCGCGGCAAGGCGGGGCCGGCGCGGCAGGCAGGGCGGCGCAGGCGGGGGCGGGGGTGCTGGGGATGAGGGGTGGCGCGGTGCGGGGGTGGCTGCGGGGTGCTGTCGGTGGGCTGCCCGGGGTGTACTGGTTCCTCTGGGGTGGGCTGCTGATCAACCGGATCGGCGGGTTTGCGGTTCTCTATCTTTCGCTCTACCTGACCTCGGAGCGTGGGGCCGGGGCGGCGCTTGCCGGGGTCGTGGTCGGTACCTATGGGATCGGTGGCGTTGTCGGGACGCTTTTCGGGGGTGTGCTCACCGATCGGTGGGGGCGGCGGGCGACCCTGATCTGGTCGCATCTGGCCTGCGCGGGAGTGCTGGCGGCGCTGGCCTTCAGCACGCCGATCCCGGTGATCTCGGGGCTGTGTCTGCTGCTTGGGCTGGTTCAGGCGATGCCGGGGCCGGCGTTCGTGGCGGCGATCACCGACATGGTGCCGGCGGGGCATCGGCTGCGGGCTTTCAATCTGCAGTTCTGGGCGTTCAACCTGGGTACCGCGGGGGCGTCGCTGCTGGCCGGGCTGCTGGCGCGCTGGAGCTACCTCGGACTCTTCCTACTGGATGCCGCCAGCACGCTGGTCACCGCGCTGATCATCGCGTGGAAGGTGCCGGAGACGCTAAGCCGGGCCGTGCGGCCGGAAGGGGCAAAAGCCGGAATACGGACGAAAGCCAGGACGGAAACGAAAGCCGGGACGCAAACGAAGACCGGGACGCGAGCGAAGGCCGGGATGCGGACGGTTCTTGCCGACCGGGTCTTTCTGGCCTTTGTCGGGCTGACCGTGCTGCAGGCGCTGCTGAGCACCCAGGTCAACACGATCGTGCCGCTGGCGATGCACGCCGATGGGCTCGGGCCGGGTGACTACGGGCTGGTGACGGCGCTCGGCGGGGCGTTGATCGTGGTCGGGCAGCTGTTCGTGCCGGGGGTCATCGACGGGCGGCGCAAGGATCGGGTGCTGGCGCTGTCGATGGTGGTGATGGCGGGCGGGTTCGCGGTGCTGGCGGTGGCCGACAGCCTGCCGGTCTATCTGGGCGCGGCGGTGATCTGGACGGTCGGCGGGATGCTCGCCGCGCCGCCGAACGCCGCGATCAACTCGGAGCTGGCGCCGCCGCTGCTGCGTGGGCGCTATCAGGCGGTGTTCTTCCTGAGCTTTCCGGCGGCGGCGTTCGTGGCGCCGGCGCTGGGCGGGGCTGGGCTGGAGGTCTTCGGCTCCGGGCACTGGATCATCGTGGCCGCGATCGGCCTCCTGGGCGCGGGACTGCACCTCGTAGCAGGCCCGGCACGCGAAGCAGCAAGCCAGGCACGCGAAGCAGCAGGCCCGGCACGCGAAGCGGCAAGCCAAGCACGCGAAGCAGCAGGCCCGGCACGCGAAGCGGCAAGCCAGGCACGCGCGACGGCAGCGCCGGCACACGAGGCGGCAGCGCCAGCACGCGAAGCGGCAGAGCCGGGGCACGAAGCAGGAAGCCGGGCACACGCGGGGCCGGGGCACGCGAAGCGGCAAGCTGGGCACACGAGCGGCGAGTAAGCCCAGTCACCGTCCACTGTGAATGGACACCACCGACAGATACACATCGGACGGATGTGCACGGTCCGTGCAAGAAACGATGCGACGCGCCCCGAATGGGAAGCTGAGAATTAGATGAACGCGAGATCCTCAGCGCCCAGACCCGCAAACAAAAGCACCGGCGGCGGCGGGCGACCCCCATCCCCATAGGCGTCGCCCGCACTAACCGCCGGTCTCGGGTCGCGCCGTCCCCCAACGGCTTATGCCACCCGTCCCCAAACGCCGAACCGCGGAGATCATTGCTGATCGTCCCGTTCCCCGAACTAACGGCTCGGCGTCCATCGACCACGCTAGTTGGGCCCGTCAAGCCTCACAACCCGTATTCGTGTCGACATCTGTCTGAGGCGTCACAATCACCAACAACCAGCCGATCGGACGATCCGCGAATCACTCGTCCGGACTCCCGGACACCGGGAGAAATAACGACTCTTACCCGCCGAGGAAATGATGAGCGTCGAATCAGTGCGGTCGTCACGATGACCTTGACGGCCGGTGACGAGTAGGTGAATTCAAGCTGGGAAGATCGCGTTTGCGCAGGCCAGCCCGATCTTGCGGATCCGAAGCGGGATCCGAAGCAGGATCCGGGGCAGGATCCGAGACGGGTCCGCGGGCGGATCCGGGGCGGGGCCGGGCGGATCCGGGACGGGTCAGCTCGCGGCCGGTTCGCCCGCCGGCGGAGCGGCGAAGTGCTTGAACGCCTGGAGGTTCGCCAGGGACTCGCCACGCTTGACGCGCCACTCCCACTCGCGGCGGATCGACGATCCGAATCCGATCTCCAGCATCGTGTCGAAAGACTCGTCGGAGTACGTCAGAACGGCGCCCAGCAACCGGTCCAGCTCGTCCTCGTCGAGGCCCTTCAGCGAGACCCGTCCGGTCAGGTAGACATCGCCGTTGGCGTCGATCGAGAACGACACCCCGTACATCCGGGCGTTGCGCCGCAGCAGCCAGGACCACAGTTCCTCGCGGCGTTCGTCGGGCTGGCGCATCACGAACGCCTCGATCCGCAGCGCGTGTTCGCCGACGATCAGGTTGCAGGCGGTCTTCAGCTTGTGCGAGCCGGGCAGCGAGACCACATAGGACGACTCGCCGGTGGCCTCCCATTCCAGCTCGCGATCGTCGAGAACCCGCTCGATCAGCTCGGTCACCATGCCCACGCCGCCCCCTCCAGCCGTGCCGCGATCATCGCCCGGTGCTCGCTCACCGCGTCACGGTAGACCCGCAGCAGGTGCTCGACGGTCCGATCCCAGGAGAACTGTGCGGCGTGCGCGACCGCGCCGGACGACAGCCGGTGCCGGAAGCCGGGCGCGGCGAGCAGCCGGTCCAGTACGCGCGCCCAGTCGGCCGGGTCGTGCCCGTCGACCAGGACGCCGCTCTCGCCGTCGCGGACCGCGGTGACCAGGCCGCCGACCGCCGCCGCGACGACCGGGGTGCCGCACGCCTGGGCCTCAAGGGCGACAAGACCAAAGCTTTCGTTGTACGACGGGACAGCCACCAGGTCCGCGGCCCGGTAGAGCGCGGCCAGGCCGGCGCCGGTCTGCGGGGGCAGGAACACCACCGAGTCGGTGACGCCGAGCGAGGCGGCCAGGTCGATCAGCGCGGTCGGCTTGTCCAGCCCGCTGCCGCTGGGGCCCCCGCAGATCACCAGCGTCACGTTCTCGGTGCCGCGGGCGCGCAGCTCGGCGAGCGCGGAGATCAGCACGTCGGGCGCCTTGAGCGGCTGGATCCGGCCGACGAACGCGATGACCCGGTCCCGCTCAGACAGGCCGAAGCGGGCCCGGTCGGCGGTGCCGGGGCGAAAGCGCTCCAGGTCGACGCCGGGCTGCACGACGCTGACCCGGGCCGGGTCGGCCTGGTAGTACGTGATCAGGTCCTGCGCCTCGAACCGGGTGTTCGCCACCAGCCGGTCGGACTCGGCGACCACCTGCTCCTCGCCGATCACCCGGGCCTTCGGCTCGGGGCGGTCGCCGGTCGCGATCAGCCGGTTCTTCACCTTGGCCAGGGTGTGCGCGGTGTGCACGTGCGGCACGCCCCAGCGCTCCCGGGCCAGCCAGCCGACCTGGCCGGAGAGCCAGTAGTGCGAGTGGATCAGGTCGTAGTGGCCCGGCGGGTGCGCCGCCTCGGCCCGCAGCACGCCGGTGGTGAACGCGCAGAGCTGGGAGGAGAGCTCCTCCTTGTTGAGGCCCTCGTACGGCCCGGCGGTGACGTGCCGGACGTGCACGCCCGGCGCCATCTCCACCATCGGCGGCAGGTCGCTGGAGGTGGCGCGGGTGAAGATCTCCACCTCGACCCCGGCGGCGGCGAGTCGCTTGGACACCTCGACGATGTAGACGTTCATCCCGCCGGCGTCACCGGTGCCCGGTTGCTCCAGCGGGGACGTGTGCACCGAGAGGGTGGCGATTCGCCGGGGTGTTGGCCAGCTGACCTCGACCACGTTCAATCCCTCCGCCAGAATTCAACCGGAACAAGCCTGTTGCACACTTGTCATCTTCCCCATCGGCGTGGGCTGAACCACTACGCAGCCGGGCCGGGGTGACTCAGGTCATGCGGTTAGATCGGAACCATGCAGAGAATCGCAGTGGTCACCGGAGCGTCCAGCGGGATCGGCGCGGCGACCGCACGCCGTCTGGCCGGGGAAGGATTCCACGTGGTCGCCGCGGCCCGCCGGGCGGACCGGCTGGACGCGCTGGTGAAGGAGATCGGCTCGAACGTCACCGCGGTGGTGTGCGACGTGACCTCGGACGAGTCGGTGGCCGCGCTGGCCGCCGCGGTCGACGGGCTCGGCGCGCCGGTCGCGCTGCTGGTCAACAACGCCGGCGGGGCGGTCGGGCTGGACCCGGTCGCGAGCGGCGCGGTCGCCGACTGGCAGTCGATGTTCGACGTGAACGTGCTGGGCACGCTGCGGGTCACCAAGGCGCTGCTGCCGGCGCTGGAGGCGAGCGGGGCCGGGACGATCGTGACGGTCGGCTCGACGGCGGCCTTCACGCCGTACGAGGGCGGTGGGGGTTATGTCGCGGCGAAGCACGCGCAGACCGGCCTGGTCGGGACGTTGCGCCTGGAACTGTCCGGAAAGCCGGTGCGGGTGATCGAGATCGACCCGGGCATGGTGCGCACCGACGAGTTCTCGCTCAACCGGTTCGGCGGGGACCAGGCGCGGGCCGACGCGATCTACGCCGGGGTCCGGGAGCCGCTGGTCGCCGACGACATCGCGGACGTGATCGCGTTCGCCGCCACCCGGCCGCAGCACGTCAACATCGACCGGCTGGTGATCCGGCCGATCGCCCAGGCCGCTCAGCACAAGGTGCACCGGGAGCTGTAACAGGTGAAACCGGTCGGCGCGATCACCCGGGGCACCACGAACCCGAACCGCCTGCGGCGGGTGGACAACTTCATCGCGTACCGGTGCGAAGGTCTTCTGCGCTCGGCGGACGTGCCGCTGGTGATCGATCTCGGCTACGGCGCGTCCCCGGTCACCGCCGTGGAACTCCGGGGCCGGCTGGCGGTCGCGGTCCGCCGGGACGTCGCGGTCGTCGGTTTGGAAATCGATCCGGTACGGGTGGAAGCCGCCCGTCCCTTCGCGGATCCCCCGCTCCTGGAGTTCCGGCGCGGCGGCTTCGAGCTGGCCGGGCTCGCGCCGGTGGTGGTGCGCGCGTTCAACGTGCTCCGGCAGTACCCGGAGGACGAGGTGGCCGCGGCCTGGCGGCAGATGACCGGCACCGGCGCGCTGCTGGTCGAGGGCACCTGTGACGAGTTGGGCCGGATCGCCACGTGGGCGGTGGTCGAGGCGGGCGTGCCGTCGACGCTCACGCTGTCGGTCCGGCTGCCGGTGCTGGACCATCCGGCGGTGCTCGCCGAGCGCCTGCCGAAGGCGCTGATCCACCACAACGTGCCCGGTCATCCGGTGTACGAGCTGCTGCGCGCGCTGGGCCGGGCCTGGGACACCGAGGCGACCCCGTTCGGTCCGCGGCAGCGCTGGCTGGCCACGGTCCGGCGGTTGCGCGACGAGGGCCGGCCGGTGCTCGACGGCCCGGCCCGCTGGCGGCTGGGCGAGCTCACCGTCCCCTGGCCCGGCTAGGAAACCGCCCCGGCCTGGTCGGGGCCGTCGCCCAGCACCCGTCGCAGGGCTTCGAGCAGGGCGTCCGCGGTGAACGGTTTCTTCACCAGGATGTCGTCGTCGCTGACCAGGCCCTTGGCGACCGCGATGTCCTTGGGCAGGCCGGAAATGAAGATCACGTGGATCCCGGGCCGCATCTTCCGGACCGCGGCGGCCAACTCGCCCCCGGTCTGCTCGCCGGGCAGCGTCAGGTCGGTGACCATGACGTCGATCTTGCCGGCGTGGTTCTGGCAGATCGCGGTGGTCTCGTCCGGGTCACCCGCCGTGATGGCGGCGTAGCCTTTGCGCTCCAGCATGCGGCGCATGATGTCGCGGAGGTCTTCTTCGTCGTCGACGACCAGGATGGTCGGCGTTTCGGCGACCGGCGCCTCGGACATGGGTCCTCCTCGCGGGCTGGGGTCGATCTCACGCTAGCCGCCCCGGACCGAAGAGTTGGGCACTTTGCCGCAGCGCTGGCCGGACGACCGAAGTCTGAGAAAACACGACGCCGCGCGACGCTTGGAGCGTCCCGCGGCGTGTGCCCGGATCAGGTCAGCGGCGCTTCTTGTCGGCCTTCGCCTTCGCCTTCGCCGCGGCCTTCGCCTTGGCGGCGGCCTTGGCCTTCGCGACCGCCTTGGCCTTGGCCGCGGCGGCGCTGTCATTCAGGTAACCGGTGTAGAGGACCTTGTTCGGCGAGCCCGCGCCGGGGCTGCGGACCAGGCCCGAGTCGGCGTTCGCGACCAGGTCGTCGCGGACCTGCTGCGGGGTCCAGGACGGGTGGGCGCCGAGCACCAGGGCGGCCGCGCCGGCCACGTGCGGGCTGGCCATCGAGGTGCCGCTCATCAACGCGGTGGCGGTGTTCGAGGAGTTGGAGGTCGACTTGACGTTCACGCCGGGCGCGAAGATGTCCAGGCAGGTGCCGTAGTTGGAGAACGAGGCCCGCTTGTCCGCGGTGTCCACGGCGCCGACGGTGATCGCGTTGCTGGTGTCGGACGGCGAGAACCTGCAGGCGTTCCGGTTGTCGTTGCCGGCCGCGACGGCGAATGTGATGCCCTTGGCGATCGCCCGGTTCACCGCGTCGTCGAGCGCCTTGTCCTTCGGGCCGCCGATGCTCATGTTGGCGACCGCGGGCAGCTTGGCGTGCGCGGTCACCCAGTCGATGCCGGCGATGAAGTCGGAGTACGAGCCGGAGCCGTCACAGTCCAGCACCTTGACGCCGACCAGCTTGACGTCCTTGGCCACGCCGTAGGTGGCGCCGCCGATGGTGCCGGCCACGTGGGTGCCGTGCCCGTTGCAGTCGTCCGCGGTCTTGTCGCCGTCGACGAAGTCCCAGCCGCTGGTCGCCCGGCCGCCGAAGTCCTTGTGCGAGGTGCGGATGCCGGTGTCGATGACGTACGCGGTGACGTCCTTCGCCGAGCGGTACGTGTACGTCCGGTCCAGCGTGCGGGCGCGCTGGTCGATCCGGTCCAGGCCCCACGTGGCGTTCGGCTGGACGGCCGCGGTCGTGATCTTGGCGTCCTGCTCGACGTACTGGACGGCCGGGTCGGCCGCGAGGCGGGCCGCCTGGGTCTCGGACATCCGGGCGTGGAATCCGCGTACGGTGGCCTTGTAGTTGTCCAGGACCTGACCGCCGTAGCCGGCCACCAGGTCCTGCGAAGCGGAAGCGCCGGCCTTGAGCACCACGATGTAACTTCCCGGGATGGCCGTGGCGGCGCCGGCCTCCAGGATGGTCCCGGTCGCCGGAGCGGCCGGAACCGGAGCGGCCGAGGCCGGCCCGGTGAAACCGTAAAGAGAAGCGGTGGCGGCGCTCGCGACGGCCGCGAAACGGACGGCCAAGCGACGGGCGTCGGAACCGAGCATCAAAGTCTCCCTCAGGTTGAGTGCCCCGGCTCCAGATGGAATGCCGTGGCGACTTGAGGGAAATCTTGTAGAGGAATCAGTGCGCGGCCGGGTCTCGCCGGGGTGCACCACCGTTGCACCGAACCGGGGCCGATTCGACCGGCCGGATCACTGGGGAAGCGCCGGTCGAAACCTAAGGCACCCTGACCGAGGGCCGATTAAGTCCGCTGTCAGGACCGCTGCACACCGCCGTTGAGCCCCGTTCATTCGGCCCATGAGCAAGGAGAGCGATATGACCACCCTGCTGTCGCCCGAGATCGACACCGTCGGCGAACTGACCGATCGCTGTGATCGCTGTGGCGCGGCCGCCAAGCTGGAGGTGACCCTGAGCAGCGGCGGCGATCTGGCCTTCTGTGGCCATCACGCGAATCGGATGCACACGGAGATCTCGCGGGTGGCCAGCAAGATCCGCCTGGAGGAAGGGTTCGCCTGGGCGGGTAAGTAACCGCTCGCGTCGCGATATGATCATTTCCTCACGTCATGGGGGGATATGTGCACATCGCGGCACGCGGCGTGGGCAGGCTGTCCCGGCTGATCGCCGGGAGCGCCGGGGTCACGGTCACCGTCCTCGGCGTCCTGAACACGCACACGTCCGATCTCACCGCGCCGCCGGAGGGGCTCCCGCCCGCTCCGGCGTTCGCGTTGGTTCCGGCCGGTCTCGCCCTGCTGCTGCAGGTCGTGCCGCTGACCACCGGAGTCGCCGGCCGGCTGCGCGCCGGGGCCGCGGCGGGCTTCGCGCTCGCCGCGGCGATCCTCGGCTGCCTCGCGCTGGACCGGCATCCGGCCGTCGCGGTGGCCACCCTGCTGTCCGGGCTCGCGCTCGCCTGCCTGGACCTGCGGCTGCCCCGCCGGGTCGGCGCGGTCCCGGTCCGGGTCGCCGACCCGCTGCTGCTCGGCGCCGCCACCATCGCGCTGGTCGCGCTCGTCCCCCGGCTCTTCGCCGCGACCTTTCCCAGCGGGCAGGAGCCCGCCGGCGTGATGCCGCTCTACCTGGCCGTCGGACTGCTCACGCTGACCGCCGGCGCCATCCTGGCCCGTCCGGAGGCCGGGCCGCTGCGCACCCTCGACCAGTCCGGGCCGCGGACCGCGGTCCGTCGGCTGGCGCCGGCGCTGATCGCGGCGCCACTGATCGCGGCGCTGGTCAGCGCGTTCGCGGTGCGCACCGGGCTGAGCCGCCCGGCGGCGGCGGTCAGCACCGGCGCGATTCTCGCCGCGCTCGCGCTGCTGGGACTACTGGCCTTTCTGGTCCGGACCCTGGACGTCGCCGATCGGCGCCAGCGCCGGCTGGTCGCCGAGCTGCGGGACCGGCAGGACTTCGCGGACACGCTGCTGCAGTCGATGAACGAGGCGGTCATGGTGCTGGACGCCAACTACCGCGTGATCGACGTCAACCGGCGCTGGCGCGAGCTCACCGGACAGCACGACGACCTGGGCGAACCGCCCCCGCTCCCGCCACCGGGCAGCGGCGGGGACTGGCTGCTGCCCCGCGCCGACGGGACCGCGGTGCCGGTGCTGGCCACCATGGCGGCCATCCCGGACGCCGCCGGGGCGCCCCGGGGCTACGTCGCGACCTGCGTCGACATCGCCTCCCGCAAGGAGGCCGAGGAGGCGCTCAGCGAACACGCCGCCGAGCTCGAACGCGGCAACGCGGACCTGGCCGCGGCGCTGGCCTTCAAGAACGACCTCACCTCGATGCTGACCCACGACGTGGCCCAGCCGATCAGCTCCATCGCCAGCCTCGCCGAGCTGCTCTGCGCGGACTGGGCGGACCTGCCCGACGACATCCGGCTCGAGCTGGCCCAGAAGATCGACAAGAACACCCGCCGGCTGATCAAGATGATGAACGACCTGCAACTGCTGTTCCGGCTGGACACCGGGGCGGTGACCGCGCGGCGGGTGCCGGTGCCGCTGCACGAGCTGGCCCGCTCGGTGGCCGGCGCGGACGGGCAGGTGGAGATCGCGATCGACGAGGACGTGGCGGCGCTCGCCGACCGCGGGCACCTCGCGGTGGTGGTGGAGAACCTGGTGAAGAACGCGGTCACGCACGGGGCCGCGCCGGTGGTGGTCAGCGCGGGCCGGCAGCCGGGCGGCACGGTGCTGCTGGTGGTGCAGGACAGCGGGGCCGGGATTCCGGAGGACGTGCTGCCCAGTCTGTTCGGGCGGTTCATCCGGGGGGCCGGGCTCGGGCTGTTCATCGTGCGGCAGCTGGTGGAGGCGAACGGGGGGTCGGTGCGCTACGAGCACGCCTCGCCACGTGGGGCCCGGCTGCTGGTCACCCTGGAAGCCGCGCCGCGCTGACGAAACGGCCGCCGCTCCGGGTGGAGCGGCGGCCGTTCGGGGTCTTCGGTTTTACCGCGCCCACCCGCGGACGTCGCCCTTGTGGGCCTCGCGTTCTGGGCGCCCCGCGCCCTTGCGAGGGTCGCAAGGGTCCCCGCGGGAGCGACGATCAGTTATCGGCCGCAGCCGAGGCAATAAAGAATTTGATCTCCGATTTTGGTCAGCCGATGCCGCGGTCTTCCTCGTTGATCATGCCGCTGCCCCAGATGTCGCTGGCCGGCGTGCGTCCGCCCATCCGGGCCGAGCCGGCCGAGCCGCCGCTGACCCAGCCGCCGTCGGGCTTGCTCGACGCGCCGGCCGCGTGGTGCAGCGGGTTCTCGGTGAGGCCGGTGCCGGTCGGGTCGGCATTGCCCAGGTCGGCGGCGCCGTTGTCCCACCCGGCGCCCGGATGGGGAGCGGGCTGCGTCGCGGGTGGGTGCCGGTGGACGCGCGTGGCGACCGAGGCCGGCGAGGCGAACTCCGGGCTGAACAGCGTGTGCGAGGGGCCGGGGAAGAGCTTGGTGGCGGCGCCGGTCGGCATCGCGCGGCCGCCCAGGACACCGCTCTCGACCAGGCCCTTGAACGTGGTCAGGTCGGCCTTGAGGCGGCGGTTCAGCGATTCCTGGCCGTGCCGGTCGCTGGGCATGAGGAACGCGATGTCGGCCTCGAGCTGGGCGACGATCTGGGTCTTCGTCTCCCCCATCGGGCGCAGGGTGAGCGTCTCGGCCAGAAGTGGGCCCTCCATGGTGGACCAGGAGACCCGTTCATCCGGGGTCCGCTCGATGATCTGGGCGTCGAACTCGCGGCGTTTGCCGTCCACGTCCATGATCCAGTGGGTCTGGTCCGTGCCGGTGGTGGTCACCTGGCGAACGCCGGTCATGAACCGCGGATAGTTCTCGAACGCGGCGAGTTGCTCGTACACCGTGTGCAACGGTGCACTGACCTCGATGGCCTGCTGAACCATACTCATCGCATCTCTCCCATGCTGAAGTGCTGGCATGACAGAGCGTACGGAGACCAGTGCGGCCCGTGTTCGCCTTTCGTTCAGACTCGTCGCAGGTACTGCCAGCCGCCCACCTCGGCCGCGTACCGCGCGTCACTCGCGGGCACCAGCGTCACATCCGCGTCCCGCAGCATCGCGATCAGGCGCGGGGACGGGCTGCGCCACGCCTCGCTGATCTCCACGACGGTGCCGGTGCCACGGCAGGCGGCGGCCAGGTCGGCGATCAGCGCCGGTGACACCGCGGCGTCGTCGACACCCGCCTGGGCCAGCAGTGCCAGCGGGCGGGCCAGCTGGGTGGGCACGTAGCGCGAGGCCCGCTCGAGACCGCGCACGGTCGCGGCGACCAGCAGCTCGGCGACGTGCTCGGCGGTGGTCCCGCCGGCCGCGAGCAGGGCGCGGACCGCGCGGGCATCGAGCAGATCATCGCCGTACGGCAGGGCGGAGGTCGCCACCGACAGCGCGTCGAGCTGGGTCAGGTCGGCCGGCAACGCCAGCCAGCCGTCCGGGCGGACCACCTCGACCTCGGCGGCGACCCGCAGGGTCATCTCGGTCCGGTGCCGGGCCCGGCGCACCGAGTCGGCGTAGGCGGTCAGCCAGGTGGTCTCCGGCCCGGCCTGGTCGGCGAAGGTCAGCGCGGTCAGGCCGGCCCGGTCGGCGGCCGAGACCACCACACCCACCGCGTCCCGCCCGGCGGAAAACCCGGTGTGCACGTGGGCATCCACCGTCAGATCCAGCGCACACACGGCGCCGATGACACCGCCGCCGATGACTGATTCACGCTCTGCGCCCACGATCGCTCCCCGACTGAAGTTCCCCGTCGACGAGAAGAATGCTTGTCGCGCGTTGTCTCCGGGGTCAGCCGCCGGTGCAGGTGTGGTGCGCCCGCCACCGGCGGCGGCGGGCCACCCTCATTCGTCCGGCTTGTCGAACATCTTGGTGATCGCGTCCACCTCGGCGTCCGACGGCGAGGCGGCGGCCCGGTTCGCGTCCTGCAGCTCCCGGTACACCTCCTCGCGGTGCACCTGCACGTCACGCGGCGCCTGGATGCCCAGCCGGATGACGTCGCCGCGGGCCTCCAGCACGGTGATCACGACGTCGTCGCCGATCATCACGCTCTCTCCGGCCCGCCTGGTCAGCACAAGCATCGACGTCCTCCTCCATCCACGGAACGGACAGCATGACAAAGGCGCGGCCGCGAGGGAACGCGACCGCGCCTGGGCTGAGGGTTATTCGCGAACAACCCCCGGGTGGAGGATTCAGAACGCCCGGTTCATGATCGCTCGGACGGGATAGCCCGAGCCGGTGAGGATCGTCTGCACGGCCCGCATGCTGTCCCGGTCCACCACGATCGGAGCAAGGAGATTCGCGGTGGTCTCGTCCTTGTTCGCGGTGATGACGGTCAGCAGCAGCACGCGGTCCGGGTCCTTGGTGTTCAGCGCGGCGAACACCGCCTCGTCGATCTCCGGCGCGTACTCCGGGAAGAACGGCTCCGGAGGCGCCACCAGGAAACGCAGATCCGGGTCGTTGATCGAGGTGAGAGCGTAGAGCAGACCGTCGTCGTTCAAACGCACCAGGACGAATTCCTTGTGCGCCGGGAACCCGGGCATGGGCGTCGCCATCGAGATGGTCGGCAGGCCCAGCGACGGGTCGGTCATGGTGGCCTCGATCGGTCGGGACATGGTGCGAGTAGTCATGGTCACCTCAGGAAATCGATGAGCGAGGGCTGGATCACCTTGGCCGTGGCGGCCAGGGCGGCCTGATACGAGGTCTGCTGGAGCTGCAATTCCATGATCGCCTTGGGCAGGTCGACATCCTCGATGTCGGACAACTGCGACGACACGGACATCAAGCGATCCTCCGAGGACTGCTTCATCTGTGTAACCCGATTGTATCGGGCGCCTACGTCCGAAAGAGTGGATTTCACGAGATCAGACGCTTTATCGAGGTTCTGTAGGCCGGTGTCCAGGGCGTCCGCATCTCCGGACTTCATCGCGTCGATGATGTTGTCCAGAACCTTGAACATCTGGTTCGGGTTGTCCACCTTGGTACCGCTGCCGGCGGGGTCGTCGATCTGGTCCGCGCCGAACACCTCCGGGCCGCGGACGTCGACCCGGACCTTGGCGTTCGGGCCGATCGCCCGGAGCGTCTCGCCGGCCCCCTCGCCGACGAACTTGCCGCTGTTGTCGTAGGCCGACGAGTCCGGCGTGGACCCGCCGAACACCGGGCGGTCCAGATACTTGGAGTTGGCGAACTGGACCAGGTTGCCCTTGAGCTGCTCGAGCTGGGCGGCCCGGGCCTTGTTCGCCTCCGGCGTGCTCTGCCCGCCGTTCCTGGCCTCCAGGGTCAGGTTGCGGGCCACGGTCAGCAGCTCCACCGAGGACTGCAGGTTGTCCTGCACCACGCCGAGCCGGCCGACCGCGTCGTCGGCGTTGGCCGAGTACTTCTTGTTGGCCCGCACCTCGCCGCGCAACTGCAGCGCGGTGACCGTGCCGGTCGGCGAGTCCGACGGGCGGTTCAGCTGCTTGCCGCTGGAGATCTGATCTTGTGCCTGCTGGGTCCGGCCCAGATTGCGCTGCAGGCTGGCCATGGTCCGGGTGCGTACGCTGCTCTCGGTGACCCTGGGGCTGCTGCTCATGACGGGCTCCCTTACCTACCGACCATGCCGGTGCGGTTGATCAACTGGTCAAGCATCGAGTCGACGGTGGTGAGCACGCGGCTGGCCGCCTCGTACCCCCGCTGGTACGTGAGCAGGTTGGTCATCTCCTCGTCGAGGTTGACCCCGGACTCCGCGTCCCGGGACGCGTCCACCTGGTCGGTCACCGCGTTCTGCACGTCCCGGCGACGGATCGCGGACTGCGCCGAGACGCCCAGCTCGCCGATCATCGACTGGTACTCGGCGTCCGCGTCGGTCTTCGAGTCGGCCAGGTCGGAGATCTGGTCGGCGACGTTGCCGTCCAGGACCTTCGGGGTGCCGGTCGGGTCGCCGCTGGAGATCTGCAACTTGGCCGGATCGGTGACCGCCACCTTGATCTGCGAGGCGGTGACGTTGCTGGTCGAGTCGTTGTCGGTGCGCACGAAGAACGGCTGGCCGGTGGTCCCGTCGGTGGCGTAGCCGGCGCTGTAGGCCTTGTTGACGGAGTCGGCGAGCTTGCTCGCGACCGTGTTCAGCCGCTGGGTGACGGTGTCCAGCGTGCCGCCCTTGGCGAGCAGCTCCATCGAGGCGCCCATGCTGCCGCCGGCCGCGACCGCGGCCTTGGTGTCCGCCCAGCGCAGGTTGACCTCGCTGGTGTTCAGGTCCTCCAGCCGGGTGGCGCCGCCCGACTCGATCTCGATCTGGCGCGTGCTGAACCCGCTGACCAGCGGCGCGCTGCCGACGAAGACGTTGATCGAGCCGTTCGGCAGCTCGGTCGCGCTCGCCCCGGTCAGCTCGGACAGCTTGAGGATCTGCTGGGCCCGCTGGTCCTGCAGCTCATTGGCCTGCAGCCCGGCCTGGGTGGCGACGACGATCTGGTTGTTCAGCTTGGCCACCGAGTCGGCCGCCTTGTTGACGTCGTTCACGTAGGTGTCCAGGCCGGTCCGGGCCGCCTTGTACTGGTTGTTCAGCGACGCGGCGGCGTCGTTCAGCGTGGAGGCGACCGTGGTGGCCTGCTCGATCACCGCGGACTTGCCGGCCAGCTGGTCGGGGTTGGTGGTGATCGCGTTCCACCCGTCCCACATGTCCGCCATGCGGGCCTGCAGCGCGGTGTCGCTGGGTTCCGCGAACACGTCCTCGATCTGGTTGTAGGCCCCGGCCCGCGCGTTGTGGTACGCCGAGTTCGCGTGCTCGGTGTAACTGCGCTGGTCCAGTGCCGCGTTGCGGAGGCGGTCCACCGAGGAGACAGCGACGCCGTTGCCGACCGCCGTGGTGGTGGCGTACACGCCGGGCACCAGGTTGGCGTTCTGCGACTGCATCGTGACGCGCTGCCGGGTGTACCCCTCGGTGTTCGCGTTCGCGATGTTCTGGCCGGTGACCTCCAGGCCGCGCCGCTGCGCGTACAGGGAGGTCAGGGCGGTGTTGAGTCCACTGAAAGTGCTGCCCATCAGATCGCCTCATCAACGAGCGTGGGGCGGCGAGCGCCGCCGGTGACGGTCTGGCCCTGCGGCCCGTACGTTTCCACAGTCTCGGCAAACACGAGCATGGTTTCGCGAGCCGCCCGCTGCCCCGCGGTGAGCAGTTCGCGGTTGACGTCGGCCAGGGCCCGGATCTCCGACGTCAGGAGCAGGAATGCCTTGCGGTGCTGGTGCAACAGGTCCGACCAGGGATCAGGTGCGGCGTCGGCGAGCTCGCCGAGCGACGCTTCCGGGTTGAGGCCGAGCTCGGCGGCGACCTCCTGGGCGTACGCGGCACGGATGACCTCGGTCTGCCGGATCTGATCCAGCACCACCTCCACCTCCCGGGTGGCGTGGCTGAGCCAGCGCGACCGATTGGCCGCGAGCAGCAACTGCTCCTCCTCCAGCTTGAACAGCAGCATCTCCAGCAGCTCGCGAGAGCGCCACAGGACACTGGCCAGGTCGGTCAGGCTCACCCGGTCCTCCGTGGTTTCGCTGTCGGGCCGCACCCCTTTGGCAACCCGCTCATTCGGACAGGTCGGCATGTTCGCGGTGCCGCTGAGTGGTTTCCCCCGATCGGCATTTCTCCGGATGGCCCGAAAAGCCCGAAGAATTCTCGGAGAATCCTCAGGGCCTTCCGGCGGATCGCCGAAGGGAAAGGCGCAACACATCGGCTCATGGACGGGCCGCTCAAGACCCCACTCAAGGAGGAAAACCCCATGGGTCTTCGCATCAACCAGAACATCGCCGCCCAGAACGCGTACCGGAACCTGTCGGTGACCGACGGCCAGATGCAGAAGTCGCTGGAGAAGTTGTCCAGTGGTTTCCGGATCAACCGGGCCGCCGACGACGCGGCCGGCCTCTCGATCTCCGAGGGCCTGCGCGCGCAGACCGGTGGCCTCAAGGTCGCGGTCCGGAACGCGCAGGACGCGATCAGCGTCGTGCAGACCGCTGAGGGTGCGCTCAACGAGACCACGAGCATGCTGCAGCGCATGCGCGACCTGTCGGTGCAGGCCAACAACGCGTCGCTCGACGACGACGCGAAGAAGGCCGCCGGGGCCGAGTTCAACCAGCTCTCGGCCGAGATCGACCGGGTCAGCGACACCACCGCGTTCGGTAAGTCGAAGCTGCTCGACGGCTCCTTCGGGATGGCCGCGGAGCAGAAGGGCACGGCCATCCCGGGCACCGCGGCGACCGCGACCACGCCGGCCGTCGCGGCGGTGCCGGCCACCTCCGGTGCCATCTCGATCAGCACGATCAACGGCCAGCTGACCAAGGACTCCACCGGCGCGGCGGCACCGATCAACGTCGCGGACGTCGCCCTCACCGACAGCAAGGGCAACGCGCTCAGCCCGCAGGAGGCGGCCGCCAAGATCAACAACGCCATCTCCAGCGCCATGAAGGACGCCGGCTACGGCGACACCACGATCGAGGTGTCCGCCGAGGTGGACAAGACCAGCGGTGCGCTCACGTTCAACCTGAACGGCACCTCCGGCTTCACCACCGACTCCACCGGCAACCTGGGCATCACCGCCGGCGCCTCGACCGCGAAGGCCGGCGCCACGCCGGGCGCCTTCCAGATCGGTGCGAACTCGGGCGAGACCCTGAGCGTCGGCATCGGCGCCATCAACTCGAAGGGCCTCGGCCTCAACGGCCTGGACCTGACCCGGGCGGCCGACCCGGTGGCCGGCACCAAGTCC
The DNA here is from genome assembly GCF_019704555.1 of Actinoplanes sp. L3-i22. NCBI lineage: Bacteria > Bacillati > Actinomycetota > Actinomycetes > Micromonosporales > Micromonosporaceae > Actinoplanes > Actinoplanes sp. L3-i22. The sequence continues at coordinate 11,431,464 of NZ_AP024745.1, forward strand.
GGCGCCGCCGAGGCGATGGACGCGCTGGACACCGCGATCCAGTCGGTCTCCGACACCCGGGCCAAGCTGGGTGCGCACCAGAACCGCTTCGAGCACACCATCAACAACCTCAACGTGTCGGTCGAGAACCTGTCCGCGTCGGAGTCCCGGATCCGGGACACCGACATGGCGCAGGAGATGGTGTCCTTCACCCGGAACCAGATCCTCACCCAGGCCGGCACCTCGATGCTGTCGCAGGCGAACCAGTCCGCGCAGAACGTGCTGTCGCTGCTCCGCTGACCGCGGACCGCAACCGGATAGCTACCGGTAGCGGCTGAAATGCCTCGGCCAACGGCCGAAGAGTTGGGGGTAGCCGGGAAATTCGACCGGCTGCCCCCGCTCCGCTCCCGCCCCCGGTACGACGTCCCGGCAGGAAAGGCAGGCACCAGTGACCAGCTCCGTCGACGGCCTCGTCAGTGGCCTCAACACCACCTCGATGATCACTTCGTTGATGCAGGTCGAGGCGGCCCCACAGACCAAGCTCAAGACCAAGGTCGAGACCGCGCAGACCGCGGTGGCCTCCTACCAGTCGGTCAACGCCAAGCTCAAGTCGGCGAAGTCGGCCGCCGAGTCGCTGGCCTCGCTCGGCTCCTGGCGCGCCCTCACCGCGACCTCCAGCTCGACGAGCGTCACCGCGACCGCGACCGGCGGCCTGACCGGCATGTCCGGCACCGCCACCTTCGACGTCACCTCGGTGGCCCGCTCACAGGTCAGCGTGCTGCAGGTCGACGACACCACCGCCGAGCAGTCGGTCCCGTCGTCGGTCACCGTCCAGCCCGGCACCTGGTCGAAGGACGCCAACGGCGCCGACCAGTTCACCGCGGTCGGCGACCCGGTGACCATCACGGTCGAGGAGCCGAAGACCGCGGCGAAGCTGACCACCGCGGTGAACTCGCAGTCGGCCGCCCTGGGCATCCGCGCGACGGTGGTCAACACCTCGGGCAACAAGGGCGTCGTGCAGTTCAGCGGGATGAAGAGCGGCGCCGCGAACGGCTTCCAGATCACCGGCCTGGAGACCACCGGCAGCGGCGGCACCGGGCCGACCACCACGGCGTCCAAGGACGCGGTGCTGACCATGAACCCGGGCACCTCCTCGGAGTACAAGGTCAACAGCAGCACGAACACGTTCAGCGCGCTGATGCCCGGCGTGACCCTCACGGTCGCGAAGGAGGAGACGGGTGTCACGGTCGACGCGACCACCGACACCACCGCCATCGCGTCCAAGATGAAAGCGCTGGTCGACGCGGCCAACGCCTCGATCGCCGAGATCAAGACCCAGACGACGTACGACACCGACACCAAGCAGGGCTCGCCGCTGACCGGTGACTTCACCGTCCGGCAGATGAACGCGGCGCTGCTCAGCATGGTCAGCAACGGGCTGTCGTACGACAAGACGTCGAAGGACAGCAACGGGGTCGAGAGCACCTCGACGGTGGACTTCGGCTCGCTCAACCAGCTCGGTGTCTCGCTGACCAAGGACGGGACGCTGTCGTTCGACGAGGCGGCGTTCACCCAGGCGTACAACGACAATCCGGCCAAGGTCCAGGAAGCCGGCATCGCGTTCGGCAACAAGGTCCGGACGCTCACCGACAAGCAGACCACCGCGGTCACCGCGGTGATCACCGGCCGGAAGAACGAGATCGACTCGCTCAACGACCAGATCGACAACTGGGACGTACGGCTGGCGGCCAAGAAGGTCGCCCTGCAGCGGCAGTACACCGCCCTCGAGTCCTCCCTCGGCAGTCTCAAGAGCAAGTCCACCTGGCTCTCCGGGCAGCTGTCCAGCCTCGGCTGACCCGCTCGCCCGCCCGCACGACCGACGACCCCGCCCAGCCGCCGGCCCTGACCGAGGAGATCCATGACCGCGTCCAACCTTCGCGACCGTTACCTGCAGGACTCGATCAACACGGCTTCTCCCGCGAAGCTGCTGACCATGCTCTACGACCGGTTGATCCTCGACCTGAACCACGCCGAGGACGCCCTGCTCAAGGGTGACCGGGAGCTGGCCAACGACAAGCTCAACCACGCGCAGGAGATCGTCCTGGAGCTTCGGGTCTCGCTCGACGTGGAAGCGTGGGACGGCGCTCCCGGCCTGGCCAACCTGTACGGGTACCTGCTGACCGAACTGATCGGCGCGAACATCGCCCGGAGCCCGGAGCGGGTGGCCACCTGCCGCGCGCTGCTGGAGCCGCTGCGGGACGCCTGGCGCGAGGCCGCCGTGACCGCCGCGAAGGTGTGAGCAGAGCGATGACCGAGGACTGGCGGGGCGCCTGGACAGCGGCGCTCGACGAGCTCGAGATGGACGTCGCGACGATCGAGGCGATGCTCGCCGACGAGCATCGCTACGCGGAGAGCCCGCCGGCCGACATCTGGAAGCCGCCCACCGAGCTGGGCGCGCTGCCGCTGGAGCTCAAGCCGCGGGCCGACGAGATCCTCACCCGCCAGCTGGCCGCGGCCGAGGAGATCGCCCGGCGGCTGACCGCGAACCGCCAGCAGACGGCGATGACCGCCCGCATCGAGACCGGAGAGGCGGTCAAACGACCGGTCTATCTGGATTGCGCCATGTAAGACGCGAACGTCCCGGAAACCCCATGGGGGTCCGGGACGTTTTCGTGTGCAACCTCGCAGCAACCGTCTGACGCTCAGCCGATCACCAAGCTCGCCGAACTGCATGGTACGAGCACGGATTGCTCACCGAAAAGCCACGGAACGGCGACCGAGACGGATCGATCAGGGAGCTGCGAAGTGTTCGACGACCTTTCCACGTCTGCACTGCGCGTCGCTGTCACCGGCCTGTCGGCCCGGCAGAACGCCATTGCCAACAACATCGCGAACGTCGAGACCCCGGGCTTCCGTGCCCGTAAGGTCAAGTTCGAGGAGGCCCTCCAGGGTGCCGTCGCTCGCGGCCAGTCGCCGCTGGGCATCACGCCCAGCACGAGTGAGTCGCTGGAGCCCACCCGGCTCAACGGCAACAACGTCAACCTCGACGAGGAGACGCTGTCGCACATCGACACCACGATGCGCTACCAGCTCACCCTCCGGGCCATCGACAGCAAGTACGGCCTGCTGCGCGACGCCATCAAGGGAGCCTGAGGATGAGCATCTTCAACGCCATCGGGGTCGCGGGCACCGGCGTGACGGTCTACCGCAAGTGGCTCGACGCGGTCTCCGACAACATCGCGAACATGAACAACACCAGCCGTACGTCCGAGAACGCGTTCCAGGCCCGATATGTGCAGGCCCGGGCCGCGCAGGACGGCAACGGCGCCGAGGTCGCCGGCGTTCAGCTCGGCAACGCGCAGGGCATCCTGGCGTACGAGCCGGACAACCCGCTCGCCGACGCGCAGGGCTACGTCCGCCGGCCGGACATCGACATGGGCAGCCAGATGGCCCAGATGATCATGGCGCAGCGCTCCTACCAGGCGAATCTCTCGGTCGTCGACCGGGCGCGGGACGCCTACGCCGCCGCTATCAACCTCGGGAAGTGATCATGAGCGCGATCAATCCCATCGGTGGAATCTCTGGATTCAGCGGAATCTCCGGAATTTCGGGTATGTCAGGTGCGGCGGGCATTTCGGGCGTCAGCGACAACCTGGACTTCGACGAGGCCGCCAAGACGGCCAGCCCGAACACCGACTTCGCCCGGATGCTCTCCAAGGGACTGGAGAGTGTCCAGGCCTCCCAGGACAAGGCGAGCGACCTCGCCGTCCAGGTCGCCAACGGGACGCTGCAGGACCCGGCCCAGTACACGATGGCCGCGAACGAGGCGTCTCTCGGGCTTCAGATGACTCTTGCCGTACGGAACAAGGCCGTCGAAGCCTTCCAAGAGATCATGAGGATGCAGGCCTGACATGACTGACCGCCTTCCCGCTCCGGTACGCCGCATAACGGACACCTTCAAGTCCTTCACGCCGGGACAGAAGGCTGTCACGATTTTCGCCATCGTCGCCATCGTCGTCGGGGGGTACTTCTTCGCGACCTGGGCGGCGAAGCCGTCGTACGCGATCCTCTTCAACAACCTGTCGACGAAGGACGCCGGCGCCATCGTCGAGTCGCTGCAGAAATCCGGCACCAAGTACGAGCTGGCGAACGACGGCCAGACCATCATGGTGCCGCGCGACCAGGTGAACGCCCTGCGCCTGCAGCTCTCCGGCGAGAACCTGCCGAACGACGAGGGCACCGGCTACTCGCTGCTGGACCAGCAGGGCATCACCACCAGCGACTTCATGCAGCACGCCAACTACCAGCGGGCGCTCGAAGGCGAGCTCGCCAAGACCATCAAGTCGATCGACGGCGTCGAGGCGGCCACCGTGCACCTGGTGCTGCCGCAGAAGGACGTCTTCGCCGACAACACCGCCAAGCCGACCGCGTCGGTGCTGGTGGCCTCCAAGTCGACCAGCCCGTTGAGCGGCGACCAGGTGCAGGCGATCGTGCACCTGGTCGCCTCCAGCGTCGAGGGCCTGGACCCGACGCAGGTCACCGTCGCCGGTGCGGACGGCAAGATCCTCTCCACCGGCGGCGGCGCGACGATCGCCACCGGAGGGGACAGCGGCACCGAGGCGCAGACCGTCGAGTTCCAGAACCGGATGAACTCCGCGCTGCAGACCATGCTCGACCGGCTGGTCGGTCCCGGGCACTCGGTCGTCACCACGACCGCCGACCTGGACTTCGACCAGACCGAGACGCGCAGCAAGTCGTACAGCTCCGACCCCTCCCTCCCGTCGCTCTCCGAGACCTCCTCCTCCGAGACCTACAGCGGCAGCGGCGTCGGCAACGGCGGCGTGCTCGGCCCGGACAACATCCAGGTGCCCAGCGGCTCCGGCTCCAACGGCCAGTACGCCAACAAGAACGACGCCCGGCAGAACGCGCTCAACGAGACGCAGGAGGTCCGCCGGAAGGCGCCCGGCAGCATCCGGCGGCTGAGCGTCGCGGTCCTGCTGGACAGCACCACCGCCGCCTCGGTCGATCCGACCCAGGTGCAGCAACTGGTCAGCTCGGCGGCCGGCATCGACTCCACCCGCGGGGACACGATCGCGGTCAGCGCCATGCCGTTCGACACCTCGGCCCAGCAGGCCGCCAAGAGCGAACTGGCCGCCGCGGCCGCCGCGGACAAGCAGAGCAAGCAGCTCACCCTGGTCAAGACCGGGGCGCTCGCGTTCGTCGTACTGATGCTGATCTTCCTGGCCTGGCGGGCCAGCCGGCGCGCCAAGCGGCGTCAGCAGCTCACCGCCGAGGAGAAGGCGCACCTGGAGGAGATGCAGGCCGCGCTGGACGCGCAGCGCCAGGCCGAACTGGAGGCCACCCAGGCCATGCACGCCGCCGGAATGATCGAGGGCGGTACCCCCGTCGAGGAGCACGACGAGGCCCGCGAGGAACGGCACCGCTCGATCGAAGAGATGGTCAAGGAGAAGCCGGACGAGATGGCCACCCTGCTGCGCGGTTGGATGTCCGCCGACGCGACGACACACCACTGACCCCCAGACAGGCACGGAAGACGGTTCGAGGAGTACGCGTTGACCACACCCGCGCTCACCACGCTCTCCATGACGGGCGTCCGCAAGGCCGCCATCATGCTGATCCAGTTCGGCAGGGAACAATCCGCGCAGGTGCTGGCGAGTATGTCCGAGAAGGAGGTCGAGTTGCTCTCCGCGGAGGTCGCGCGGCTGGGCAAGCTCGACCCCGTCCAGGTCGACGACGTGATGGACGAGTTCTACGCCATGGCGACCACCCGGTTCGCCGGGACCGGCGGCATGGACTACGCCCGTGAGCTGCTGGAAGCCTCGCTCGGCAAGGAACGCGCGGCGCTGATCCTGGACCGGCTCGAAGCGTCGATGAACGACATCCCGTTCAACTTCCTCAGCAACGCCGACCCCCGGCAACTTCTCTCGTACGTGCAGTACGAGCACCCGCAGACCATCGCGCTGGTCCTCGCGCACATCCCGGCCGGCCTGGCCTCGTCGATCCTGGCCGGCCTGCCGCTGGAGGTGCAGACCGAGGTCGCGCACCGGATCGCGATCATGGACCGCACCTCGCCGGACATCATCCGCCAGGTGGAGAGCGCGCTGCAGCGCAAGCTGTCCAGCGTGCTCCAGCCGGACGAGCTCTCCACGGTCGGCGGCCTGCAACCGCTGGTCGACATCATCAACCGCGCCGACCGCACCACCGAACGGCTCATCCTGGAAGCCCTGGACGCCCGCAGCCCCGAGCTGGCCGAGGAGATCCGGCGCCGGATGTTCATGTTCGAGGACATCATCAACCTGGAGGACCGCGCGGTGCAGCTGATCCTGCGCCAGGTGGAGCCGGCCGACCTGGCCACCGCCCTCAAGGGCGTGCCGGAAGGCGTCCGCGACAAGGTCACCAAGAACCTCTCCGAACGCGGCCGGGAGAACCTGCTCGAGGAGATCGACCTGCTCGGCCCGGTCAAGGTCAAGATGGTCGAGGAGTCGCAGGCGAAGATCGTCGGCGTCATCCGCACGCTGGAGGACTCCGGCCAGATCGAGATCCAGCGCGGCGGCGAGGCCGATGAGCTCATCGCCTGACAGCCCGATCCTGCGCGGGGTGATCGCCGAGAACGCGGCCGCCGCCCGGTTCGCGAACGACCTGCGCCTGCCGGACCCGCACGACCCGAAACTCATCGAGGACGAACGGCAGAGCGCCCGGGCCGCCGGCTACGCCGAGGGCTGGGCCCAGGGCAAACGCGACGCCGTGGCGGCCGCCGAGGACGCCGCGGCCCGCGCGCACGCCGCCGAGCAGCACCACGAGCAGCGGCGCACGACCGCCCTGTCGCACGCCGTCAACGCGCTCGGCCGGGCCGTCACCGGGCTGGAGGACCAGCTCATGCCCACCTTCACCGAGCTCCAGGAAGTCGTGCTGAGCAGCGCGTTCGAGCTGGCCGAGGCGATCGTCGCGCGCAACCTGCGGGACGACCCGGAGCGCGGGCAGGACGCGCTGCGCCGGGCCATGACCGCGGCGCCGGAACACGGCAATGTGCTGGTCCGGCTGCACCCCGAGGACTACGCGAACCTGGTCGGCGACGCCGGCGGCACCTTCGACTACCAGGGCCGGCCGATCAACCTGCACGCCGACCCGGCCCTGCGCCCTGGCGACGCGATCGCCGAGACCGGCACCGCGACCGTCGACGCCACCATCGAAGCGGCGATCGCCCGGGCCCGGGAGGCCCTGCGGCTATGACCGACGTCTTCCACCACCGCCTGCAGAGTGCGGTCCGGGCCGCCCGCCCCACCGTCAGCGGCAAGGTCACCGGCGCCGTCGGCCTGCGGGTCACGGTCAGCGGCCTGGCCGCCCGGGTCGGCGACCTGCTGCGGATCGGCACCGGGCCGGACGCGGTGCTCGCCGAGGTCGCGGCGCTCGACGGACAGCAGCTCAACTGCCTGCCGCTCGGCCCGATCGCCGGGCTCGGCACCGGCACGCCCGCGATGAACACCGGCGGGCCACTGCGCATCTCGGTCGGCCCGGACCTGCGCGGCCGCATCCTGGACGGCCTCGGCCGCCCGATGGACGGCGGACCGCCGCTGCGCGGCGAGCTGGTCGGCATCGAACAGGGCCCGCCGTCGGCGATGGAACGCCAGCTCGTCGACCGGCCGATGTCCCTGGGCGTACGCGTCCTCGACACGCTCGTCCCCTGCGGCCGCGGCCAGCGCATCGGCATCTTCGCCGGCTCCGGCGTCGGCAAGTCCACCCTGATGAGCATGATCACCCGGGGCACCTCGGCCGAGCTGAACGTGGTCGCCCTGGTCGGCGAGCGCGGCCGCGAGGTCCGCGAGTTCATCGAGCACGACCTCGGCGAGGAGGGCCTGGCCCGCTCGGTCGTGGTGATCGCCACCTCGGACACCCCGCCGCTGGTCCGGCTCCGGGCCGGCTCGGTCGCCACCCGGATCGCCGAGTACTACCGCGACGAGGGCGCCGACGTCCTGCTCATGATGGACAGCGTCACCCGCGCGGCGATGGCCCAGCGCGAGGTCGGCCTCTCCGTCGGCGAGCCGCCGGCCACCCGCGGCTATCCCCCGTCGGTCTTCGCCATGCTGGCCAGCCTGCTGGAACGCGCCGGGCCGGGCGCCCGCGGCAGCATCACCGGCCTCTACACCGTCCTGGTCGAGGGCGACGACCACAACGAGCCGATCGCCGACGCGGCCCGCTCGATCCTCGACGGCCACATCGTCCTGGATCGCAAACTAGCCACCGCCGGGCATTTCCCCAGTATCCAGGCGCTGGATTCGATCTCCCGGGTCGCCAACAAGATCACTTCCCGGGAGCAGCGCGCGGACGCCACCGAACTCCGCCGACTGATGGCCGCCCACCGCGACGTCCGCGAACTGGTCGAAATCGGCGCGTATGTACCCGGCACCAACCCGGAGGCGGACCGGGCCAACGCGGCATGGCCGCAGATCAACGCGTTCCTGCGCCAGGACATCGACGAACGGGTCACGGCGGACGGGGCCTGGGCGGCGTTGCGCGCCCTCCTCGCCACCACGTAACCCCAGCGGCACGCTGCGGCGATGCGCGCCCTCCCGGCCCGCCGCGGCGCGATGCGCGCCCTCCTCAACACCACCAAACCCGACGGCACGCTGCGGCGATGCGATTGGTTGCGGTTCAGGCCTCGGCGGTACGGCGGAAGCCCCGCACCGCGCGGCCCGGCACGGCGCACGTGGCATGACCGTTGCCCGCTGGGCCGTTCACGCATGCGGGCGGCGGGACTGGGCGCAGCGCGGTCGAGCAGGCGGGTGCCGGGACTGGGCGCAGCGCGGTCGAGCGGGCGGGCTGGCGTCCTGGGCGCAGCGCGGTCGAGCGGCCGACCCATGGCAGGCCGCGTGGTCGGAGGGCCGGGGCCGACAGGCCGCCCAACTGAGGGCCCCGGGCGTTAGCACGCCGCGCGGGCAAGTGGCGGTTTTCCACAGCGGCAGGTTGTCCACAGGCCACCAACGTGATCTTGAAGAATCCGGCGACAATGGCAATAAGGGACCTCCCCCAAGGGAGGGCGGGTCCAGAAGTTAGGGCGCGGCCACAGAACGATCATGGCCAGGGCCAGCGAAAAGACCAAACACGAGAACTGAACCATGCCGGGAGCCGGGCCGCCGGACAGGCCCGGCGAGGCGGCGCGGTGGCGCCAGGCACGGCGCGAGGTAGCGCGGCCAGCCGCGGGGCGGTGCGGGGCGAGCGCGGCACGACGCAGGGCGAGGCGGGCGCGGGGCAACGCAGGGCGAGGCGGCCGCGGGGCGGCGCAGGGCGAGGCGGGCGCGGGGCGGCGCAGGGCGAGGCGGGCGCGGGGCGGGCGCGAGGCGGGCGGCGCGAGACGGGCGGGACTTTTATCGCCGTACCGAAGGAAAACGGGCAATCCGTGAGTCGCCGGGCTGAGCGGGAGCACCGCGGACGTCGCGAGGTGCCAGGTCGTTGCGGGTTGGGTGCAGGGCCTCAGCGGATCTGGCCGAAGGCCGAACCGGGAGTGTGAGGGCCCGTCGCCCCGCTAGGAGGCCAACGTGAACCGCATCTTCCGTCTCACCCCGGTTCTTCGTGCGCGTCAGGCGCAGGAGGATGCCGCTCGCGGCGAGCTGGTCCAGTCGCGGGCGGAGATCCGGGAAGCTCAGGCGCTGGTCAAGCGCCGGCAGCTGGACCTGGTCGGGCAGGACGCGCCGAGTGAGGGGTCGGCGCGGGCGATGGTGGCGGCGCTGGTGGCGCGGCAGTCGCTGGCGGCCGGGGTGTTCGGGGCGCAGCGGATGGTGAACGACGCCGAGGAGGTCGAGCGGGAGAAGATGGCCGCGCTCACCGACGCGGCGAAGCGCAGACGGGCCGTGGAGCTGCTGTCCGAGCGGCACGCCGCGATGGTGAAGGCCAACGACCTGCGTATCGATCAGGCCAACCTGGACGAGCTGGCGGTCACCGCGAAGGCCCGGAACGCGGCCCGCGGCTCGGCCGCACCGGCGTCCCGCGGGGACGAGTCGGACGGGGGGCGGCCATGAGCCTGGGTGTCGGTGGGGTCCTGTCCCGGGTCGCCGAGTTGCAGGAGCAGCTCGGTCTGACTCCGCCGCCGGCCGCGATGCCCGGCTCGACGTCGGGGGACAAGTTCGCGTCGGCGCTGGCGAAGGCGTCCGGACCGGGTCAGGGTACGAGCACGGCTTCCGGGCCGAGCGGCGGCGATGTGGTGGCCGCGGCCCGTAAGTACCTGGGTACGCCGTACGTATTCGGCGGCACCGACCCGAAGAAGGGCCTGGACTGTTCGGGTCTGGTCCAGCAGGTGTACGAGGACCTGGGCGTGAAGCTGCCCCGCAACTCCTGGCAGCAGGCGACCGCGGGCCGTCCGGTGGCGAGCCTCGGCGACGCGAAGCCGGGTGACGTGCTGGCGTTCGGGTCGCCGGTGCATCACGTGGCGATCTACATCGGTGACAACAAGATGATCGCCGCGCCCAAGCCGGGCGATCACGTGAAGGTGGAGTCGGTGTACGAGAAGCCGGCCACCATCCGCCGGATCCTCGACGACGTGCCGGCCGCCGCGGTGCAGGACATGTCGTCGCTGCGCCCGGCCGGGCTGCGCGGGTCGGTGTCGGGTTCCGGGCTGGCCGGAGTGCCGTACGCGGACCTGTTCCTGAAGGCCGGCGCGAAGCACGGCGTGGACCCGAAGCTGCTGGCCGCGGTCGCGAAGGTGGAGTCCGGGTACGACCCGAAGGCGGTCAGCCCGGCCGGCGCGCGCGGAATGATGCAGCTGATGCCGGGCACCGCGAAGGGGCTCGGGGTGGACAACCCGTTCGATCCGGAGCAGGCCGTGGACGGCGCCGCGAAGATGCTGAAGGGCCTGCTGAAGGAGTTCAAGTCGATGCCGCTGGCGATCGCCGCGTACAACGCGGGCGGCGGGGCGGTGCACAAGTACGGCGGCATCCCGCCGTTCAGCGAGACCCAGGCGTACGTGCCGAAGGTGCAGAGGGCCCTGGCCGCGCTCGGCGGCTGAGCGGCCACGGTAACCAGCACAGCCATCGGAACCAGCACAGCCACCGGAACCAGCACAGCCATCGGAACCAGCAGAGCCACCGGAACCAACGGAGCAGTGAGGAGCCGCACCATCATGCCGAGTTCCGTGACGGGACCTGAGCACCGGCCGTCGATCGACACCGGCCGACGGCCGGCGGCACGGCGCGAGGACGGCGCGGACTTCGGTTCCGCGCTCTCCGCCGAGCTGGACCGCGACGACCGGGACGAGGCGGCCGAACAGGCGGCGGACCTCCGGTCGGCGAGCCGGACCGCCGACCAGCGGGCCGCGGACCGGGCCGCCACGGAGCGTGCCCTGGCGAGCCGGGCGGCGACCGAGCGGGCGGCCCTCGGCCGGGGCCGGGCGGACCGGCCCGAGCTGGACCGGCCGCAGCCGCCCCGCCCACCGGCGGACCGGGCCCCGGACGAGCGCGCCGCCACGAACCGGACCGACCAGGACCGGGCCGCCACCCAGCGGGCCGCCACCCAACGAGCCGCCGATCAGCGGGCCGCCGATCAGCGGGCCGCCAGTCGCGAGACGGCCGACCGGGCGGCGGCTGCTGATCACGCGGCCGCCGACCGGGCCGCGGCCAAGTCCGCCGCCGCCCAGCGGGCCGCGGCGAGCCGAGCCGCCGACCGGGCGGCCGCCGCGAGCCGCGCCGCCGCCGATCGTGCCGACGCCGCGAGCCGGGCGGCGAGCGACCACGCGGACAGCGCCGACCGGGTCACCGGCGACCGGGACGACGACATCCGCCCGGTCGACAACGACGACAACGACCGGGACACCGGCGCGGCCACCGAGTCGCACGGCCCGGACCGCCCGGCCACCAACCGTGCGAAGGCCAAGCCCGTCCGCGGCGAGGCCACCGAGAAGACCGAAACCGATCCGGCCACCGCCGCGACCGCCGTGGCCCAGCCGCTGGTCAACCCGATCGTCCCGATCCCCGGCAAGATCGCCGGGCAGGTTGCCGGGAAGGCCACCGACAAGGTCCCTGGTGAGGTCCCCGCCGTGGCGACCCCGGGCCTGGCCGCCGTGACCGGGTCGATCGCCGCCGTCGGCGACGCCAAGGCCGCCACCGGCCCGAAGGCCACGCCGGCCGCCACTCCCGGCACGGCTCAGGCACCACCGGCAGCCGGCGATGCCCAGCAGCCGGCCGCGGCCGGCCTCGCACCGGCGGCCGGGCCGGCTCAGCCCGGCCCGGGTGGGCCCGGCGCTCCGGCAGGCGGTGCGGTTCCCGGAACTCCCCAGCCCGGCACGGCCCAGGGCGCCACGCCGCCGGCCACGCCCGCGGTCGCCGGCACCCCGGCCCGCCCGGCGTGGGCCTCGGCCGCCCGGGCCGGCACGGAGACCGCCGGCGCCGAGAAGGCCGCGCCCACCGACGGCGCCGCGGCGGCGACTCCCGGCGCGCAGGCCCCGGCGCCCGGCGCGACGCAGAACCGCAGTGGTGAAGGATCACCGGACGGCTCGGGGCGGCAGGCGGGGGCGGAGACGTTCCGTACCGTCGAAAACGCGCCGGACGCCGCGGCCGCGGCACCCACCGTGCCCACCGCGATCCCGGCGGCGCAGCCCGCCGCCGGCGATGCCGGGCTCCCGCCCGGCGTGCCGCTGCCCGGAGTGACCGGCCCGCAGGCCGCCGCACCGGCCGCACCGGCGACTCCGGTCGCCCCGGCCGAGAACAGCACCCCGGTCCCGACCGGCCCGCCGGCCGAGCAGATCGCGATGCGGATCGCGCCGCTGCGGCTGGACGCGGACGGCGTGCACCGGCTCACCGTGCAGCTGCACCCGGTCGACCTGGGCCCGGTGCAGGTGGTGGCGGAGATCCGCAACGGCGACATCAGCGTGCAGCTCACCGGCGGCACCGAGGCCGGCACCGACGCGCTCCGCCAGGGGCTCGACGACCTGCGGCGGGAGCTGCAGGAGTCCGGGTTCGGGAACTGCTCGCTGGACCTGCGTCAGGGCTCGCCACAGGACCAGGCGCGGCAGCAGTTCGAGTCGGCCGGCGGGTTCGGACGGCGCGGCGGCGGGGACGGGGGCGGTGGTCGCGAGGCGGAGGGCCCGGTCGAGCCGGCTCCGGTGACCACCCGGCGGGCCGGTCCGGGCCGGTTCGACACGACCGCCTGAGACGCGAACCGGCGCCGGCCCGTGACGGGCCGACGCCGGTGTCGGAACTGATAGCTCTTCCCCAAGGCACCAGTTCCGCAGTTGTTACTCCGCGTCCATCGGTTTCGCTTCGACCCGCGTCGCCGGGGTCTCCTCGGTGATCCCGTATCCCGAGGTCACCAGCCGGAGCGCGGCCAGCAGGATCGCCGCGATCGGGATCGCGATCAGGAACCGGATCAGCACCTGGGTGAGCTCGAGCTGGTCGAACAGCAGGCGATACCACGCCGGCAGGCTGATCAGCAGTGCGAAGCCCAGGACGGCCGGTCGGATCATCGCCGGGTGGTACGCGTGGCCCGCCTCGGTGAGGCGGCGGCCGGCATGACCTCAGCGGCGATCCGGGCGCACAGCATCGCGGCCCAGGCGTGCGGAGTGGCCGGCTTGCCGTCCAGCGAGAAGATCGGCACCTCCAGCCCGAGCACCGACGCCGGGTCCGAGGTGAGTTCCACGCTGTGCACCACGAGTGCCTCCACCTCGCCGAGATTACGCAGGTGGCGAGCGGTGTCCGCGGTCTTGCGGGTGGCGTCGACGACGGCCCAGAGCGCGGTGGCGCCGAGCGCGTCACACATCTCGTTGACCCAGAACTCGTCGGTGCCGCCGACCGGCGCGTCGATCACCACGATCCACGGATGGTCGGAGGTCTGCAGCTTGTCGGCGCGGGACTCGGCCGCGCCGGGGCTGGAGATCAGCCGGGACGAGTGCAGCCCGGTGCCGGCCGTGGACGGCGCCGCGAGCAGCAGGTGGGTCTGGTCCACGTGGATCTGCTCGAGAAGCACCTTGGCGATCGGCACCGCGGTGTGCACCTCACCCGCGATGACCAGGATCTCGCCCGGGCCGTCCGGGATGCCGGGCGCGGCCGGGCGGGAGGCCAGGACGCTGAGCACGCCGGCGTAGGTGTCCCCGCCGGTGATCTGCCGGGCCATCTCCTCGGGCATCCCGACGGTCATCAGGTTGCTCTGCACCGGGTCGAGGCCGCTGCCGGCCTTGGCCCGGACCGGCGCCGGCTTGGGCACCGGCGGCGGGGCGGCGGCGGCCGGTGAGACCGGGGCCGGGTCGTCGTCCGACAGGCCGTAGACCTCGGCGGCGGTTCGCGCCGGCGTCTGCGGCGTGGTCTGGAACGCGGCCCGGGGTGGCGCCGCGCTGGGCTCGGCGGTCCGCATCGGGGTCGCCGACGGGTTGTGCGGCACCGCCCGGCGGGCGTGCGGGGCCGGTTCCTCCGGCGTCACCGTGACCGGTGCGGGCGAGACCGGGATCCGCGCGGCGGCCGGCGAGACCGGACGCGCCCCGGCCGGTGAGACCGGTGCGGACGGTGGCGGCGCGGCCCGGCCGGGCAGGGCGGCCGGCAGGCTGGGCCGCCCGCCCCCGTTGACCGGGGACTCGCTCGCGGTGGCCGGGGTGAACGGCCGCACCGCCGGGTCGGCCGGTGGCCGGACCCGATGGCCGGGCCGGGTCGCCTCGCCGAGATGGCTGGCCACGTCCAGGCCGGCCATCAGCTCGGCGAAGGCCGCCCCGGTGTCCCCTACGTCCGGCCGGCCGATCCGGTCGGCCAGTCCCGACCCGGGGCCGAGCTTCGGTGCCGACGGCCGCCCCGGGGAACCGGACGGCGCGTCAGCGCTGAACCGATCCCGGGACTCGGCCTGTTCGAGCAGCCGTTCCAGTGGATTTGTGCCGTTCTCGGCAACGGTCTGTCGCGCCATGTCCTCACTGTCCTCGTGTACGTCCGGTACTTCGACGGAGAGCTCGTAGTGCTGCTTCGCGAAGAAGCCTCCGAGACCACCGCTTCGTACCTTGTCGGCGGAGATGATCCGGACGCGCGAGCCGTACTCGTCACGTACCTGAGCCAGTAACGGCTCGATGGCCGGTCCCTCAAGCAGCACCCGCGTAGGCACCGTTCACCACCCCTATCGTCTCGATCTGTGCGGTGGAACCAGAGATTTCGCTGTACGACAGCACCTGCACCCGGCGTGAACCGGCGCGCAGCAGTCGCATCAGCGGCAACCGCAGCTGTGGCGAGCAGGCCAGGACCGGGTTCAGGCCCTGCTGCTCGGCGGCCTCGGCAAGCCGGCTGGCCTCGCTGACGATCGCCTCGGCACGCATGCCGTCGATCGCCATGAAGGCGCCGGTCTCACTGGGCCGGAGTGACTCGAGCAGACTCTGCTCGAGCATCGGGTCGAGCGTGATCACGGTGAGCCGGCCGCCGCTCGCGTACTGCGCGGCGATCGCCGGGCCCAGCGCGCTCCGGGCGGCCTCGACCAGGCCGTCGTGATCCACGGAGAGCTTGGCGCGCAGCGACAGCGACTCGAAGATCCGGACCAGGTCGCGGATCGGCACGCCCTCGTCGAGCATCGACTGCAGCACCTTCTGGATCTGTCCGAGGCTGAGCAGCCCCGGGGTCAACTCCTCGACCACCACCGGGTGGGTGCGCTTGACCATGTCGCTCAGCGCGCGCACGTCCTCCCGGCCGAGCAGCCGGCTGGCGTTGTTGCGGACCACCTCGGCGAGGTGCGTGATGATCACCGACGCCCGGTCGACGACCGTGGCGCCGGAGAGTTCGGCCTGGTAGTGCAGCTCGGCCGGGACCCACTTGCCGGCCAGGCCGAAGACCGGCTCGACACCGGCCCGCCCGGGCAGCGCCTGCAGTCCCTCGCCGATCGCCAGGACGGTGCCGGGCGGGGCCTGACCGGTGCCGGCGTCGGTGCCGGAGATCCGGATCGCGTACGACGACAACGGCAGGTCCAGGTCGTCCCGGGTCCGTACCGGCGGCATGATCACACCCAGCTCCATGGCCATCTTGCGGCGCAGCGCGCGGACCCGGTCGAGCAGGTCGCCGCTGCTGGCGTCGACCAGGTCGACCAGGTCCGGGGCGAGGGCCAGCTCCAGCGGGTCGATCCGCATCTCGCCGAGCAGCGACTCGGGCGAGTCCGGCGACGGCATCTCGACCGCCTCGGCGATCGGCGCGATCTCTTCCGGCGGCTTGTCCTTGACCCGCTGCGCGATCGCCAGCACCGCGACGCCGACCACCAGGAACGGCACCTTGGGCAGGCCCGGGATCACGCAGAGGGCGAGGGCCGCGGCACCGCCGATGCGCAGCGCCAGCTTGTTCTGGCTGAGCTGCTGGGTGACGCTCTGGCCCATGTCGCCGGAGGTGGCCGAGCGGGTCACGATCAGACCGGTGGCCACCGAGAGCAGCAGCGCCGGCACCTGGGAGACCAGGCCGTCGCCGATGCTCAGCATGCTGAACTGGTTCATCGCGTCGGTGGGCGACAGGCCGTGCTGGAGGATGCCGACCGCGAAGCCGCCGATCAGGTTGATCAGCGTGATGATGATGGCCGCGACGGCGTCACCCTTGACGAACTTGGAGCCACCGTCCATCGCGCCGTAGAACTCGGCCTCGGCGGCCACCTCGGCGCGCCGCTTCTTCGCCCCGGCCTCGTCGATCAGGCCGGCGTTCAGGTCGGCGTCGATCGCCATCTGCTTGCCGGGCATCGCGTCGAGGGTGAACCGGGCGCCGACCTCGGCGACCCGCTCGGCACCCTTGGTCACCACGATCATCTGGACGATCACCAGGATCGAGAAGATCACCAGGCCGATCACCAGGTTGCCACCGACGACGAAGCTGCCGAACGCGTGGATCACCTTGCCGGCGTCGCCGTCGCGCAGCACCAGCCGGGTCGCGCTGATGTTGAGCGCCAGCCGGAACAGCGTCATCACCAGCAGCAGCGCCGGGAAGACCGCGAAGTCGAGCGGCTTCTCGACGAACATGCTGGTCAGCAGCACCAGCAGGGCCACCGTGATGTTGACCGCGATGAACAGGTCGAGCAGGAAGGTCGGCAACGGGACGACCATCATGATGATGATGCCGATCACCCCGACGGGGACGGCGAGCTTGCTGAGGCTGCCCTTTTTCACGACACCTCCGCTCGGCGTTCCGTCGCTGTCACTGGGACCCCTGTGGCACCGCCACGCCCCGATCCTCCCTGCTCGCCGCCCGCGATGTGAGTAAATCTCCCGAAATTTCGGTTACGTCATGGCGGAACTGGGGTTGGAGTGGCGATCTAGACCGACGTGGGGTTGGGGCTGCGGTGCAGACCGGCCGCCGATCCCCGCGCCTTCAGGCTCATCACGAACGCGAGCACCCGGGCCACCGCACCGAAGAACTCGGCCGGGATCTCCTGCCCGATCTCGCAGCCCGAGTTCAGTGCCCGGGCCAGCGCGACGTCCTCGACCATGGGTACCCGGTTCTCGGTCGCCAACTCCCGGATCTTGGCGGCCAGCGGGCCCTTGCCCTTGGCGACCACCCGCGGCGCGCCCTTGGTCGGCTCGTAGCGCAGCGCCACCGCGACGTGCACCGGGTTGACCACCACCACGTCCGCGGTCGGCACGTCGGCCATCTGCCGGTTGCGCGACATGGCCATCTGCCGGGCCCGGATCTGGGCCTTGATCAGCGGGTCGCCCTCGGTGTTCTTGTTCTCCTGCTTGACCTCCTCCTTGGTCATCCGCAGTTGCTTCTGGGTCCGCCGGCGCACCACCAGGTAGTCCGCGCCGGCCATCGCGATCCCGGCCACCGCGGCCGCCCGGATCAGCGCGGTCACCGCGTCGGTGACGATCGCCAGCAGCGCGGTGATCGGCAGCCGGCCGGCGGTCATCAGCTGCGGCACGATGTCCTTCAGCGTCATGACCAGCACCGCGCCCAGCACCAGGGTCTTGAACAGCGACTTGGTGAGCTCCCAGAGCGCCTGCGGACCGGCGATCTTCTTCAGCCCGGAGAACGGGTTGAGCCGGTTGAACTTCGGCACGAACAGCTTGGTCGCCACCCGGATGCCGCCCTGCGCACCGGCCGCCGCGACGCCGACCGCCATCAGGGTCAGCGCCAGCGGCGCCACCGCCCAGGCCGCGCCGAAGAGCCCCTCCTTGAGGATGGCCAGGCTCTTCGCCGGGTCCGGGTTCGCGATGACGTCCGGGATCTTGCCGAGCACCTCCTCGGCGTGCTCCATCGCCTGCTTGAGGGTGCGCGGCAGCAACACGCTCGCGGCCAGCATGCCGAACCAGGCGCCGAGGTCGGGCGTACGCCCGATCTGCCCTTCCTGTCGCGCCTTCTTGAGCCGTTGCTGTGTCGGTTGCTCGGTCTTCTCCCCGGACACCTGGGCACCCCCTTAGGACTTACCCACCACTGAGGTGGAGCACCGCGGCAACCGCCCGCTCGACGAGGTTGTGCACGATGCCCGGGAGCATCGAGACGGCCAGCCCGACCGTCGAGACCACCAGCAGGATCTTGACCGGGAAGCCGAGCTGGAACGCGTTCAGCGCGGGCGCGACCCGGTTCAGCAGGCCGAGCGCCACGTCGGAGAGGAAGAGCACGCAGATCAGCGGGCCGGCGATCTGCAGGGCGGACAGGAACATCTCGCCGATCCCGGCGACCAGCAGCCGGCTGAACGTCTCCATCGAGAACGTGGTGTCCAGCGGCAGGGTCCGGAAGCTCTGCAGGAACCCGCGCAGGATCAGCTGATGCCCGTCGCTGGCGAAGAGCAGCGTGATCGCGATCAGGTTGTAGAAGCGCCCGAAGATCGAGGCCTGGCTGTAGCCCATCGGGTCGTACGCGGTCGCCAGCTGGAACCCGCCGAACAGGTCGAGCAGGTCACCGGCGGCCTGCAGGGCGGAGAACAGCAGCGCGGTGACGGCGCCCAGCCCGATCCCCACGGCGACCTGCAGGAGGATGCTGGCGATCAGCGCGGACGTCTCCATCGACGGCAGGGTGCCCTGCAGGTACGGCGCCATCGGCAGCGTCATCCCCACCGAGAGCAGCGCCTTCACCGGCCCGGGGATGAGCCGCGAGTTGAACGGCGGGCAGATCGCCATCCACGCGCCGGTCCGGCAGGCCCCCAGCAGGATCGCCAGCATCTCGGCGATCGGGATGTCGAGGTTCATGTCTTGTACGAGCCGACCAGCGCCGTGATGATCAGCCCCCACCCGTTGACCAGCACGAACAGCAGCAGTTTGAACGGCAGCGCGACGGTCACCGGAGGCAGCATCATCATGCCCAGCGACATCAGCGAGGCCGAGACGACCAGGTCGATGATCAGGAACGGGATGAAGATGACGAACCCGATGATGAACGCGGCGCGCAGCTCGGAGAGCACGAACGCGGGCACCAGCGTGGTCAGCGGCACCGCGTCCCGGTTGGCCGGCTGCTTCTCGCCGGACACCTTGATCAGCAGGGCCAGCTCGTCCTCGCGGGTGGTCTTCCACATGAACTCACGCAGCGGTTTGATGCCGTCGGTGAACGCCTGCGACTGGGTCTTGTCGCCCTTCAGATAGGGCTGCACCCCGACGTCGTTCATCTGGGACACGGTCGGGCCCATGATGAAAAGGCTCAGGAACAGGGCCAGCCCGGCGATCACCTGGTTGGGCGGCAGGGTGGTCAGGCCCAGCGCGTTGCGGGTGATCCCGAGGACCATGAAGACCTTGGTGAAACACGTGCAGAGCAGCAGCAGGGCCGGCGCCATCGACAGCACCGTCAGACCGAGAACGATCACCAGGCTGGAGGCTGGGCGGCTGCCGTCCGGGTTCGTACCGTTGATGTTGAGGTTGATGCTCGGCGGCGAGGTCTTCGGTGCCTTCGGCACCAATCGCGGTGCTCGCGGCAGCTGTTTCGCCGCCGGGTTCGCCGGCGCCTGCGGCGCTTGCTGGGGTACGGCCATGGGCGCGCGAGCCACCACGTCGACCACCACCACGGCCACCGGCGGTGGTCCGGGCGCCGCCTCCGCCGCAGCGGGTGTCCCGAGCGCCAACCCGGCACCCGCCATGAGCAGCAGGATCGCGCGTCGCATCATTTTTTCCTCGTCGTCCGCTCACGCAGGAAGTCCAGAGTGGAGTTCCAGGTCTTCGGCGACAGGATCGAACCGTCCAGCCGTCCGTGATGCTCCTCGTGCCACCCGGGGCCGGCCGGCGCCGCGGGGTGCCGTCCGGGCAGGACCGTCCCGCCCGGATCGA
This sequence comes from Actinoplanes sp. L3-i22, assembly GCF_019704555.1. Classification (NCBI taxonomy): domain Bacteria; kingdom Bacillati; phylum Actinomycetota; class Actinomycetes; order Micromonosporales; family Micromonosporaceae; genus Actinoplanes; species Actinoplanes sp. L3-i22. The sequence goes on from NZ_AP024745.1 coordinate 11,451,625, forward strand.
TCAGCTCGGTCGGCTCGATCACCAGGTGGTCCCGGTGCTCGTGCGGCGCGGTCTCGAACATCTCCAGCTGGGCCTCGCCCAGGTAGCTGATCTGCTGGTCGGTGACCCCGAGGACCAGCGCCCGGTCGGCCACCTTGATCACCGCCACCGCCGCGCCCCGGCTCAGTTGCTGCCGGTTGAGCACCGCGAGATGGCCGTGACTGCTCTTGCCGAACGGCCGCCGCATCGCCCGGGCCAGCCCCCACATCATGAGCAGCACGACCAGCAGGGAGAAGCCGACCTGGATCAGGAGCCGGAACAACGTCGTGACTCCTAATCGGCGCTGGGCGAGACGATCTCGGTGATCCGGATGCCGAAGTTCTCGTCGACCACGACGACCTCGCCGCGGGCGATCAGCCGGCCGTTGACCAGCAGGTCGGCCGGGCTGCCGGCGGCGCGGTCCAGTTCGACGATCGCGCCCGGGGTGAGCGAGAGCAGTTCCCGGACGCTCATCCGGGTCCGGCCCAGCTCGGCGGAGACCTCCATCTCCACGTCGTGCAGCATGTCCAGGCCGCCGCCGCGCGCGCCGGCCGCGGGGGCCGCGCTGCGCTGGGCTATCCCGCCACCGCCGGTCGCGGCCGCCACCAGCGGATCGTCGCTGGGCCAGGGGCTGAGGGCGAGGGCGAGCACCGCCCGTACGTCCTCGCCGTCCCGCAGCGGGATGGCGACCGAGCCCTCCTTGGCGGCCAGCGCGCTGAGCGCCACCTGCGGCTCCATCAGCTGACCGGGGTCGAGGACCACCGGCCCGAAGACCCGGGAGGCCGCCTCCAGGGCGGGCCGGACGGCGGCGGTCAGGTCGAGCTCGCCGAGCGGGCTCTCCTTGAGCGCGTCCGCGAGGTCCTGGCCGACCACCACGACCACCTCACCGGTGGCCGCGCCGCTGAAGCGCGCGGTGATCGCCTGTCCCTCGATCACCGTCCCCGCGTCGGGCGCCACCGGGTCGCCGGCCACCAGCGCATGGCTGGTCGGAAGGACGGCCAGGGCGGCGTCGGCGGCGTTCCGGGCGAGGATCAGCTGGGGCGCGGTGATGGTGGGGGCGGTCATGAGCGGCCAGACTCCTTGGACGAGTTCTCGTGGGGCGGCGGCACGACGAGACAGGCGAGCCGGGCGCCCTGATTGCCCGGAACGGCATGCGCGAAGACGATGTCGTTCACGGTCACCTCGAGCGGCCGGCTGGTCATATGGCCCAGCGGCACGACGTCACCCGGACGTAGATCCACGATGTCATCGGTACGCATCCGAATGGGCTGGAATCGCACTGCTACGTCGATCGGAGCAGCGGAAAGTCCGGCGGTGAGGTTCCGCAGCGCCTTGTCCTTGGCCTGCCGCTCGGCCGCGCTGAGCACGATCGTCTCGGTCTTCGAGAGCACCGGCAGGATCGTGTTGAACGGCAGGCAGATCGTGGCGATGCACTCCTCGGCGCCGATCTTGGTCTCGAACGAGGCCACCACGACCGCGTCGCCGGGCGCGTGCGCGCGCAGGAACTGCGCGTTGTACTCGATCTCCTTGAGATGCGGCGTGATGTCGACCAGGCTCTCGAAGCCGTAGCGCAGCTCGCCCAGCATCCGTTCGATCAGGCCGCGCAGCAGCGGCATCTCCACCTCGGTCAGCGGCCGCTCCGGCTGGGAGCCGCCGGGGCCACCGAGCATGTGGTCGATCGCGGTCATCACCGCGGACTGGGCGATCTCGATCAGGACCGTGCCGGGCAGCGGGTCGAGCGTGACCACCCCGATGATCGTGGGGTTGGCCAGCGACGCCACGTACTCGTCGTAGTTCAGCTGCTCGATCGAGATCAGCGAGACGTTGCTGACCGCGCGCAGCCGGGTGGTCAGCAGAGTGCCACAGCTGCGGGCGTAGGTCTCGAACGCGATCTGCAGGGTGCGGACGTGTTCCCGGGACAGCTTGATCGGCCGGCGGAAGTCGTACGCCGTCGGCCCTGCGGCGTTGCCACGGCGCGACATCTTGCCCGGGGTGCGTGCGGCAGTGGTCACGTCGTCCTGATCGGCGGACTTCGCGAACCGCTGAGCCCTGGGGCCGTTTTCTGCCCTTATTACACGTCTGGGCGGATCTCCGTGAAGGAGACCCGCCCCGGTCGTGCCGGCTGTTACCGCGTCGGTTACTGCGTCACGAAGGAGGTGTAGTAGATGTCCATGACCTCCTGCTTACCGTCCACCGTGTAGGCCTTGACCAGCTTCGTCAGCAGGTCCGCCTTGAGCTTGGCCCGGCCCTCCTCGGTGGCGAGGTCGGCGATCTTCACACCGGTGTACTCGTCGATCGCCAGCTCGTACGCCTCGTTCAGGTCGACCGCCTCGGTGCTGACGTCGGTCTGCTGCAGGGCGAAGCCGAGCTTCAGGTAGTGCCCGTCGGCCAGGTTGACCGTGATGCTGCTGTCGGCCGCGGTGACGATGCCCTTCGTCGGCGCCGCCTGAGCCGAGTCACCCCGGAGCATGAAGAACGCTCCGGCCCCACCGCCGCCCAGGACCACCAGGGCCGCCGCGATCACGATCATCATCATCTTCTTGGACTTCTTGGGCGCTTCCGCCGTCGTGTCCTTCTCGTCCGCCATGTGAACTCCCCCCGGTCAGTTCTTGGTGTCAGCGATAGTCGTGGAGTAATTGCTGTTCGTGCTGGTGTCCGTGGTCGTGCTCGGGCTCGTGGAGTTGCTGGCCGCGACCTTCTTCGCCGCGGCTTCCGCGGCGGCCTTGGCCTCGGCCGTGGTCTGGCCGGCGTGCAGCTTGCTGTCGGTGCCGGCCGCGTCGGGCAGCAGCGCCGCCTGGTCGGCGGAGAGCATGGTCAGCACAACCACGTCCACCCGGCGGTTCATCGTGATCGAGCGCGGGTCCTTCGGGTCGATCAGCGGCTTGGTGTCGGAGAAGCCGACCGCGCTGAGCCGCTTCTTCGGGATGCCGTGGCCGGTGAAGTACCGGACCGTGGTGGAGGCACGAGCCGCGGAGAGCTCCCAGCCGCTCGGGTAGTACTTGGTCCGCGCGTTCAGCTGGTTGGTGTTGCCGTCCACCTCGATGCTGTTCGGCAGCTTGGCCAGCGACGGGGCGATCGCGTTGAGGATCTTCTCGCCGGTCGGGCGCAGGTCGGCCCGGTCGCCGGCGAAGACGACCTCGTTGGTCACCACCGTGATGATCAGGCCCCGCTGGTCGATCGTGAACTTCACGTTGTTGAGCAGCTTGGCGGCGGCCAGCGCGTCGGAGATCTTGTTCTCGATCGCCTTCATGTTCTCCGCCTCCTTCGCTGCCTTCTCGGCGTTGGCCGAAGCCTTGGCGCGATCCTCGGCCTTGACCGCCCGCTCGACCGCTTCCTTCTGCTTGGTGCTCAGGCCCTCGGTTCCGGAGGACCCGTCACCCGGGTTGGAGCCCGGGTCGATCTGCACGATCTGGGCGTTGTTCGAGGCGCCGTCGAGCGGGGCGTAGTTCCCCTGGAAGGCCGCGCTCTTGGAGCCGAAGCCCGCTGACAAACCCTGCGCCAGCTGGGCGAACTTCTTCTGGTTGATGTCACTCATCGAGAACAGAACTACGAAGAGGACGAACAGCAGGGTGAGCATGTCGGCGTACGACACGAGCCAGCGCTCGTGGTTGACGTGCTCTTCATGCTCCTCATGCCCTTTCTTCTTGCGCTTCGCGCCGCCAGAGCTCATCGGATCAGGCCGCCTTCTTCGAGGAGGCCATGGCCTCAGCCTTCTTCATCTCGTCCGGCGGGAGCAGGCTCCGCAGCTTCTGGGCGACCAGACGCGGGTTCGAGCCGGCCTGGATCGCCAGGACACCGTCGATCACCAGCTCCATCTCCTCGGCCTCGACCGCGCTCAGCCGGGTCAGGCGAGCCGCCATCGGGAGCCAGATGATGTTCGCGCTGAGCACGCCCCACAGGGTGGCGACGAACGCCGCGGAGATCGAGTGGCCCAGCGTCTCGGGCTTGTCGAGGTTCTCCAGCACGTGCACCAGGCCCATGACCGTGCCGATGATGCCGATCGTCGGGGCGTAGCCGCCCATGTTCTCGAAGAACTTCTTGGCCGCGTTGTCGGCCTTCTTCTTCGCGGCGACCTCGGCGTGCAGGATGTCGTGCAGCTCATCCGGGTCGGTGCCGTCGATCGCCAGCTGCAGACCGCGCTTCAGGAAGGGGTGCTCGACCGTCTTGACCGCGTCCTCGAGGGCCAGCAGGCCCTCGCGGCGGGCCCGCTCGGCCAGCTTCACGACGTTGTCGAGCAGCTGGGTCGGCGGCGTCACCTTGGCGGTGAAGGCCTTCTTCAGCACCCCGACGAACCCGGTCGCGTCCTTCAGGACACCGCCGGCCATGGCGGCGGCGAACGCGCCACCGAAGACCAGGATCATCGACGGGATCAGGAGGATGGAGGACGGCGAACCACCCTCCAGGATCTGGACGGTGAAGACGATCACCAGTCCGGCGAGAACTCCGACGATTGTTGAGATGTCCATGTCAGCGGTCCTTCCGGTGCAGCGGGAGCACCTTGGCGTCGAGGTCGTCGTCGTCAGACGAGGAGTGGGCGGCGGCCGTGGGCTCGGGCTCCATGCGACTCGCTTGGGCGATGAGCGAGGCGCGATAGTGACGCACCGAGTCGATGAATTCGGGCACTGATTCAGAGATGACGTACTTGGTGCCGTCCACCAGCGTGACGACCGTGTCCGGCGTGCAGTCCACACGCTCGACCAGGTCCGGGTTCAGCGCGAACACGGCACCGTTGATACGAGTTACGAGGATCAAGACTGTTTCCGTCCTTGGTTGTCTCATCTGGTGTCTGGCCCTCCGTGGCCCTACGCCTAGTACTTCGGCCCGACCTCGGTTGCCGATGAGATCGAGCCGGTCGCTATCCGGGTGCGACCTGCGCCGGTTTTTCCGGACATCCGGGCACCCCCGGGGCAGTACGACAGCGGCCGGGACAGGCACGTATGCCCGTCCCGGCCGCCGGCCGAGAGACTGCCGCTACCGCTAGCGCTTCATGCTGACGAGCTCCTGGAGCAGCTCGTCGGAGGTCGTGATGATCTTCGAGTTGGCCTGGAAGCCACGCTGCGCCACGACCAGGTTGGTGAACTCCTGGGCCAGGTCGACGTTCGACATCTCCAGGGCACCACTGATCACCTGGCCCATGCCGGCCGTGCCGGGCTGGCCGATCTGGGCGTACCCCGAGTTCACCGTGTTCCGGTATTGCGAGTTTCCGACCTTTTCCAGGCCGTCGACGTTCTTGAAGGTGGCCATCGCGACCTGGCCGAGCGTCTGCTTGAGCCCGTTGCTGTAGACGCCGACGATCTCCCCGGTGTCCGAGACGGTGTACGCGAGCGACGTCAGCGCACCGGCCGTCTGCCCGTCGGTGGAGAACACCCGGGCATCGGTCTGCCCCGAGTACATCGTGATGTCGGACAGGTTGAGCTTGTAGTCGCCGATCGTGGCGTTGCCGTCCTTGTCCAGCTCACCCTGGGCCGGCGAGTCGGTGGCGCTGACGATCGCCTTGCCGGTGGTCAGGTCGAGCTCGCCGGTGGCGCCGGAGATCGCGTTGCCGTCCGGGTCGTAGAGCTGGATGTCCCACGTGGTGTCCGGAACGGTGGTGGAGTCCCGGTTGGGGTCGATCGTGCGGGTGAACTTGGCGGTCACCGTGCTGGTGGCGCCCTTGTCGTCGAACACCTTCACCGGGATCGAGACCACGTCCTCGGTGGCCAGCTTGTTCTCCGGGTAGTCCGAGGTCAGGTTGCCCTTGAGGGTGATCGTGCTGGTCTTCGCCGGTGGGATGGTGGCGCCCAGCGGCATCTTGATGTCGCCCGGCTGGCCCTGCGTGTTGACCACGCCGTCGGTCGCCGTCCAGCCCTGCACCGGCTCACCGGTGGTGGTGACGAGCGTGCCGTTGCCGTCGAAGAAGAACGAGCCGGCCCGGGTGTAGAGCTGCTCGTTGCCGCTGCGGGTGACGAAGAAGCCGTCGCCCTGGATCATCATGTCGCCGGACTTGCCGGTGGTCTGCGCGGAGCCCTGGCTGAAGTTCGAGGTGATGCCGGCAACCCGGACACCGAGGCCGACCTGGGACGGGTTGGTGCCGCCCATCCCGCCCTGCGGGGAGCCGGCCGCGCCCTGCATCTGGCTCAGGGCGTCCTCGAACTGCACCGACGCCGACTTGTAGCCGACCGTGTTGACGTTCGCGATGTTGTTGCCCGTGACGTCCATCATCTGCTGGTGCGCGTGCAGGCCACTGATACCGGAGTAGAGAGAACGCAGCATTAAAGATCGTCCTTAGGAATCGAGAAACGGATTGGCAATGGGCGGTCTTATCAGGCGGTCTGCTGAATCTCCGTGACCTTGGACAGCTCCACATCCGTGTTCCCGACCTTGAGCATCGGTTCGCTGTCTCCGTTGAGCTTTGCCGCGGACACCACACCGGTCTGGGTCTGACCGAGCGGGTCCTGGTACGTCACCGTCTTGCCGACCAGCTGGGCCGCGCTCGTCATGCGCTGGCCCTTCATCATGCTGATCATGTCTTCCAGCTTCTCGACCTGCGTGAACTGCGCGGTCTGCGCGAGGAACGCGGTCGAGTCCGCCGGGTTCGACGGGTCCTGGTACTTGAGCTGGGCAACCAACAGCTTCATGAAGGTGTCCTTGTCGCCCAGGTCCTTGTCCTTGGCCTGTTTCTTGACGGCATCGGCCTTCATCGCCTCAGCGGCACGTGCGGCGTCGGAAGAGGCGCCGGTGGCGCCGAATCCAGAGGTCGGCGAGGTCATTGACTTCTCCTGTCCCTTGGCAAGCTCAACTAGTCCTTCGGCCCGGTTGAGGAATTGCTTAGTCCCAAAAAAGTCGCGGGCCCACCGAATTCCGGTGGGCCCGCTACAAGCGATCTTCAGTTTTATCCGCGTGGTCAGCCGCGGCCCGCTGCCCCCTCAGGGCGCCAGCGAGAGGCTGAGCTTGCCCTTGCCGTACCGGCTGACCTCACACATCAGGTCGAGCCGGCGGCCCAGCGCGAGCAGCACCGCGCGGGCGTCGCTCGGCAGCTCCATCCCCGGGTAGATCACCTGGTAGAGCTTGACGTGCGGCCCCCCCTCCTTGTTGAGGAGGCTGGTGAAGATGTTGCACAGCTCGAAGACGTTCTCCGCCAGGTTCGGGAAGAGCTGCTTCTCGTCGATGCTGTCCTCGGCGGCGCCGGCCGGCAGCAGGCCGAGCGCGGCGCCGGCGTTCGCCGCCAGACTCAGCTGCAGACCCATGGCCGCGTAGATCTTCTGGCCGGCGTCGGTGAAGATCGCGACCGTGGCGGTCCGGACCTCTTCCGCGCTGAGCGGGTCGCCAGGGCTGACCGTGACCTCACGACCGAGAAGGTCCTCGAACAGGTTGCGTACGGCTAGAGAGCCGGGAAGAACCGAGACGTCTGACATGTCGCAATCATCCCAAAATAGGAGCGAAGACTTCGTCGAATCGCTCAGCGGTGAAAGGTTTGACGATGAAGAACGCCGAGCCCGAGGCTTCGGCGGCGGTCTTCATCTCGGGCGTGCACTCCGAGGTGACGAAACCGAACTTGACGCTGTTGCCGGCCGCCCGGAGCTGCCGCAACACCTCGATGCCGGTCATCTGGGGCATGTTCCAGTCGGAGATCACCAGATCCGGCTGCTCCGACGTGGTCTTGTCGAACGCCTCCTGCCCGTCGGCGGCCTCGATCAGGTCGTGGTCGCCGAAGCCGGCCTGACGCAGGGTACGGACGACGATCTGCCGCATCACCCGGCTGTCATCGGCGATGAGGATCTTCATGCACCCTCCTCCTTCGTGTCGGTGCTGCTCTGCCACATCGAAATGGACACCGGCTCGCCTTCCCAGAGTCCATAGACGCCGCTGATGCGTTCGGTGTTCGGATAACGCGCCGAGCTCTCCGGCGCGAGCACTACCTGCGGGAGGGACAGTTGCGCGCCCGGCGGGAGCATCGCCTTCACGTTGCCACCGACGATGTTCGCCAGTTCACCGAGCGTGTCGGAGATGTCCTCCTCGCTCACCTCGTCCAGCTCCATGGCCAGGAACGCGGCCGCGGCGCGCTGGGCGGCGGCCCGGGAGGACGAGTACACGATGTGCCCGCTCCACGACCCGGTGATCGATACCGAGGAATGCACCTCGGAGGGCTGGTTCTCGTCGTACGTCTGCATCAGCGGGCTGACGCCCTCCGGATCCAGGTACGCCTCCCACACCTGCTCCACCATCTCAGCGAGGTCGTTCTCGTCCACCTCGACTTCGACACTCATGAGTTCGCTCCGGTTGGCACGAGGCCCAGAAGGGCCAGCTTCTCGATCATGGCGCCCTCGGTGAAGGGCTTGATCACGTACTCGTGGGCACCCGCGGCGAGCGCCCGGACGATCTGACTCTGTTCGCTCTCGGTGGTGACCATCACCAGGGTCATCTCCCGGAGGCGGGGCTCGGCCCGGGCCTTCATGACGAACTCGAGCCCGTTCATGTTGGGCATGTTCCAGTCGATCAGGGCCAGTTCCGGCACCTCGGCCATATCGGCCAGCAGGTCGAGAGCTTCCTTGCCGTCGCCGGCCTCCACCGCCTCGAAGCTCAGCTTCGTGACGATGCGCTTGAGGATCATGCGCATCGCGCGCGAGTCGTCGATAACCATGGCGCGCATCGGCGTCATCCCCTTCTCCCGGCGCCCGCGGGCACCGCGCTACGGATTCGGTAGGCGGATGTGCGGCCGGCGGCCACCCGCTCGTAGTTGTCGTCGATCCCGATCGTCGTCTCGGCGGCGCCGAGGAACAGCCAGCCGTCGGGGCGCAGGATCTTGGCCGCGTTCTGGAGCACCTGCCGCTTGGTCGCGACGTCGAAATAGATCAGGACATTGCGCAGGAAGATCACGTCGAACGGCTGCATCGGCGGGAACGGCGCGGTCAGGCTCATGTGCTTGAACGAGACGTTCCGGCGCAGCGCCGGGATGATCCGCCAGTGCGCGCCGGCCCGCTCGAAGTACTGGACCAGTTGGGTGGCCGGCAGCCCGCGGTTCACCTCGACCTGGCTGTACTCGGCCTTCTCGGCCCGCTCGACCATCGCGGTGGAGATGTCGGTGCCCTGGATCTCGAAGGACCAGCCGGCGGGCAGCGATTCCTGCAACGTGATGGCCAGGCTGTACGCCTCCTGGCCGCTGGAGCTCGCCGCGGACCAGAAGCGCAGCTTGCGCGTGCTGGCCCGCGACTTGATCAGTTCCGGCAGCACCACGTCGGTGAGCGCCGCGAACGGCTCCCGGTCCCGGAAGAAGGACGTCTCGTTGGTGGTCAGCGCGTCGATGATCTTGCGCTGGTGCTGCGGGTTCGGGCGCTTCTGCAGGTCCGAGATGAAGTCGTTCACGTTCGGCGCCCCGACCGCCCGGGCGACCGGGATCAGCCGGGCCTCGACCAGGTACTCCTTGCCGGGCGCCAGCACGATCGACGCCTCGCGCCGCACCATGTTGGCGACGAACGTGAACTCCGCCGAGGTGAGGGTCATCGCGCCACCGCCGGCGACCGACCCACCCGCACCCGGTTCAGGAGGGCGCTCGCGATCCGATCCAGAGGCAGTATCTCGTCCGCCAGACCGGCACCGACCACGGCGCCGGGCATGCCCCAGACCACCGAGCTCGCCTCGTCCTGTGCCAAGATCTCAGCGCCCGCGTCTCGAAGCACTTTCGCACCACCTCGTCCGTCTTGTCCCATTCCAGTGAGCACGGCCGCGAAGGCCGTGCCGCCGTACAGAGCCGCCACCGATCGGAACATCACGTCCACGGCGGGGCGGCAGGAGTTCTCCTGCGGTGCGGTGCTGAGCTGGGTCAGGGTCGACGTGCCCCGGCGGTTGAAGACCAGGTGGCGGTCGCCCGGCGCGATGTAGACGGTGCCGGCCGTGAGCTCCATGCCGTCGCCGGCCTCGACCACCTTCAGCGGAATGCCGCGGTCCAGCCGCTCGGCGAACATCTTGGTGAAGACCGGCGGCATGTGCTGGGTGATCACCACCGGCACCGGCAGGTCCGCCGGCAGGCCGAGCAGCACCTTGGTGAGCGCGTCCGGCCCACCGGTCGAGGAGCCGATCGCCAGGATGTCGATCCGCCCGCTCGGACTGCGCCGCGCGGGCGCGCCGGCCGGGCGGGCCGGGGCCGGGCCGGCGGTGGCCGGACGGGCCGCTCCGGCCGGGGTGAGCCCGGGCCGGCCGGGCACCGGACCGGCACCGGGACGCGGACCGGCCGACGGGGCCGGACCGGCGGACGGTGCGGGACCGCGCGGCGGAGCGCCGGCCGGCGGGCGGCGACGCCCGCCGAGCGCCTGGATCTTCGGGACGAGCTGCTCCCGCACCGCCGCGATGGACTCCTGCACCGAGCCCACGTTGCTGGGCTTGGTGACGTAGTCGGTCGCCCCCGCGGCGAGTGCCTCCAGGGTCGCGCTGGCACCGGCGGCGGACAGCGTGCTGAACATGATCACCGGCAGTTGCGTGTGCCGTTTGCGCAGCTCACGAACGGCTTCGATGCCGTCCATCTCTGGCATCTCGATGTCCATGGTGATCACGTCGGGCTTGAGCTGGTCGATCTTGGCCTGCGCGAGCAGGCCGTTCGCCGCGGTGCCGACCACCTGAATGCCCGGCGCTTCCCCGAGAGCGTCGACGATCAGCCGACGGACCACCACGGAATCGTCGACGACGAGAACCGAGATCATTCGACCACTCCCTTCAACCGAGCCAGGCCGGACCGAGCGCCGCGACGACCGGCGCGAGCAGCCGGTGCGCCGTTGCGGTGTCCAGCAGATCGCGGACCACCAGCGCCTGAACGGCGCCGCTGAGCATGTTCCAGACCCCACCGGCCCGGTCGGCCAGAGGTATGTCGGCCGTGTCCACCGCCTGGACCAGCAGCATCTGTGCCGCGGCCGCGGTGCGGACCCGATCGGAGAGATACGCCGCCCAGGACGCCGAGTGCACGGCGGGCGACCATCCGGCGGTGTTGCGCCGGGCGTCGTCGGCCGCGGTAGCCACCCGGGCCCGGTCCTCCGGCCGCAGCGTGCGCAACCGGTCGAGCAGGGCGGAGACGGTGTAGTGGTGCGGGCCGAGGTCGATCGGCGCACCCATCGGCAGCTTCTTCAGCGCGCCGACCCAGCCGGCCCCGAGCCGTCTGCGGGTGTCGTCGTCCAGCACCTCGCGCAGGTAGCAGCCGACCGCGGCGTCGCAGAGCAGCGCCGTCGCGGCGGACGCCTCCTCGGTCTGCCGGGCGGCCCGGCCGGTGCCCTCCCAGGTCCACGACATCACGTCATACCGAAGGCAGGTGAGCAACGCGTCGACCGAGCCGATCGGCGCCCGCTCGACCAGGGCGAGGTTGCCCGCCGGGTCGTCCTTGGACATGCCCTTGAGGTTGGGCATCCGGCGGGCGGCGCTCTCCACCTCGACCCAGAGCGGGCCCCGGACACCCTCGTCCGGGAGCCGCTCGGCGAGCAGGGGCAGGTCGTCGCGCTGCAGGCGCAGCCCGCGCAGCAGCACGTCGGCCGCCGCCGACCCGCCCGCCAGGCGGGTCAGGTCGAAGCCCAGCACGGGGGCGCTGACCAGGCTGTACATCAGTTCGTAGCGCGGTACGTATCGACCGCCTGATTGACGTCGAGGGCCAGCATCAGGCGCCCGTCCAGCTTGAACGTGCCCACCACCAGCTCCCGGGTGGGCCCGCTCAGCGTGTCCGGCGGGGGTTCGAAGGTCTCGTCGTCCAGGTCGACCACTTCACCGATCTTGTCCACGAGCAGGCTCACCGGCTCCCCGTCGCCACGCAGGATCACGTTCATCACCGGGCCCTGCAGCGCCTGCCGGGCCAGTCCGAGCTGCACCCGCAGGTCGACGGCCGCGATCACCTGACCGCGGAGGTTGAACAGGCCGCCGACGGCGGACGGTGCGAGCGGCACCGGGGTGTACTCGTTGTACGAGAGCACCTCCTGCACGGTGTGCACCTCGACCCCGAAGAGTTGCCCGTCCACCTCGAAGGTGGCGAACTGGCGACTGGCCATGTCAGACCTCCACCAGCATCTCGTCGCCGGCCTCGTTGTAGAAGTTCGGGTCGGCCGCGAGGATCGCCCGGCGTACGTCGAGCAGCTCGGTGACCCGTTGCTGGATCACCGCGGTGCCGACCAGGCCGTCCTCGTCGGCGTCCCGGCGGGCCGTCGTCGAGTTCTCCGCGATGTCCACGATCCGGTCCACCACCAGGGCGACACTGCGGCCGCCCTCGCTGTAGACGACCACCGAGACGGTGTCCCCCTCCGGCTCCTCGCCGTACGCCCCGAGCAGGTGCGACAACCGCACCAGCGGCAGGATCTGGCCCCGGTACTGGACCACCTCCCGGGAGCCGGCGTGTTCGAGCCGGTCCCGCGGGAACTCCTCGAGCCGGGTGACGGTGTCGAGCGGGATCGCCACGCGGCGTTCGCCGACCGCGGTGACCAGCAGACGTTCGGTCCCACCACCGGCGGCCGTGCGCTTCTCGACGACGTTCTCGCGCTCCGAGTCGACCGCCAGGTGCGAGCGCCGGGCCAGCGAGGAGACGTCCAGGATCAGGCCGACCTTGCCGTCGCCGAGGATGGTGGCGCCGGCGTACATCCCGATGTCCTTCAGGCGCGAGTTGAGCGCCTTGACGACGACCTCCTCGGTGTTCAGCACCCGGTCCACGACCAGGCCGAACCGCCGGCCGTCGGCCTGCAGCACCATGATGTAGACGCCCTGGTCGCCGCCGACCTCGAAGCCGAGCGCCCGGTCCAGCCGGACCAGGGGCAGCAGCTTGCCGCGCAGGCGGTAGACGGGCGCGCCGGAGGCGTACTCGACCTTGGTGGTCTTGCCGTCCACGAAGACCAGCTCGAGCACCGCGACCTGGGGCACCACGTAGCGCTGGTCGCCGCAGTCGACGGTGAGCGCCTGGATGATGGCCAGGGTCAGCGGGATGGTGAGCCGCCAGACCGTGCCCTCGCCGGGCGTCGAGTCGACGCTCACCGCGCCGCCGATGCTCTCGATGTTGGTCTTCACCACGTCCATGCCGACGCCGCGGCCGGACACGTTGGTGACCTTGGCCGCGGTCGAGAAGCCGGGCTGGAAGACCATCGCCATGATGTCGCGCTTGTCCATGTTCGGAACCTGCTCCGGCCGGAGCAGCCCGTTCTCCACGGCCTTCTGCGCGATCCGTTCCACGTTCAGGCCGGCGCCGTCGTCGGCGACCTCGACCGCCACGTGCCCACCCTCGTGGTACGCGCGCAGCGTCAGCGTCCCGACCGGCCCCTTGCCGGTGGCGGTCCGGCGCTCCGGCTCCTCGATGCCGTGGTCGACCGCGTTGCGGACCAGGTGGGTCAGCGGGTCCTTGACCGCCTCCAGCAGGCTGCGGTCGAGCTCGGTCTCCTTGCCCTGCATGACCAGCTCGACCTGCTTGCCGAGCGAGTTGCTCAGGTCCCGGACGACTCGGGGCAGCTTCGACCAGATGTGCTCGATCGGCTGCATCCGGGTCTTCATGATGCCCTCTTGCAGCTCACTGGTGATCATGCCGAGCCGCTGCGCGCTGCGCACCAGGCCGGAGTCGCCGATCTCCATCACGCCGCGGACCAGCTGGTTCCGGGCCAGCACCAGCTCGCCGACCATGTTCAGCAGGGTGTCGAGCAGATCGACGTCGACCCGGATCGCGCTGTCCGCGATGCTCCGCTTCGGCGTCTGGGACTGCAGCGCCTCGTTGACCGCGGCCGGCTGGGCCTTCCCCTCGTCCAGCAGGATCGTGCCGAGCTTGCGCTCGTCGCCCTCGATCTGCTGCTGCAGCGCCGACGCGACGTCGGAGGACTGTGCGGCGCCGGCGTCGACCAGGATCTGGCCGAGCGGCTGCCGCTGGTCGGCGATCGGCTCGGGGGCCGGGCGGGTGGCGGCCGGCTCCTCCTCGACCGAGACCGGAGCGGCGGCCGGAGCCGCCGCGGGCGCGGCCGCGGCCGGCGCCGCGGCACCGTCGGTCGGCGCGTCCATCTGCGCCTTGATCCGGACGATCATCGTGTCGACGTCGACCTCGTCCTCGGTGCCCTTCTCCTCGATGGAGGCGAGCAGCGACCGGACGCCGTCGATGCAGAGCAGCAGGACGGTGATGGTCTCCGGGGTGACCGGTTGAACGCCGTCCCGGAGCCGGGACAGCAACGACTCACCCGCGTGCGCCAGCTTCTCCAACCGGGAGAACGCCAGGAACCCGCTGGTGCCTTTGATCGTGTGGATCGCCCGGAAGATGCGGGAGATCAGGTCACGCGAGTCCGGTTCCTGCTCGAGGCTGACGAGATCCCGGTCGATCTGGTCCAGGTTCTCGTGCGACTCCATCAGGAATTCGCCGACGATCTCGCCAAGGTCTTCCACGACACCTACCTCCTGCTCGGCTTCACAGCCCTCATCGACCCCTGCTCGCGCCAACTGAGAAGACTCGTCCGGAACGCCTTTTTCCCTGGGTATCCGGCCATCGGCCCCGTACCCGGCGAAAAGGTCAGGCTTCTCCGCCCGGACGGCGGTAGCGATAGCCGAACCCTCGAACCGACTCGATCGGCGATTCATCCGGATCGGACCAGCCGAGCTTGCGCCGCAGCCGCAGCACCGCGAACTTGACCCGCTCCTGGCCGATGCCGGTCGGGTCGTCCCAGGCCTGGGTCAGCAGCTGGTTCGGCGAAAGCACTGCCCCGGCATGCCGGACCAGTGCGTTGAGCAGGCGGAATTCGGTCGGCGTGAGCCGCTTCTCCTCGCCTTTGACATAGACCCGGCGCTTGGTCGGGTCCAGGTGCACCAGACCGTCGTCGTAGATCTGGCTGGCCCAGCTGTTCTGTCCGCTCGACGAGCGGCGCAACAGCGCCTCGACCCGGGCCAGCAGCTCGTTGTTCGCGAACGGCTTGGTCAGATAGTCGTCGGCCCCGCCCCGCAGGCCACGGACCTTCTCCGCCTCCTGGCCGTGCGCGGTGAGCACCAGCACCGGCACGTCCGAGACGTCCCGCAACCGCTCCAGCACCTGCCAGCCGTCCATCTCCGGCAGACCGACGTCGAGCACCACCAGATCGGGGTGCTCGGCATAGGCCTCCTTGAGACCGGACCGGCCGTCCGCGGCGTGGGCCACCTCGTACCCGGCCCGGCTGAACAGCAGCCGCAGGGCGAGTGCGATGTCCGGGTCATCCTCGACCACGAGTAGGCGACTCATCGTGTGCTCACCCTTGCCCCCAACCCGTGCTCGCGCCCGGTTTCGGGCACGGCCGATCCCCGGGCGCGATCGCGCCGGAGATTCGGTGTCTTGCCTGGCACCGCCCACATGACCGCAGGCGGGATATTCAAAGGCGCAAAAACACCATAGCGTGATGTCACGGCCTATTTACGGACAGTGACAGTTTAGGGGTAAAGGCGGTGTACACGGGCTGGTCTTCCAGGAACCGGAGACCCGAGGCCGCGGGTGGGCACGGTCCGCTTTCCGCCGCCGGGCGGCCGATCCCCTCAGGATTTCATTTCCGGTACGGCTTTTCCGCCATTCCGCGAAAGATGTGACAAGTGGCCAAGTACGGGGTCGGATATCCCTGGTGGACGAATCGCGTCCACGCGGATCCGGGAGGAACCCGTGTTCGAGAAGGTGGTACGCCGCGCCTCAGTGGTCGCGGCCGCGCCCGCACTGATCGCCCTGCCCGTCGCACTGTTCGCGTTGCCGCACGCGGTGCACGCCCAGGGTCCGGTGGTCCCGGCGCGCCAGGCACCCCGAGTGATCATCACCCCGGGGCCCGAACCGGACACGTCACCCGACCCGGCGACTTCACCGGCCACCCCGGCGGCGCCGATCACCCCGAACATCGCCGCGGCCCCGGCCGGCGCGGCCACCCCGGATCCGGAGAAGGCCCGGGCACGCACGCTGATGCACCAGGTCATCCGGCTGACCAACCGGGAGCGGGCGGCGAACGGCTGCCCGAAGGTGGGGGTCGACCACGAGCTGATCGTGGCGTCCGCCGCACAGAGTTACTACATGGCGCGGACCCGGCTGTTCAGCCACGTCTGGCGGGACGGCTCCACCTTCGCGATGCGGGCGACCCGGGCCGGGTACCGCGCGCCGGCCGGCGAGAACATCGCCTGGGGCTACCCGACCGCGCCCGAGGTGATGCGGGCCTGGATGGCCAGCCCCGGGCACCGGGCGAACATCCTCAACTGCGGGGCCCGCAAGATGGGCGCGGCCATCGTCTACGCGGCGGACGGCACGCCGTACTACACCCAGACGTTCGGCTGGCGCTGAACCGCTAAAGAGCGCAGTTCACCAGGACGGGCTCGGGGTGCAGGTCGATGCCGTACCGGTCACGCACCCCGTCCCGGATGGTCCGGGCCAGCGCCAGCAGCGCGCCGGTGGTCCCGGCGCCACGGTTGGTCAGCGCCAGCGTGTGCTTCGTCGAGATGGACACCCCGTCGCCGGCGAAGCCCTTCGGGAAGCCGGCGTGCTCGATCAGCCAGGCCGCCGGGACCTTCACCGTGCCATCGGCGCCCGGCCAGCCCGGGATCTCGCCCCGGGCCGCGGTCAGCTCCGCGAAGAGCTCCGCGGGGATCACCGGGTTGGTGAAGAACGAGCCCACCGACCAGGTGTCCCGGTCCTCCGGGTCGAGCACCATGCCCTTGCCGGCCCGCAGCTTCAGCACGGTCTCCCGGGCGAGCTGCAGCGGCACCCGGTCGCCCGCCTCGACACCGAGTTGGCGGGCCAGCTCGGCGTACCGGATCGGGGCCGAGAGATCCTCCGCGGCCAGCCGGAAGTCGACCGCGGTGACCAGGTAGCGGTCGTTGTGCTTGAACACGCTGGAGCGGTACCCGAAACGGCACTCCGCCGGGGTCATCGCCAGCTGCCGGTCGTCGATCCGGTCGTAGGCGTGCACCGCCGCGATGGTGTGCGCCACCTCCTGACCGTAGGCGCCCACGTTCTGGATCGGGGTGGAGCCGGCCGCGCCCGGGATACCGGACAGGCACTCGACGCCGGACCAGCCCTTGTTCACCGCGTACGCCACGAAGTCGTCCCAGGGCTCGCCGGAGGCGACCCGGACCAGCACCTCGCCGGCGCCCTCCGAGACCACCTCGATCCCGCGGTTGCGCAGCAACAGCACCTCGCCGGCGAAGCCGGCGTCACCGATCACGACGTTGCTGCCGCCGGCCAGGACCAGCAGCGGGCGTCCCCCGGCAGTGGCACGTCGCACCGCGGCGACGGCCTCGCCCGTGTCGACAGCGGTGGTCACCGTGCCGGCCGGGCCACCGAGGCGTAGCGTCGTATGAGCCGCCAAGTTGGGGTATGTGTCGGCCAAGTGATCGGCGAATGCGTCGGGCACGCCGTTCACCCTAAGCTCACCAGGCGGATGTGATTGCACCGGCGGTCCGGCCGAGCGGGAGACGACTGCGATGAACAGGTTGCACGCGACGAAGGACTTCTGGCTGGCGGCCCTGCGGGCCGACGGCCCGGCCCTGCGGGACGCCGTGGCCGAGACCGGCCCGGACGTGCCCGTCCCCGGGGTGCCCGAGTGGACCACCGCCGGCCTCACCTTCCACCTGACCGACCTGCTGCGCTGGGTCCGCGCCACGGTCACCCGCGGCGTGACCGACCGGCCCGAGCCGGTCACCGCGCCGGACTCGCGCCCGGAGTGGGACGAGGCGCTCGACCAGCTCCGGCGCGAGCTGACCGGGACGATCGAGACGCTGGAGGCGCTCGACCCGGACTTCGCCGCGTGGAACTGGGCGCCGCAGCCGAAACGGGCGGTGTTCTGGGACCGGCGGATCGCGCACGAGGTCTCGGTGCACCGCTGGGACGCCGAGGCGGCGGCCGGGCGGCCCACCCCGATCGAGACGAAGCTGGCCACCGACGGGGTGGCCGAGATCCTCGACACCTGGCTGCCGGCCGGCCGGCGGCAGGGGCCGACCGATCTGCACGGCGTGGTCCACCTGGTCGGTACGGACGCCGAGCAGGAGTGGTTCGTCCGGCTGCGCGGCGAGGGGATCGCGCTGCTGGACACCGGGACGATCCTGGACAGCGACGATCACCACGCCCGGGCCAAGGCGATCGGCACGACGAGTGATCTGCAGCTGGCGCTGATGGGCCGCAAACGCCCCGACCAGCTCGCGATCAGCGGCGATCCGCGCTTGTTCCAGGCCCTCCGAACCGGGTAAGGCCCGCACGCTCAGCTCTGCTGCGGGGAGATGACGTCCCGCTATCGGTTCCGTCTCGTAAGATGAACCGGTTAAGTTAGGGCGGACTGATCATGCGGAACAAGGAAGCGGTGAAGACATGACGGCAACCGTCACGTCCACGTCGGCGCAGCCGGCGCGTGCGGGGGTCACTTTCCCCGACGGCTTCGTCTGGGGCGCGGCCACGGCCTCGTACCAGATCGAGGGCGCGGCACGGGAGGACGGTCGCGGCCCGTCCATCTGGGACACGTTCAGCCGGACACCCGGAAAGGTGTACGGCGGTCACACCGGCGACATCGCCTGCGACCACTACCACCGGTACGTCGACGACGTCGCGCTGATGGCCGACCTGGGCCTGGCGTCGTACCGGTTCTCGGTCGCCTGGCCCCGGGTCCGCCCGGACGGCACCGGCCCGGTCAACACCCGGGGCCTGGACTTCTACGACCGGCTCACCGACGAGCTGCTCGGCAAGGGCATCGACCCGGTGGTCACGCTCTACCACTGGGACCTTCCGCAGACGCTGGAGGACCGCGGCGGCTGGGCGAACCGGGAGACCGCCGAGGCGTTCGGCGAGTACGCCGAGATCGTCTACCGCCGCCTCGGCGACCGGGTCGGCACCTGGACCACGCTGAACGAGCCGTGGTGCTCCGCCTACCTCGGCTACGGCTCCGGCATCCACGCCCCCGGCGTGCAGGACCCGGCCAAGGCGCTGGCCGCGGTGCACCACCTGAACCTGGGCCACGGCCTGGCCGCGCAGGCGCTGCGGGCGGCCGGCGCGCAGCGGATCAGCATCACGCTGAACCCGTGCGAGGTCTACCCGGTGGACCCGGAGCGCGAGGCCGACCGGGACGCCGCCCGGCTGATCGACGGGCTGGCCAACCGGATCTTCTTCGACCCGCTGCTGCGCGGGGAGTACCCGGCGGACGTGCTCGAGCACATCGCCCGGCTGACCGACCTGTCCTGGCTGCGGGACGGCGACCTGGCGATCATCAACCAGCCGCTCGACGTGCTGGGGATCAACTTCTACAACCCGGCGTACGTGTCGGCCAAGCCGGGCGCGCCCGGCGACCTGTCCTACCCGGGCAGCGAGGGCATCGCGTTCCGCCCGCCGGTCGGCCCGGTCACCGACATGAACTGGCCGATCGAGCCGGCCGCGCTCACCCGCCTGCTCACCCGGATCCACCAGGACTACCCGGGCACCCCGCTGATGATCACCGAGAACGGCGCGGCGTTCCCGGACGGCCCCGGCCCCACCGGCGAGGTCGCCGACACCCGCCGGATCGACTACGTCGACGGTCACCTGCGCGCCTGCTACGACGCACTGGCCGCCGGTGTCGATCTGCGGGGATACTTCCTGTGGTCGCTGATGGACAACTTCGAATGGGCCGAGGGCTACCGTAAGCGCTTCGGTATCGTGCACGTCGACTACACGACGCAGCAGCGCGTGCTCAAGGACAGCGCGAAGTGGTACCGCGAGGTGATCCGGCGCAACGGCCTGGAGTGACCCGGATTTAGGAGCAGTTTGTGACGACGCGGGAGCGGCCCACCCTGGAAGCGGTGGCCCGGCGCGCCGGGGTGTCCCGCGCGACCGTTTCCCGCGTCGTCAACGGCTCCACCACGGTGGCCGTCGCCATCCGGGAGGCGGTCAACCGCGCCGTCGAGGAGTTGGGGTACGTGCCCAACCAGGCCGCCCGCAGCCTGGTCACGCAGCGGACCGACTCGGTCGCGCTGATCCTGCCGGAGACGGCGAACCGGGTCTTCTCCGACGACCTGTTCTTCCCGGCGATCATCCGCGGGGTCGGCATGGAGCTGGAAGCCGCCGACAAGCAGCTCGTGCTGATGATGACCGGCTCCGAGGCCGGCCATCACCGGGTCGAGCGCTACGCGGTCGCCGGTCACGTCGACGGCGTCATGTTCGCCTCGATCCACGGCGCCGACCCGCTGCCCGGCATGCTCGCCCGGCGTGGCATCCCGGTGATCTGCAGCGGCCGCCCGATGACCGCCGAGCCGCCGGTGCCCTACGTCGACGTCGACCACGCCGGTGGGGTGGCCGCCGCGCTCCGGCACCTGATCACCGGCGGGCGGCAGCGGATCGCCACCATCGCCGGCCCGCAGGACATGGTCGCCGGGATCGAGCGGCTGGCCGGCTACACCGACACGCTGAGCGCGGCCGGGCTGCCGGCGACCGTGGAGATCGGCGACTTCACCCGCGAGTCCGGGATCGCCGCGATGCGCGCGCTGCTCGACCGGGACCCCGGGCTGGACGCCGTCTTCGTCGCGTCCGACCTGATGGCGCACGGCGCGCTGCTGGCCCTGCGGGAGGCCGGGCGCCGCGTCCCGTCGGACGTCGCGGTGATCGGCTTCGACGACTTCGACATCAGCCGGTACAGCGATCCGCCGCTCACCACGGTCCGGCAGCCGATCGGCGAGATCGGCCAGACGCTCGCCCGGCAGATGCTGCGGCTGATCAGCGGAGAGTCCGAGGTGCCGGAGTCGCTGGTGCTCCCGACCGAGCTCATCGTCCGCGATTCCGCTTGAAGATCTTTTAAGACCCTCAACCCGCGACGGTACGACCGGTGCCCGCGCTTCCGCTTTTCACAGACCCGCGACGGTACGGGCCGTGGCCGCGACCTCCGGGCCGAACAGCACCAGGCTGGCCGTCCGCAGGTGCTCGGGCTCGGCGGCGCGCAGCACGTCCAGCGCCTGCCGGACCGCGTCGTCGACCGGCCAGCGGTAGATCCCGGCCGAGATCAGCGGGAACGCGATACTCGCCGCACCCAGCTCGTCGGCGACCCGCAACGAGTTGGCATAGCAGGATCGCAGCAGCTCGGAGCGGTCCTCGGTAGCGCTGAAGACCGGCCCGACGGTGTGCACCACCCAGCGGGCCGGCAACCGGCCGGCGGTGGTCGGGACGGCCTGCCCGGTGGGCAGCCCCCGGCCGTACTTCGAGGCCCGCAGCATCCGGGTCTCGGCGAGGATCTCCGGGCCGCCCTTGCGGTGGATCGCCCCGTCCACCCCGCCGCCGCCGAGCAGCGAGGAGTTGGCGGCGTTGACGATCACGTCCACGCGCTGGCCGGTGATGTCCCCTTCAACCAGCTCGACCTTCATCTCACCCTCCCCATGCCGGCCATCCGAACGGTCACCAGCAACGCACGCCCCACCCGGACCGTCAACGCCTTTCCCCTTACTCAAGCGCACCCCAGCGGGGCGGGAGGCGCGGCTGGGCCGGGAGTGGCGGCTGGCCGGCGTGGGTCCTTTTGACCGCAACCACCCTCGGACGTCGCCCTGGAGGGCTTCGCGTTCAGGGCGCGCCAGCGCCCTGCGAAGCCCGGAAGGGTCCCCGCGGGAGCGACGATCAGTTATTGGCCGCAGCGTAGGACCGGAATTTCCCGAATTTGATCTTGATCTAGAGCGAGCTGACCGTGGTGATCTCGATGGGGCGGCCGAGGACCCGGCGTGACAGCAGGGTGGCGCCGGCGATCGCCGCGGGCATCAGGAAGATCGCGCCGAGCGGGATCAGGAACGTGCAGAACACCGCGACGCCGAAGCCGAGGGTGAGCGGCACGTTCCCGGCGAGCGCCACGCGGCGGTGCCGCAGACGCTGGCCGCGCCGCTGGAACGGGACGCCGGTCAGCTCCAGCGCGAGCAGCCAGCCGCCGACCGCGCCGGCCAGCACCGGGATCACCGTCTGGCCGACCAGCGGCAGGAAACCGAGCAGGAAGAGCGGGATGCCGGCCAGGATCGACAGGCCGATCAGGCGCAACGAGTCGGCCAGGCTGCGGCGCAACGACGCCCAGAAACTCACCTCGACCGCGTCGGGCACGCCGCCGAACCGGTCCTCGACCAGCTCGGAGATCTTCTCGTAGAACGGATCCCCGATCAGCAGCGTCACCGCCGTGAAGGTCAGCACGCCCAGCAGCAGCGCCAGCCCGACCAGGCCGGCGCCGGCCAGCACCTCGACGAAGTCCCGCCAGAAGCCGGACCAGCCGCCGGCGAACCAGGTGACCCGCTCGGACAGCTGCGGCAGGAACCGGACCAGCAGGACCAGGCCGATCGTGTAGAGCACCCCGGAGATCAGCGCCGGGAGCAGCCCCAGGCCGAGCAGCCGGGGACTACGCAGAACCAGGCCGAGCCCACGGCCGAGCAGCCCGGCCCCGGTCACGAATTGGCGGACGGCGGTCAGCGGCCGATTCTGATCTTCCTTCACGAACCGCGAGCTTAGTGGTGCGTGTCTCGTCCGGCATGTCCTGGCGCGGCGCGTTCCACGCATTGATCCCCGCTACCGGCCCGGCGACGCCCAGCCGCCCGGCCACACCATGCCCGCGCTGTCGCGCCGCCCGGCCACACCGCGGCGCCCAGCCGCCCGGCCACACCGCGCCCGCACTGTCGCGTCGCCCGGCCACAACTCGCCGCGCTGCCACGCCGGGCCGCAACGTCCGGCCGCACGGCCCAGCCTCGCGGGCGCTTCGCCCCACCTGCGCCGCGCCGCCCACCTGCGCCGCGCCGCCCACCTGCGCCGCGCCGCCCACCTGCGCCGCGCCGCCCACCTGCGCCGCGCCGCCCACCTGCGCCGCGCCGCGCCGCCGGCCTCGCCGGGGCGCGTTGCTCGGCCGTCTGGGTCAGGAGCCGGAGATCGGTCCGGCGGAGGGGGCGTCACTTGCGGTTGGGGCGAGGGTCTCGGACGGCGTCGGGGT
Organism: Actinoplanes sp. L3-i22; assembly: GCF_019704555.1. Taxonomy (NCBI): domain Bacteria; kingdom Bacillati; phylum Actinomycetota; class Actinomycetes; order Micromonosporales; family Micromonosporaceae; genus Actinoplanes; species Actinoplanes sp. L3-i22. The sequence continues at coordinate 11,474,493 of NZ_AP024745.1, forward strand.
CGGGTCCGGCGGGCCGGTGACCTGGGTCGGCGTGGGTACCGGCGGCATGCTCAGGATCGGCGGCGGGGACGAGGTCGGCACGGTGGCCGGGGGCGCCGAAGCGGCCACCGTCACGGTCTTGGTGATCACCGTGCTGCTGACGACCACGACCGGTGAGGGCCCCGCGTCAGCCGGCCGCCCGGCGTATCCGGCGGTGGCGGGCCTGGTCCGGCCGGGGGCGACGCCGAGACCGCCGCTGCCACCGGCGCCGCCGGAGTCGAGCGCCGAGTCGGTACGCACGACGGGTGTGCCCATCGCCCAGCCGACCACGACCGCGAAGGGCAGTCCGATCGCTACAAGACCGATAAAAACGGATTTAGGGGACAATCGCACATCAGAAGCATCGCCCAAGAGCGCGAAAAGTTACGGTTTTCGGACACGAACGGCCTAAAGGCTGGCATAAGCCCCTCATCCTTTCGGCCATCCCGCCAAAGCCCGCATCCGGCCCGAAGCCGGCCCGAAGCCGTGCGCCAGGTTTCGGCTCGTGAACCGCCTCGGCGGCTCCCCGAGGCAACGCCCGCCAGGCTTTCGGGTGCGGGTCGCGATGGGATGCGGCGCCGGGGCGCTGCCAAGCGCGGGCGCTGCCAAGCGCGGGCGCTGCCAAGCGCGGGCGCCGCAGAGCGCGGGCGCTGCCAAGCGCGGGCGCCGCAGAGCGCGGGCGCTGCCAAGCGCGGGCACCGCGAGGGGTGGGTGCCGCGAGGGGTGGGGCTAGTCGTTCAGGAAGGTTGAGATGCGGTCGCGCAGGTCGGTCCGGTCCGTCCACAGGACCGACGGGCGGTCGTAGACGTGCAGGTCAGCGCCGAGCAACCCGGCCAGCCGCTCCGCCCACGACACCGGATGGATCTCGTCGTCCCGGCAGCCCAGGATCAGCGCCCGCCCCCGGAACGCCTTGAGCAGCGACTCGTCCGGGACGGCCGGATCGGTCCAGAGCGTCGCCAGCTCTGGGGCCAGCCCCTCGCGCTGCAGTTGCTCCACCCGCTGCCGCAGGTAGCTCCAGCCGGCCGGGGTGTTCCGGACCGAGGGTGGCAGCTCCGCCTCGACCGCGTCGGCGATCATCGCGGCCTCGCCGGACTCGACGGAGGCGAGCAGCCGGTCGAGGCGCTGCACGGCGGCGGCGGGGCGGCGGCCGTCGAGCGGGGCGGGCAGGTAGAGGACGATCCGGTCGAAGCGGTCCGGGGTGTCGGCGAGCAGGCGGCACAGCGCGCCGGCGCCCATGCTCACGCCGAGGGCCCGGGTCGCGCCGGCCAGGTCGGCGACGCCGCGCAGGTCGGTGGCGAGGTCGCCGAAGCTCCACGGGCCGGGCGGCGCGTCGGAGCGGCCGTGCCCGCGGAACTGGAAGAACGTCCGGCGGCCGAGGACCGCACTGCCGAGCGGACGGGTGCTCGCGATGTCGCCGGCCAGCCCGTGGGCGAAGACCGTCCGCGGCTCGCCGGTGCCGGTGGTGAGCTGCTCCACCCGTACCCCGGAAGCGAGGGTGACCAGCTCGGTGGCCGAACCCGGCAGCGTAGGGCGACCGGAGCGCGGCCCGGTCCGGTCGGAGCGCTGGGAGCGGGGCCCGCCGTCCGGCGGCGGCGCGCCGAAGCGACCCCTCACCGACGGATCACCAGAAGCCCTTGCCGTCGGCGATGTCCTTGAGGCCGGGCCGGACGTCGAGCAGGTACACCAGCGCCGCGGCGATGCCGATCATGCCGAACAGGCCGATGCCGAGCGCACCGCGACCCAGGTACGTGAAGAGGATGCAGACGCCGAGGATCGCCGCCCAGGCGCCTTTCGGCAGCGTGCCGAGGGCCTGGAAGGCCGGGCCACGCTGAGTCAGGCAGTGCACGAACGCCACCGTCTCCAGGATCAGGGCGGCGATCATGATCAGGTTCTGGACGTAGTACTGGACGTCGTCGATGAAGATCGGCGCGGAGAGAACCATGCCGGGAATTCTATGCCGCGGGCCCCGGCGTTGCCGGGGCCCGCGGATCATGTCGAACTGTTACTCGGCCGACTTCGGCGCGGTGGCCGGCTTGACCCGCTTGCGCGGCTTCGGCGTGGCCTCGGCGGACTCGACCGCCTGGGCCTCCTCGATCGCGGCCTCGACGGCCTTCGGCGCCTCGGTGGCCTCGATGTCGGCGTTCACCACATCGGCGGACTCGACGATGCCGGTGCCGACGACCTTCTCGCCACGGGCGACGAGGGCGGTGTACGCCGCCACCGCGCGCTCCTGGGCGACCTGCGCGAACGCGGTGGCCGCGGTGGTGGCGTTGCTGCGGATCGCGTCGAAGTCCGTGGTGGCGGCCTTCTTCTGCAGCTCGCCGGCCTGCACGTTGGCGGTGCGCAGCGAGGCGACGGCGCGGTCGCTCAGCTCGGTGAGCACGGCCGGCAGCTTGCGCAGCTGCTGGTAGGCGAGGTCACCGGCGCCGGCCGCGGCGTACAGCGGGGTCGGGATCTTGGTCTTGGTCTGCTCGGTCATTTCGTCTCCTCGGCGATCGGGGTGGTCCGGGGTGCGCCGTTCTCCTGGGCGAGCACGGCCTGTTTCAACAGCTCTTCCTCTTCCGAGGGGTCTGTCATGGGTGCGGGCTCGTCGGGAACCGGCGCGTTCCGAGCGTTCTCGTTACGGAACGTCTCGTAGATCTGCGACAGGGACTGCTTCTGCGCGATCGTGAGCTCCGGGTCGACCGCGATGGCCGCCAGCACACCCTGCTGGCCCTCGCCATCGAGCAGTCCGGCCCGCAAATACATCGCGGGCGTCGACACACGCAAGGCGCTGGCGATCTGCTGCAGCACCTCGGCGCTCGGCTTACGCAGGCCACGCTCGATCTGGCTGAGGTAGGGGTTGCTCACCCCCGCCTTGTCGGCAAGCTGCCGCAACGAGATCTTCGCGGTCTGCCTCAGGTCGCGGATGAAGGTTCCGATGTCCTGCGGCAGGTCCTTGTTGGCCATGACCCAAAGTTAGCCCGGAGTGCTAGCTCCTGCAAGCAAAGTGCTAGCAGGAGCTAGCGTGAAGCGCGTCACCCGGAGAGAACTCAGGGTCACCCCTAGAAGATCGCGCGCACCTCGCCGACCACGCGCCCGCCACCGAGCACCGGCTCGTCCAGCACCGGTGGCGTGACCCCCAGCCGGCGCAGCGCCGCCAACAGCACCGGGACCCGCGCCCGGGCCGCGCCGTCGGAGATCTTCAGGGCGATCCCGGCGACACCCGGCACGGCCGCCGCGACCACGCCGTCCGCACCGCGCTTGACCAGCAGGCCCGGCACCGCCCGCATCAGGATGGTGTCCGCCGACCCGGTGCCGGCGACCAGCTCCGGGCGCGCCCGCATCGCGTCGGCCACCCGCCGCTCGGGCGTGCCCGGCGCGGCGTCGACCAGCCGCAGGAATGCCCGGGCCAGCGCGGTCGGCGAGATCGCCAGCACCGGGGCGCCGCAACCGTCCACCCCGGCCGCGGCGATCGGCTCACCGGCCAGCTCGCTGACCGCGTCGGCCAGCGCCACCTGCAGCGGGTGCTTCGGGTCCAGGTACGACTCCAGGTCCCACCCGTTCGCCACACACGTCGCGAGCATCCCGGCGTGCTTGCCGGAACAGTTCATCAGAATCGGCTCGGCCGCACCGCCGGCCCGCAGGTGCGCCTCCCGGACGGCGTCGCTGAGTGGCAGGTCGGCGGGGCAGCGCAGCGCCTCCGGACCGAGCCCGGCCGCGGCCAGCATGGCGGTGACCCGCTCGACGTGGAACGGCTCGCCGTCGTGGCTGGCGCTGATCAGGGCGAGGTCGGCCGCCTCGCGCGGCACGAGTCCGCTGCGCAGCATGCCGACCGTCTGCAACGGCTTGTTCGACGAGCGGGGGAAGAACGGGCTCGCGCCGTCCCCGACGCCGGTCCCGTCACTGAACGCGACGACCCCGTGGTGCACGCTCTCCACAAACCCGGAGCGAACCACTTCCGCCACCACGGTCATCGGGCCGGCACCCCGAGCAGCTCACGGGCCTGGGCCGGGGTCAGCGGCGGGCGCTGGGCCAGCTGCGCGAAGCCGACCGCGCGGGCCACCAGCTGCATGTTCGACTCGACGGGGCGACCCTTCGCGTACGTCACGGTGTCCTCCATCCCGACCCGCAGGTGACCGCCGGCCGACAGCGACGCCAGGATCACCGGGATCGTGCTGCGCCCGATGCCGGTCGCCGAGAACGTGGTACCCGCCGGCAGGTCCCGGATCACCTGCTCGCACGCGACGAGCGCGGCCGCGGTGCCGGGCATCCCGCCGGGCACGCCCATCACCAGGTCCAGGTGCACGTGCCCGCCGAACGGCAGCCCGTGCCGGCTGAGCAGCCGCTGCAGGGTGGTGAGCTGGCCCAGGTCGAAGATCTCGTACTCCGGGACGACGCTCTTGTCCTGCATCCGGGTGTGCAGGTCGACGATGAAGTCCCAGCGGTTCATGAAGACGTCGTCGCCGAAGTTGACCGTCCCCATCGTGCAGGAGGCCATCTCCGGGCCGGCGTCCAGCACGGCCAGCCGGTCGTTCTCCGGATCGGTCACCGCGCCGCCCGAGGAGAGCTGAACGATCAGCCCGGTCGACTCGCGCAACGCCGTCACCGTGGCCCGCAGCCGCCCCTGGTCGAGGGTCGGGCGGGCATCCGCGTCCCGGATGTGCACGTGGATGATCGAGGCGCCGAGCGCCTCGCACTCCTTCGCGGTCGAAACCAGCTCGTCCAGGGTCACTGGCAGAGCCGGCACGTCCGCCTTGCTGCTCTCCGCGCCGGTCGGGGCGACGGTGATCAAGGTCCCGGTCATGCCGGTCATCCTGCCACCGCGCCCGCGGCGCAGAAAACCGAAACCGCTTTCGACGTACGGCGTGAAGCCCCGCCCGCCCTCGTCAGGCGTCGATCGCCGCCGCCGACTCCCCCACGATCAGGCGCGCGTCGTCGGCCACGTTCCGCTTCAGCACGGCCAGCGCGACCACCCCCAGCTCGTGATGCCGCACCCCGGTCCCGATGAACCCGACCGCCCGCCCGTCCAGCTCCACCGGAGTCCCGTGCACCGGCGGGTGATCGGTGGCGATCCCGTCCAGGTGCAGCAGCACCAGCCGGCGCGGCGGCCGGCCGAGGTGGTGCACCCGGGCGATCGTCTCCTGCCCGCGGTAGCAGCCCTTGTCCAGGTGCACGGCGGCCGCCTGGAAGTCCGCCTCGGCGGGGATGGTCTTGTGGTCGGTCTCGTGACCGAGGCGCGGGGTGCGGGCGGCGACACGGATCGCCTCATAGGCCCACAGGCCGGCCCGGGGGACGCCCAGCTTCTCGATCACGGACGTCTTCGCGTGCCGCGGGATCAGCAGGTCGACCCCGAGCGGGACCCGACGGGCCAGGCCGCCCTCGAACGCCCGTACCGAATAGAGCGCCGTGGCCTCGGGTGGCACGGACCCGGCGGCGAACTTCGGACCCGGCACCGCGCCCACCCGGGGTTTCGCCAGGTCGGGGAAGAGGTCGGCGGCGCCCGGCCCGACCAGCGACAGCACCGCGATCTCGGACGTCGCGTCGCGCGGCTCCACCTTGGTGAAGAAGCGCATCATCGTCAGGTACTTCAGCAGGCCGGCACCGGCGCCCGGCTCGGTGTCGAGCCACGCCGTCGTGCCGTCCTCGGTGACGAAGGCGTGCTGCTCCACGTGCCCGTGCGGGGAGAGGACCAGCAGCTCACTGCCCTGATTCGCGGTGAGGTCGGAGAGGTGCTGGGTGGTCAGCGTGTGCAGCCAGCTCGCGCGCTCCTCGCCCGGCACCGCGAGCACGTCCCGGTTCGACCGGTCGACCAGGCCGACCGCGGTCTCCAGGAGGCGCTGCTCCTTCATCGGGTCGCCGAAATGCGCCGGCACCCCCGCGTCAGCCGAACCCGGGTCGAGATCATCGACCATCACCACGGTCACGCCGACTCCTTGCATTTGCCACAGACACCGAAAAGGGAGACGTGCCCCACGTCGACCCGGAAATCCCGTTCCTCGAGCAGCCGGTCGCAGACCGGGAGCAGCACCGCCGGGTCCATCTCCTCGATCGACCCGCAGGAACGGCACACCAGGTGCACGTGCTGATGATCGCCGGCCGCGTGGTAGGTCGGCGAGCCGTGCGAGAGGTGGGTGTGATTGACCAGGCCGAGCTCTTCCAGCAGCTCCAGCGTCCGGTACACCGTGGTGATGTTCACCCCGGCGACCCGCTCCCGGACCGCGTTGTGCACCGTTTCGGGGGTCGCGTGGCCGAGCTCGTGCACCGCTTCGAGGATCAGCTGACGCTGCGGGGTGAGCCGCAGGCCGCGCTCCCGGAGCATGGCGGCAAGTGAAGTGGCGGGCACCCCACGAGCATAGTTCGCTAGTTTCAAGTTGATGAACGAGCAGATCCTGGTGGACCCGGCCGACCTCCTCGGCGACGGGGTGTTCGAGACCCTGCACCTGCGCCCGTCCGGCCCGTGGCTCCTGGCCGAGCACCTGGAGCGCCTGGCCCGATCCGCCGCCCTGCTCGACCTGCCCGCACCACCCACACCCGAGTTGTCGGCCTTTGCCGGACAAGTCGGTGCGATGAGAATCATCTACACCCGGAACCTGCTGCACACCGGCGTCTCCGAGATCCCCGCGTCGGTGCTGCGGGAACGCCGGGACGGGATCCGGGTGCTCAGCGCCGACCTCGGGGTCACCGCGGGGCACCGCCCGCCGTGGTCGCTGTCCGCCGCCAAGTCACTGTCCTACGCGAGCAACTTCGCGGCCCGGCGCTGGGCGGCGCGGCAGCACGCCGACGACGTGGTCTGGCTCTCCACCGAGGGGTACGCGCTGGAGGGCCCCACCTCGTCGATCGTCTGGCTGACCGGCGACGAGCTGGCCACGGTCCCGTGGGAGCGGGCCGGGATCCTGCCCGGGATCACCGCGGCCCACCTGCTGTCGGTGGCGCCGTCGGTGGGCCTGCGGCCGGTCCAGCGCATGATCACACTGCCGGAGCTGGCCGCGGCCGACACGATCTGGCTGTCGTCGTCCCTGCGCGGGCTGGCCGAGGTGGTGTCGCTGGACGGGGTGCGGCGGGCCCGGTCGCCGTGGACGCCCCGGTTGCTGGAGCTCCTCGGCTTCTGACGACCCGCCACCCCGTCGCCCTCGCGGTCAGCCGCCGATACGCAGCAGCCGCGCCGACATGTGCGGCGTCAGATCACTGTTGTCGATCGAGATCTCGTGCGCGTAGAGCAGCGCCCCCTCGACCACGCCGAACAGCCGGTGCCCGCCGGTCACGTGCAGCCCGGACGGCGTGTACGCCACCGCGTCGGTGCCCATCTCCAGCCGCGTGCTGGCGGCCTTCCCCAGGTACAGCTCGGCGACGCCGTCCGGCCGGATCATCGTGGCTTCCATCTCGTCGCCGGGCTGCCCGTCCTTCAGCACCGGACGCCAGAAGCCGGACTCGGTCAGCGCCTGCCCGAGCGACTTCGACTCGTCGTCGAGCAGCCAGGCCCGCGACTCGAAGCGCAGGAAGTCCCGCCCGTCGTGGCTGATCCGGATCTCCTGGGCGAAGTTGTAGTCCTCCTCCGCCGGGAAGCCGCCCTGCCCGCGACCGCGCCACAGGCCGACGAACGGCAGCAGCCCGAGCAGCGAGTGGTGCAGGTCCGGACCGACCCGCAGGTCGTGGGTGTCCTCGTAGGGGTAGGCGTCGACCGGCGGGGCGTTCATCCACGGCGGCGGGCCCAGTGGGTTCTCCGTCTCGCTGCTCACCAACGCCCCCTCGAAATACGCATCGCCAAATAGCCGAAACCGCCCGCCAGCGCGCCCATCCCGGCGACCAGCAGGCTCACGAACCCGATCTCTGTAACCATGACCGGCCCATCTTATGCTGGCCGCTATGGCACGTTTGCTGGTCGTCAAGGCCACCGCGGGCGCGGACGCCCCAGAACGCTGCAACCAGGCCTTCAACGTCGCGACGACCGCCGCCACGGCCGGGGTCGACGTGTCGTTCTGGCTGACCGGCGAGTCCACCTGGTTCGCCCTGCCCGGCCGCGCCGCCGAGTTCGAGCTCCCGCACGCCGCGCCGCTGCCCGACCTGATCGAAGTCCTGCTCGAGGCGGGCCGGATCACCGCGTGCACGCAGTGCGCGGCTCGGCGGAACATCGGCCCGGACGACATCCTGCCGGGCATCCGGATCGCCGGCGCCGCCGTCTTCGTCGAGGAGATCATGACCGAGGGCGCGCAGGCCCTCGTCTACTGACCGCAGGCGGTGGTCACGCTGACCTGCAGGTTCTCGCCGCTGTCGGCAACGACAAAAGATTCAGAGCCGATTCGGTACGCCCAGCCGCCCGCCCCGGCCCACACCGGCGTCACCCCGGCCGGCACTCCCCGCGGCCCGTCCCCGCTCGCCCCGGCGGTCGCCTCCCAGGTCGCCGCCGATCCGCCCGCGGCACACGCCACCACCTGCGCCGACACCGCCGCGCCGGCCGGCCCGCCGAGCGCCCGCACCGTCCCGGTCAGGGTCGCCGGCGCCGGACCCGCGGCCGGATCGCTCCCGAGGTCGGCCGGGCCCGGCCGGCAGCCGGTCGACGCCGACAACGTCAGCACCTGGTCGTCGGCCTTCGCGTCGGCGTCGATCGCGATGAAGTCGCCGGCATCCGCGAACAACGACAGCGTCGTGCCGACCCGCGCGGCCACCACGCCGGCCCGGTAGCTCTCCGGCAGGATCCCGGCGACCCGCCCGAGCGCGGCCCGGGCCAGGCCCTGCGGCACGTAGAGGAACACGTCACGGCTCACGTCCACGCCCTCCCGGACGGGCGTCAGCGGGCAGCTGGCGGTCCGGATCGCGCCCAGCCGCACCGCCCACGGCAGGCCGTCGGCGGGCACGCCGTCGGCGCCCTCGTTCCTGGACGGCACACCCGCGCGCGTGGCCGCGTCCAGCAGCACCCCGGCCGCCGTCCGCAGCGCCGGCATGGCCTGCCTGACGTCGCGCTGCTCGGGCACGGTCGCCGGGTCGTTGCGGATCGACCACCAGGACAGCAGCGCCAGCACCACGATCCAACCGGCGACGACCGCGCCGATCCACCGGCGCCGGCGCTTCCGCGCAGCCCCGGCGACCTCGAACCCCATCCCCGGCCCCGTCACGGCAGCCATGGTGACACGAGTGGCCTACGAGCCGGTGATGGCCGCCTGGTACTCCGGCGAGCTGAGGAACCGGGCGATCACCTCGGCGCTGCCCGGGGTGAACGGCCGGTCCAGCACCTCGGCGGCCGGGACGAACAGCATCGCGGCACCCTCGCCGAGCACCACGTCCGCCTGCGTGGCGGTGGTGCGGCCGACGAAGTAGTGCTTGACCCGCCCCTCGGCCGGCAGCTCCTGCCGCTCGAACAACCGCAGCGGCCCGTCGGCCCGCAGGCTCGTCTCCTCCAGCAGCTCCCGCGCGGCCGCCTCGATCGGGGTCTCCCCCGGCTCGACCGACCCGCCGGGCAGCCCCCAGACGTTCGGGTAGTAGGGCGCCCGGTCGTCGCGCAGCTGCAGCAGCAGCGACCCGCCGGGGGCGACCAGGAACGTGCACGAGATCAGTCTCATGAGCCGGCCAGCCGGGTCAGCGCACCCATCGCGACCTCGGAGCGGGTCGTGTACCAGAACGGGGGCAGCGAGTTCCGCAGGAACGCCCCGTAGCCCCGGGCCGTCTCCAGCCGGGAGTCGAGCACCGCCACCACGCCCTTGTCGCCGGTCGACCGGATCAGCCGGCCGACGCCCTGCGCCAGGCGGATCGCCGCGATCGGCACGCTCACCGACACGAAGCCGGAGCCCGGCCGGGCCGCGTCGGCGGCGGCCGAGCGGGCCGCGGCGAGCGGCTCGTCCGGCCGCGGGAACGGCAGCCGGTCGATGACCACCAGCTGGCACGCGTCGCCGGGCACGTCCACGCCCTGCCAGAGCGACATCACGCCGAACAGGCAGCTGTTCTTGTCCTCCCGGAACTTGCGGACCAGGATCGGCAGCGTCTCGTCGCCCTGGAGCAGGATCGGCAGGTCGGTCCGGGCGCGCAGCAGCTCGGCGGCCTGGGTGGCCGCCTTGCGCGAGGAGAAGAGCCCGAGGGTGCGCCCGCCGAGCGCCTGCACCAGCTTGAGCAGTTCCTCCCCGGCGGCGTCGGGCAGACCGGACGCCATCGGCCGGGGCAGGTGCGCGGCCACGTACAGAATGCCCTGTTTGGGGTAATCGAACGGGGAGCCGACGTCGAGCGACGTCCAGCCGTCACCGGAGGCCGGAGCATCCCCCTGGGTCGCCGCCACCGGCAGGCCCAGCGACCGGGCGACGGTGTCGAAGCGGCCGCCCAGGGTCAGCGTCGCCGAGGCGGCCACCACCGTCCGGTCCTCGTAGAGCGCCTGGGCGAGCGTGCCGTGCACGGAGAGCGGCGCGACGACGAGTGCCCGGCGGCCGGCGCCGATCTCGGACTTCTCCACCCAGGCGACGTCGAAGTCGTCCTCCTCGAGCAACCGCTGGGCGGTCGTCGACAGTTCGTCCAGGACCGCCTTGGCCTGCTGTTTCCGGACCGGATCGGGGTCGTCGCTCTTGACCTCGCCGATCCCGGTGAGCCCGGCCCGGGTCGCCGTCTCCAGCAGCGCGACCGCCTGGCGCAGCCCGTCGGGCAGCCCGTCGGTGATCCGCCCGGCCGGCACGTCGGCGAGGCCGATGGTGAGCGCGTCGGCGGCCTCGGCCAGCGCCTCGGAGGCGGCCGGCGGGATCAGCGTGCGGGAGCGCCGGCCGGCCCGCTCGATCGCCTCCGGCGTGAGCTCGGCCTGGGAGGCCGAGGAGACCCGCTCGGCGAGCTCGTGCGCCTCGTCGACGACGAGCAGCTTGTGCGGCGGGATGATGTGCCGCTCGGAGAGCATGTCGACGGCGAGCAGACTGTGGTTGGTGACCACGATGTCGGCCTCGCGGGCCCGCACCCGGGACGCCTCGGCGAAGCACTCCTGGCCGTAGGGGCAGCGCGCCGCGCCGACGCAGTCCCGCGCCGGCATCGAGACCGAGCGCCAGGCCGTCTCGTCGACGCCCGGGTCGAGCTCGTCGCGGTCACCGGTCTGGGTCTTGTCGGCCCACTTCCGGATCCGGACGACCTGCTTGCCGATCCGGCCCGCCTCGCCCAGCCACTGGCCGGCCTTGGGCGCGGGCGCGTCGTCGAAGAGCGTGTCGGTGGGCGCCTCCTCGTCGACGTGCTCCAGCTTGGCCATGCAGAGGTAGTGGTGCCGGCCCTTGAGCACGGCGAACGTCGGCTTGCGCCCGAGCACCGGCTCGACCGCCGTGGCCAGCCGGGGCAGGTCGTGCTCGACCAGCTGGTTCTGCAGGGCGAGGGTGGCCGTGGAGACCACCACCGGGCCCTCGACGAGCAACGCGGGGGTGAGATATCCCAGGCTCTTCCCGGTGCCCGTGCCGGCCTGCACGAGCAGGTGCTCACGATCCCGGATGGCCTTCTCGATCGCGGCGACCATGGCCTGCTGACCTGGGCGCGCGGAGCCCCCGGGGACGGCGCCGACCGCGGCGGCGAGGAGTTGTTCGGCGGACGCCTTCTTCTTGGTAGCTGCGGGCACGCAGGAACCGTACCCGGCACCACCGACATATCCGGGTCACCGTTAGGGTGCACCCATGCCGAGCGAGATGGTCCGGGTCATCTACACCAAGTACGACGGCTCCGCCCATCGTGACTATCCGGCCCGCCGCCTGGCCGAGGACGACCTGGGCATCTGGGTCGGCGTGACGCACGGCACGGCCTCGGTCTACCACGGCCGGCCGTCCGTCGAGCAGATCCCGTTCGTCCTGCTCGTCCCGCATCACGCGTGGTGGACCGGGATGTTCAACCCGCCGCCGCGGACCAGTGAGGTCTACTGCGACATCACCACCCCGGCGCGCTGGGAGGGTGACACGGTCCACATCATCGACCTGGACCTGGACGTGGTCCGGCGGCGTGAGACCGGCCTGGTCGAGCTGCGCGACGAGGACGAGTTCGAGGAGCACCGGGCGTTGTTCGGCTACCCGGAGGACCTGGTCGTCGAGGCGAACGCGGCCGCTGCGCTGCTGATGGGCCGGCTCGGTGACGGCACCGAGCCGTTCGCCACGCACTACCGCAAGCACCTATCCGAGGTCACCCAGTAGGACCTTCGCCGGGTTCTGCTGCACGAAGAGCCCGGTGATCCGCCCGTCCTCGACGGCCGCGGTGAGCACCACAAGCAGCCGGGAGCCGTCCCCCCGGACGCCGCGCAGCAGCATCCCGGCGTCGCCCTCGATCAGCACCGGCTCGACCCGCATGTCGCGCACGTCGTCCAGCCGGCGGCTGAGCAGGCCGTGGAAGAAGCGGCTCACCTTGTCCGAGCCGAAGATCGGGCGCAACGCCGCGCGCACCACGCCGCCGCCGTCGCTGATCGCGACAACGTCAGGGGCCAGAACCGAGGCGAGCGTACGGACGTCGCCGCTCTGCGCCGCGATCAGGAAGGCGTTCAGCACCCGCCGCTGCTCAGCCGGCCCCGCCGAGTGCCGGATCCCACCGTCGGCCGCCGCCCTGCGTCCCCGCGACGCGTGCTGCCGAGCCGCCGCCGGCGTCGTGTCGAGCACCGTCGCCACCTCCTCGAACGGCACGCCGAACGCGTCGTGCAGGACGAACGCGACCCGCTGCTCCGGGGTGAGCCGCTCCAGCACCACCAGCAGCGCGATGCTGACCTGGTCGGCCCGCTCGGCGAGGACGGCCGGGTCGGCATCCGGGTCGACGGCGAAGGCCGGCAGCCACTCGCCCGGGTAGGACGTACGGCGGACCCGTGCGGAGTTGAGCTGGTCCAGGCAGATCCGGCCGGTGACGGTGGTGAGCCAACCCCGTACGTCGCGAATCTGAGTTTGATCCTGCGGCGCGAAGCGCAGCCAGGCTTCCTGGACCGCGTCCTCGGCCTCGGCCCGGTTGCCGAGCATGCGGAAGGCGACAGCCGTCAGGTACGGCCGGTGGACCTCGAACTCGCTCGGGGAAGGCGACGGCATGACGCAATTCTGCGCGGGATGCCGAGGGTCGGGTATCACCTGTGCCACAGTATAAAAGGTATTTTTAGGCTAAATAGGGTGGTGCACGTGCAGGACATGGCAACTCTCGCCGGCAGCCTGGCCGGACTCGCCGGCGCGGGCGGGGCCATGTCGATCGCCCTCGCCCGCCGGCCCCGCGGCTGCCTCGCCGGCGGACACGCGCTGATCACGGACCGGTTCGACGACCCGCTGCCGGCGGTGCTGCGGCTCGGACTGGGCGGCATGACCGTGCGGGTCGTCCCCGGGCCGCACGGCGAGCTGTTCCTCGGCCCCGGCGCCCCGCGGCCCGGCCGGACCCTGCGGCGCCTCGTGCTGGCGCCGCTCTTCACCCGCGCGCAGAGCAGCGCCGGGCGGCTCTGGCCGGACCAGCGCACGCCGTTCCAACTGGCCGTCGAGTTCGCCGGGCCGAACCGGGACACCGAGTCGCTGCTGCGCGCCTACCGGATGCTGGACCAGCAGCTGCGCGACCACGCGCCGCTGCTCAGCCACTGCGCCGGCGGCGAGATGACGCCGGGCGTGGTGACCGTGACGGTGACCGGCATCGTGGACGCCCGGGACCTGCTCGCCGCCCAGCCGGTGCGGTACGCGTTCGCCGACGGCACCCTCGACGACCTGGACTCCCGATCCGCCCCGGCGGAGCTGGCACCGGTGCTCAGCGAGCCGTGGACACACCGGTTCGGCTGGGACGGGCGGGAGCCGATCGCCGCCGAGGAGCGGCATCTGCTGCACGCGCTGGTGCGGGCGGCGCACCAGGACGGCCGTACGGTCCGGATCAGCGGACTGCCGGACGGCGCCAAGCGGGCCCGGGCCGCGGTCTGGTCCGAGCTGCTGGCCGCCGGCGTGGACGTGATCGCCGACACTGACCTGCACGGGCTCGCGCGCTTCCTGCGCAGCTCTGGCCAGGCCGAACGTGCGGCATCCCGGACACGATTCAGCACCGTGACGGAAGGGTGAACCACGGGGGACCGATATCATGCGGGTCGGAGATCAAACGAATAGCCCGTCGATCGAGGTCCGCGCCGTGAAGTTCTCATTCCGTCCCGTCGAGGGTATTTTCTACGACCTCTTCAGCAAGGCCTCGTACAACCTGGTCAAGGGGACCGAGCTGCTCAATGAGCTGGCCCTGCCGGGGGTGGACGTGCAGTCGGTCAGTGAACGGCTGAGCGACGTCGAGCACGACAGCGACGCGATCACGCACGAGCTGTACAAGAAGATCAACTCGACGTTCATCACCCCGTTCGACCGGGCCGACATCTACTCGCTCGGCTCCCAGCTGGACGACGTCATGGACCACCTCGAGGCGGTCGGCAACCTGCTCTACCTGTACGGGCTGACCGAGCTGCCGTCGCTGCCCCGGGAGATGCACGAGCTGATCACCGTGCTCGACCAGCAGGCGAAGATCACCGCGGACGCGATGCCCCGGCTGCGGTCGATGAAGAATCTCGAAGAGTATTGGATCGAGATCAACCGCCTGGAGAACGACGGTGACCGCGCCTACCGGATGCTGCTGGTCCGGCTCTTCTCCGGAGAGTACGACGCGCTCACCGTGCTGAAGATGAAGGAGGTCGCCGACGAGCTGGAGGCGGCCTGCGACGCGTTCGAGCACGTGGCCAACACGGTCGAGACCATCGCGGTCAAGGAGTCCTGAGGTTGTCCCCGGAACTCGTCGCCGTCCTGGCGGTGATCGTCGCCGCCATGGTGTTCGACTACACCAACGGCTTCCACGACGCGGCGAACGCGATCGCGACCAGCATCAGCACCCGTGCCCTGACCCCGCGAGTGGCCCTGGCGATGGCCGCGGTCGGCAACTTCATCGGCGCCCACCTCGGCACCAAGGTCGCCCAGACCGTCGGTGAGGGCCTGGTCCACCTGCCGGTCGGCATCCCCAGCCTCGGCATCGTCTTCGCCGGCGTGCTCGGCGCGATCGTGTGGAACCTGATCACCTGGTACTTCGGGCTCCCGTCCAGCTCGTCGCACGCGCTGTTCGGCGGCCTGGTCGGCGCCACCCTGTTCGCCGGCATCGGGACCGTCCAGTGGGCGACGATCATCCAGAAGGTCCTGATCCCGATGATCCTGTCGCCGGTCGTCGGCCTGATCCTCGGCTTCATCGCGATGGTCGCCATCATGTGGATCTTCCGGCGGGGGCACCCCGGCCGGCTGAACCGCGGCTTCCGCAACGCACAGACCGTCTCGGCCGCCCTGATGGCCGTCGGCCACGGCACCCAGGACGCCGCGAAGACGATGGGCATCGTGGTCCTGGCCCTGTACAGCGGCGGCTACCAGAGCGACACCACGCACATCCCGCAGTGGGTCTACTGGGCGTCCGCGACGATGCTGGCGATCGGCACGTACACCGGCGGCTGGCGCATCATCCGCACCCTGGGCCGCAAGATCATCGACCTGGGGCCGGCCGAGGGGTTCGCCGCGGAGACCGTCGCCAGCACGGTCCTGTACTTCAACGCCTGGGTCCTGCACGCCCCGATCTCGACCACCCACACGATCACCTCGGCGATCATGGGCGTGGGCGCGACGAAGCGACTGAGCGCGGTCCGCTGGAACGTCGCCGGCAACATCGTGATCGCCTGGGTGACCACGTTCCCCGCGGCCGCCCTGATCGCCTGCGTCCTCTACTTCGTAGTCCGCCCGCTCTTCGCCTGACTCGGTTCTTCACCTGACCGCCGCCTGGTCTCGGCCCGGCACTCGCGGTCCTGGCCGGCCGTGCGGGCCGCCCCCACGTGCTCACGGTCCTGGCCAGCCCTGAGCGCTGCCCCGCGTGCCCACGGCCCAGGCCGGCCCTGAGTGGCTGTCCCCGCGTGCCCACGGTCCAGGCCGGCCTTGAGCGTGCTCGCGGCCCGGGCCGGCCGTGAGGGGCTGTCCCCCGCCTGCTCGAACAGCCCTGAGCGCCGCGCGCTGTGCCTCTGGGGCACGCCAGCTGTGCCCCTGGCCCGCACCATAGGTGGAAAAGCGCCCGGCCCCGTAAAGAGCAGGTCCCGCCCTCCCTGAGGGGGGCCACCGCCTCTGACGTAATTGTCGCGTGATTCGCCAAGATCGTGTCCGGGGCCTGTGGATGGCCCGGCAGTGTGGATAACTCCCACGGGTTCGGATCTTGGGGTAGAGCCCAACCACCCTCGGACATCGCCCTGGAGGGCCTCGCGTTTTGGGCGCCCCGGCGCCCTGCGAGGCCCGGAAGGGTCCCCGCGGGAGCGACGATCAGTTATCGGCCGCAGCCGAGGCAAAAAAGATCTTGAACTTCGATGAGAATCGCCTGCCGGGCCCGCGCTACTCGTAGAAGACGCCGATCTGTTCGCGAATCGAGTCGAGGAGGTTCATGACCTCCAGGGTGGTGGTCTGGGAGACCAGCGGGCTCTCCAGCTCCCCCGCGGCCAGGCAGCGCTGCACCTCGGCCGCCTCGAACTGGTAGCCGCTGCCCGGGAAGTCGAACTCGAAGGTCTCCGGCGCCTTGTCCGGGCGGTTCAGGGTGAACGAGCGCGGCACCATGAAGCCCGGCGGGATCTCGATCCGGCCGTCGGTGCCGGTGATCGTCGCCGCGTTCCGGCTGTTGCCGTTGATGCTGCAGGTCAGCGCGCCGATCGCGCCGGACTGCCAGCCGAGCAGGATGCCGGTGTGCTCGTCGACGCGTTCCGGGGTGAGGTGCGCCCAGGCCTGGACCGAGCTGGGCAGGCCGAGGAACAGGTGCGCCAGGTGGATCGGGTAGACGCCGAGGTCGAGCAGGGCGCCGCCGCCGAGCTCGCGGGCGCGCAGGCGGTGCTCGGCGCCGAACGGGCCCTGCAGGCCGAAGTCGGCGTGGATCGCGCTGACCCAGCCGATCGCGCCCTCGTCGACCAGTTCGGCGGCCTTGCGGATGGCCGGGTTGCAGCGCATCCACATCGCCTCCATCAGGAAGACGCCGCGCTCGCGGGCGGCCTCGACCAGCTGGGCGGCGGACGGCAGATCCAGCGTGATCGGCTTCTCGACCAGCACGGACTTGCCGGCCTCGATGCACAGCAGCGCGCCGGCGTGGTGGTAGGCGTGCGGGGTGGCGATGTAGACGACGTCCACGGCGTCGTCGGCGGCCAGCGCGGCGTAGGAGCCGTGCGCGCGGGCGAATCCGTGCTTCGCGGCGAAGGCGTCGGCGGTCGCCTGGTCGCGCGAGCCGACCGCGGCCAGTTCCGCGCCCGGCACCAGGGGCAGGTCGGCGGCGAAGGTGTCGGCGATCCCGCCGAGCCCGAGGATTCCCCAGCGAACGTTCTGTCCGGTCATGATCGATACCGTATCTCCGGAGGAAAGCGTCTGTCCGGGAGCCATCGGAGACGGCCGGATGGTGGCAGGATCGGGCGGTGACCGAGCCGATGCCACTTCCACCCGCGATGATCAAGAGGGCGCGGGAGTTCACCGGGCCGCCCGCGCCGGCCCGCCCGGCCGCCACGGTGGTCCTGCTGCGGCCTTCCGGACAAAGCTTCCAGGTGTACGTGCTCCGCCGCATGACGTCGATGGCGTTCGGCGGCGTGTACGCGTTCCCCGGTGGCGCCGTTGACCCGTCGGACCGTCCGGAGACGCTGCGCGACGACTGGGCGGCCCGCCTCGGCGTGCCGGAGGAGCAGGCCCGGGCCGTGGTCGGCGCGGCCGCGCGGGAGCTGTTCGAGGAGGCCGGCGTGGTGCTGGCCGGGGCGGCCGCCGAGCCGGACCGGACGGTCGCCGACGCGGACGACCCCACCTGGGAGTCGGACCGGGCGGCGGTGCTGCGGCGCGAGCTGACGATGGCCGAGCTGCTCGATCGGCGGGGGCTGCGGCTGCGCGACGACCTGCTGCTGCCGTGGGCCCGGTGGATCACCCCGGAGTTCGAGCCGAAACGGTTCGACACCTGGTTCTTCGCGGCGCTGCTGCCGGAGTCGCAGGCGGCCCGCGACGTCTCCGGCGAGGCCGACCGGACGGCCTGGATCGACCCGCTGGACTCGGCGGACCTGCCGATGCTGCCGCCCACCCGGCACACCCTGAACCAGATCGCGGCCGGCGGCACGATCCCCGGCGTGGTGGCCGCTTCGGCGCACCGGGACGCGGCCAACCCGGTGATGCCCCGGGTCGAGATCGGCCCGGACGGCACCGCCACGCTGTCGCTCTAGGCGGTTGTCCACAGCAGTGGGCTGTCCACAGGCAGATCCCGTGATCTTGCGTTTTGGCTGGATAATGGGCGGTGGGCGGCCTGCCCCCGGTTGGGGTGGGGACCGCCCACAGGAACCAGCACGCATTTCGCCCGTCGTTGCCGAGAGTGCCGAAAAACGACCAGCGAAGCGCAGTTGTTTTTCGGCACTCTCGGCAACGGCTCAAAGGGGCGAAATGCCCGCCGAGCGAAGCGAGGCCATCGAGCTCAGCCGAAGCGGCCGGTGATGTAGTCCTCGGTCTTCTTCTGCGACGGGTTGCTGAAGATCTTCTGCGTGTCGTCGTACTCGATGAGACGGCCGGGGTCGCCGGTCTTGTCGATGGAGAAGAAGCCGGTCTTGTCGCTGACCCGGGCGGCCTGCTGCATGTTGTGCGTGACGATGATGATCGTGAAGCGGTCCTTCAGCTTGAACATCAGGTCCTCGATCGCCAGCGTCGAGATCGGGTCGAGCGCGGAGCACGGCTCGTCCATCAGCACGACCTGGGGCTCGACCGCGATCGTGCGGGCGATGCAGAGACGCTGCTGCTGACCGCCGGAGAGGCCGGCGCCCGGCCGGTCCAGGCGGTCCTTGACCTCGTCCCACAGGTTCGCGGAACGCAGCGACTTCTCGGCGGCGTCGTCGAGGATCGCCTTCTTCTTGACGCCGTTGAGCTTGAGGCCGGCGACCGCGTTCTCGTAGATCGACATCGTCGGGAACGGGTTCGGGCGCTGGAAGACCATGCCGATCATGCGACGGACGGCCGTGATGTCCACGTCCGGGTCGTAGATGTTCTGGTCGTCGATGGTCAGGCGACCCTCGATCCGCGCGTTCGGCAGGACCTCGTGCATGCGGTTGATCGACCGGAGGAAGGTCGACTTGCCGCAGCCGGACGGGCCGATCAGGGCGGTGATCGTCTTCGGCTCGACGGTCATCGAGACGTTGTCGATCGCCTTGAAGGAGCCGTAGTAGGAGGAGACGTTGCTCGCTTCGATGCGCTTGGCCATAGGAGGTCCTTCTTTACCGGGTCAACTTGTTGCGACGGGCGAGCAACTTGGCGGCGATGGTCAGGATGAGCACGAGCGCCACCAGGGTGAGCGCGGCCGTCCAGGCCCGGGCCGGGGCGTACTTCGAGGCGTCGGCCGCCTGCTGGTACACGTAGAGCGCCAGGGAGGCCTGACCGCCGCTGAACGGGTCGAAGTTGATCCGCGCGAGACCACCCGCGACCAGCAGCACCGGAGCCGTCTCGCCGGCCGCACGGGCGATGGCGAGCATGACGCCGGTGACGATGCCGGGCGCCGCGGTGGGCAGGACGACGCTGACGATCGTCTTCCACTGCGGAACGCCGAGCGCGAACGCACCCTCCCGGAGCGGCCCCGGCACCAGGCGCAGCATCTCCTCGGTGGAGCGCACGATGGTCGGCAGCATCAGCACGGTCAGCGCGAGCGAGGCCGCGAAGCCCGAGTACTCCGGGTTGCCGTTGTTGAACCACTTGCTGACGATCAGGACCCAGAAGGAGAGGACGAACAGGCCGGCGACGATCGACGGGATACCGGTCATGACGTCGACGAAGAACCGGATCACGCCGGCGAACTTGCCCTTGCCGTACTCGGTCAGGTAGATCGCGCCGAGCACGCCGAGCGGCACTGCGATCAGGGTGGCGATGCCGACCTGCTCCAGGGTGCCGATGATGGCGTGGTAGGCGCCACCGTTCGCGTCGCGGGCGCCGATGTTCGCCATCGAGCTGCCGAAGAAGTCGCCGTCGAGCCGGCTGGTGCCCTTGGAGATCAGGGTCCAGACGACCGAGGCGAGCGGCAGCACGGCCAGCAGGCAGGCGGTGTAGATGGCCGTCTGCCACATCCGGTTACGGGCGGCGCGCTTGCCCTCCACCCGACCGGCGGCGAAGTTCAGGCCGACCAGGTAGAGCACGCCGGCCAGGACGATCACCAGCACCCAGTTGCCGATGCCGGTGGAGAGCACCACGACGGCCGAGACCACGATCGCGGCGACCGCGACGAGCAGGTTCTGGACCAGCGGGAACTTCTTGCTGCGGATGTTGTCCGGCGTCATGACGACGTCCGGCATCTCCCGATCGAGAAGGCTCATGCTGCACTGTCCCGGAACTCGCGGCGGCGGTAGATGATCGCCCGCGCCGTCATGTTGACGATCAGCGTGATCGCGAACAGGACCAGACCGGACGCGATCAGCGCGCCACGACCGGTGTCGTTCGCCTCGTTGAAGGAGTTGGCGATGTTCGCCGCGATCGAGTTGCCGCCGGTCTGGATCACGTTGAACGAGATCTCCCACGTGATGCCCAGGGTCAGCGCCAGCGCGATGGTCTCGCCGAGCGCGCGGCCCAGGCCGAGCATGACCGCGGCGATGACACCGGGCTTGCCGTACGGCAGCACCGAGATGCGGATCATCTCCCACTTGGTCGCGCCGAGAGCCAGCGCGGCCTCCTCGTTCATCGCCGGGGTCTGCTGGAAGACCTCACGCGAGAGGGAGGTGACGATCGGGAGCACCATGATCGCCAGGACCAGACCACCGAGCAGCAGCGACTGGCCGAACGGGCCCTCGCCGCCGAAGATCGGGATCCAGCCGAAGTAGTGGTTCAGCCAGACCGAGAAGTCCCGGACCGGCTCCTGGAACAGGTCGCGGCCCCAGAGGCCGAAGACGACGCTGGGCACCGCGGCGAGCAGGTCGATCACGAAGCCCAGCGGGGTGGCCAGGCGCTTCGGGGCGTAGTGCGACAGGAACAGGGCGATCCCGATCGCGATCGGCACCGCGACGACCAGCGCGATGATCGACGAGAGGACCGTGCCGAGCGCCAGCACCGCGATACCGAAGGCCGGCACCGTCTCGTTCGGGCTCCAGCGGTTGAACGTCAGGAAGTTCTCATGGTCGGCCCGGATGGCCGGCACTGCCTTCGAGATCAGGAAGATGGCGATCGCGACGATGATGACCAGCACCATCGCGCCTGAAGCGGTGGAGATGCCGCGGAATCCGGTCTCCATCGAGAACCTGGACTTCTTCGGCAGGGCACCGCCCCCGCCAATCGGGGGCTCTTCGTGACTGCTCGGGGATACACCAGAGCCGGCGCCCCGAGCGTGACGGGGAGCCACGTTCAGGTCGCCGGCGGTGTAGTTCTCCGAGCGGGAGGGGTTGTCACCCATCTACGCGCTCGCTGTCGTCTCGGAGGGATTCAGAACCGGTGGTTCAGGAAATCTTGGCGACCGAGGCGGCAACCTTGGCGCGAACCGTCTCCGGCAGCGGCGCGTAGCCCAGGTCCTTCAGCTTCGACTGGCCCTCGGCGGAGGACGTGTACTTCAGGAAGCCCTGGATGGCCTTGCCCTTGGCGGCGTCGGCGTACTTGGTGCAGACGATCTCGTAGGTCGCCAGGACGATCGGGTAGGCACCCGCGGTCTTGGTGTTGTAGTCGATGTCCAGCTTCAGGTCGTCGCCGGTGCCCTTGACGGTCGCACCCTCGATGGTCTTGCCGGCCGACTCGGGGGTCAGCTCGACGAACTCACCGGCACCGTTCTTCACCTTGGCCGTCTGCAGGCTGCTGTTCTCCGCGAAGGACAGCTCGACGTAGGAGATGGTGTTCGGGGTGCCCTTGATCTTGGCGGCGATGCCGTCCGACTTGTTGGCACCGGTGCCGCCCTTGGTGGCCGGCCACGCCTTGGCGTTGCCGAACGTCCAGTCGGCCTCGGCGGTCTTGCTCAGGTACTTGGTGAAGTTGTCGGTGGTGCCGGACTCGTCGGCACGGTGGACAGCCTCGATGGTGGCGTCCGGAAGCTTCGCGCCGGCGTTCTCGGCGGCGATGGCCGGGTCGCTCCACTTGGTGATGGTGCCGGCGAAGATCTTCGCCAGGGTGGACGACGAGAACTGCAGGCCGTCAGCGCCCTGGACGTTGTAGACCACCGCGATCGGGCCGGTGACCATCGGGAGGTTGAGGGCCGGCGAGGCGCACTTGGCGTCAGCCGTCGGCTGCTCGGTGTCCTTCAGCGCGGAGTCGGAGCCGGCGAAGTCGGCGAGGCCCGAGGTGAAGGCCTTCACGCCGGCGCCGGAGCCGTTCGGGTTGTAGTCGATCTTGGCGTCGGCACAGGAGGCCGTGTACGCCTTGATCCACTCGTCCATCGCGTTCTTCTGAGCGCTGGAACCCTGAGCCGAGATGGTGCCACCAACACAGGTACCCGCGGACGGGGCGGCGGCGCCGGCCTCCGGCTCCTTGGTGTTGTCGGAGCCGCACGCGGTGAGTGCGATCGTCGCAGTCAGAGCAATGCCGGCAATCAGACCGGACCGCTGGAACTTCACGGTTGTTGTCCCCTTCAGGTTCAGTGCAACCGGTCGCTCACCGGCTCGGTGAGAAAACTAAGAGTGCCAAGTGACCGCTGAGCCGGGCCCAAATGAACTAGGGGTGAACTCGTTTCCCCTGGAAAGTGTCCGTCCACTGAGGGAGAGTTGTCCGTTAAGTGAACCGCACGCTTGCTACCCGAAATGTCGGATATTCCGCCCACCTTGTGACCCTAGCGAGATACCGCAGTGTCCGGGGCGTTATCAATTACGGCCGGCAACTACGCGTCGACGAGCGCCGATAACCGAGAGTGTCAGCCGCCACAAGCCGTCGGCGGATCCGCGTCATCCGCGGAAAGCACCACTCGATCAGGCGCGGTGGTAATTGATGTCGGCCTGGTGGATCTCGAATCCGAGGCGCCGGTAAAGCTTCACGGCGGCGTCATTCGACTCGTCCACATAGAGGCTCGACCACTCGAGCCCGGCGGCCGCGAGATGGCGCAGCCCGGCCACGCTCAGCGCGGCGCCCAGCCCGCGCCGGTGCCCGCTCGGGTCGACCCCGAGCACGTAGATCTCCCCCAGCGCCGGGTCGTCGCCGGTCGCCGGGTGCACCTTGGTCCAGTGGAAGCCGAGCAGCGTGTCGGTGATGTCGACGGCGAGCAGGAAGCCGGCCGGGTCGAACCACGGCTCGGCCTCGCGCAGCAGCAGGTCCTCGACGGTCCAGCGGCCCTGCTCCGGGTGGTGGGCGAAGGCGCGCGCGTTCACCTCGAGCCAGGCCTGCTCGTCGGAGCCGGGCCGGAAGCCGCGGACGGTCACGCCGTCCGGCAGCGGGATGTCGGGCAGCGGCTCGAGCAGCGAGCGGCGCATCTGCCAGAGCACCCGGGCCCGGGTGAAGCCGGCGCCCTCGGCGAACGCGCGGGCGCCGGGATCGTCACCGTGCGCCCAGATCTGCAGCGGGCCGGGGCCGGCCGCGGCGAGCAGCGCGATGCCGTGCCCCTGCCGGCGGTGTGCCGGATGGACGACCAGCTCGCCGGCGCCGTCCTCGAAGAACGCGTAGCCGGCGAGGCTGCCGTCCGGTGCGTGGGCGAGCACGTGCTCGCCCCCACCGTTGCGGACGCGCAGCAGCACGTCCTCGGAGAGGGCATAGTCCGCCGCGGCGGCCAGGGCCAGGACGGCCTCGGCCTCCGAGGCGGACAACCTCTCCATGATCAGATGCGTCAGACCGGGATCGAGACCGGGTCGTTGTCCGGCAGCTGGCGGCCGTTCGGCGGGGTCACGAACTTGTAGCCGACCTGGCGGACGGTGCCGATCATCGACTCGTACTCCGAGCCGAGCTTGGCGCGCAGGCGCCGGACGTGCACGTCGACGGTGCGCGTGCCACCGAAGTAGTCGTAGCCCCAGACCTCGCGCAACAGCTGGTCGCGGGTGAAGACCCGGCCGGGGTGCTGGGCGAGGAACTTGAGGAGCTCGAACTCCTTGTACGTCAGGTCGAGCGGCCGGCCCTTGAGCTTCGCGGCGTAGGTGTCCGGGTCGATGTTGAGCTCGCCGGCCCGCACCGAGCCGTTGGCACCCGCGGTCAGGTTGTTCAGACGGCCCACGCAGAGCCGGAGCCGGGCCTCGACCTCGGCCGGGCCGGCGCTGGCCAGGATCACGTCGTCGACGCCCCAGTCGGCGTTCAGCGCGATCAGGCCGGCCTCGGTGACGACCGCGAGGAGCGGAACACCGATTCCGGTGGCGTGCAGCATGCGGCAGGTGGCACGCGCCTCGGAGAGCTCCGAGCGAGCGTCGACCAGCACGGCGTCGGGGCTCGGCCCGGACACCAGGGTGCGCACGTCGCGGGGGGCGGTCCGTACCGAGTGGGGCAGAAGGTCCAGGGCGGGCAGCACGGCAGAAGGCTCACCGGCACGTGCCGTGACCAACAGTAGGATCTCCACACTCACCTCCGTCCTCGCGGCATTTCGAGAGCCGCTCGGGTGACCCGGTTTGCGCAGCTCAGAGCTTCGCCACCGGAGAGACAGGGCCCGGCGTCACCGACGGGTGGGTTGCGGTTACCTTAACCGATACATTCGGCCTCGTGACCTGTTAGCGCTCGCAAGTGATGTAGAGAACGCCTGCTAGGTGGCATAACGCCCGGTTCGTAACAAGCCTTTTACATACGCTCGGCGAATTGGGTGCTGGGCCCGGTTCTGGCACGATCGCTGTCGTGTTCCCCTCCATGCCACAGGACGACCCCTGGGACGCCGACGCCTCCCGTGACGTCGCGCGCCTGAATCCGGGCCGCCCGAAAGCCGGGACGTACGGCGCCGTGCCGGACGACGACCCGGAGGAGCGCCCCTCCTCCGACGACCCGGACTCCGGCGAGGAGGAGTTCGAGGAGATCGAGGTCGTCCCGGTCCGGGCCAAGCTGTCGGTGGCGATCGGCGGCTTCGCGGCGCTGCTCGCGACGGCGCTGATCCTCGGGACGCTGACCACCGGGCCGGACGTGCGCGCGCCGTACGCGATCGTGCTCTTCGGCATCCAGCTGCTCGGCCTGCTCTCCTGGACGATCGCGCTGGGCCCGCCGGCCGCCACCGCGACCGCCGCGGTGATCGGGGTGACCGGCCTGGCCGCCTGCTATCTCACCGCCACCGCGGACAAGCCCGGCCTGCTCCCACTGCTCTACGTGACGGTGGCCGGCTACCTGGCGTCCCTGGTCCCGCAGCTGTTCAAGCGCGAGGACCGGCACCGGATCAGCGACTCGTTCCGGACCACGCTGCTGATCGTGCTCGGCGTGGTGGCGTACACGATTCCGATCGTGCTCAGCCGCGAGCCGCTGGGCAGTCAGACGATCCTGGTCTGCTGCACCGGCGCCGGCCTGGCGCTGCTGGTCGCCCGGCTGACCGACGCGGTCTTCCCGAAGCCGCGGATCGCCGCGCAGGTGCCGCGCGGCGCGGCCGGGGTGGTGCTCGGCGCGATGGTCGGCACGTTCGCCACCGCGTGGCTCGGCAGTCAGCTGGTCTTCCCGTTCACCCCGGCGAAGGGTGCGGTGGTCGGCCTGGTCGCGGCGGTCGCGGCGATCCTGATCGACCTGGCGGTGAACTTCGGTGAGGCGGGCCGCCGGCTGGCCGGCGAGGCGCCGACGTTGTGGCTGGCCCGGCACATGACCGGCCCGCTCGGCGGGTTCGCGCTGATGTTCGGCACCGCCTGGATCCTGCTGCACCTCTATCTCACCTGAACCATCCGTTTCAGGGCGCCGTGGACCGGGGCATGTACGGTCCTCAACAGTTCCCGAACCTGGAGGGCCCCGTGGCCGAGGTGTACGAGACCGCTCCGCCGCGCCGCCGCCGTCGGGGCCGCGGATTGCTGATCTTCGTGGTGATCCTGCTGCTGATCCTGCTGGGCGGGGCGTTCGTGGCCGACCGGTGGGGCCGCGGCTTCGCCGAGGGGGTCATCGCCGACAAGGTCGCCGAGCAGGTGCGCACGCAGAAGGCCACCAGTGACACCCCCGAGGTGACCATCGAGGGCTTTCCGTTCATCACCCAGGTCCTCGCCGGGGAGTACAAGGAGATCCGGATCCAGCTGCCGAACTTCGCCGGCCCGACCGGCACCGGCGACGACATCCGCCTGGACCTGCTGGACATTCACGCCAAGAACGTCAAGGCGCCGCTGGACGCGCTGCGCAGCGGGCAGGGCGACGTGGTGGCCGGCAGCCTCACCGCGAACGGGAAGATCGACTACCCGCAGCTGGTGAACCTGATCGGGCAGAAGGGCGTGACCCTGTCCGCGAAGGACGGCAAGCTGGTCGGCTCGGCCAAGGTGACGGCGCTCGGGCAGCAGCTCGATCTGGCCGGGACGGCCAAGCTGACCGTGGTCAACGGGGGGATTCAGGTTCGTTTCGCCGACGTGAAGGCGACGAATCTGCCGGACGTTCCGCTGTTCCAGAGCTTCATCAACTCGTACGCCAAGAAATTGGCCGTCGATGTTCCGGCGCCGAAGCTTCCGCTGCAGCTCAAGGTCCAGGCGGTGACCCCGGAGGCGGACGGCCTGAACGTCACGTTCGGGGCGACCGACGTGAACCTCAACGCGGGCGGTCTGTGACCCCCGTAACGTCCCGTATCGTGGTCGGTACTGTTCCGCGGTCTGGAACCGCTGGTAGGGTCCGTCGTATGAGCCCGTTGCTCACGAAAAGGCGCGCGATCGACCTGTGTCGCGTGGCCGCGTGCCTGTGTCGCCCCGTCCTCTGAGACGGGCCACAGTGCTGAGCACTTTTCTCTAGCTGGCCAAGGGCAACTTTTCTGCCCGGCAGTGGCGCCGTCGCAAACCAGCCCGTGATCCCACCAATTTCGATGGGTCCGCGCGGGGTGCGACAACACCTCCGTGCGCTGACTCTCCCCTCACCCACTTTTCAGGGAGTGAATCGATGAGTCGCGACACCGCACTCGTTTCGGCCGACTGGGCCGAGAAGAACCTCGACACCCCCGGGTACGTCTTCGTCGAGGTCGACGAGGACACGTCCGCCTACGACGGCGGCCACATCCCCGGCGCAGTGAAGATCGACTGGAAGAGCGACCTGCAGGACCCGGTCCGGCGGGACTTCGTCAACCAGGAGCAGTTCTCCGCGCTGCTGTCCGCGAAGGGCATCAGCAACGACGACACCGTGATCCTGTACGGCGGCAACAACAACTGGTTCGCCGCCTACGCGTTCTGGTACTTCAAGCTGTACGGCCACGAGTCGGTCAAGCTGCTCGACGGCGGCCGCAAGAAGTGGGAGCTGGACGCCCGCGTCTACTCCAAGGACGTGCCGGCCCGTGCCGAGACGTCGTACTCGGCCAAGGCGCCGAACCTGGAGATCCGCGCGTTCCGCGACGAGGTCGTCCAGGCCATCGGCGTGAAGAACCTGGTCGACGTGCGCAGCCCCGACGAGTTCGCCGGCCGCCTGCTCGCCCCCGCGCACCTGCCGCAGGAGCAGTCGCAGCGGGCCGGTCACATCCCGACCGCGATCAGCGTGCCGTGGAGCAAGGCCGCCAACGAGGACGGCACGTTCAAGTCCGACGCGGAACTCGCCAAGATCTACGGCGACGCCGGGCTGGACGGCAGCAAGGACACCATCGCGTACTGCCGGATCGGCGAGCGCTCCTCGCACACCTGGTTCGTCCTCAAGGAGCTCCTCGGCCAGGAGAACGTCAAGAACTACGACGGTTCCTGGACCGAGTACGGCTCGCTCATCGGTGTGCCGATCGCCCTCGGCGACGAGCCCGGAAAGGCCTGATCACCATGACTTCTCCCACCGCCGCTGCCAACATCGCCGCCGGTTGCGCCGCTCCTGACCAGTCCGCTCCCCTCCCCGCGAGCGTCGACCTGCAGAAGGAAACCGTCATCACCGGCCTGGTGAGCACCGCCGAGGGTGAGCTCGTGGGCGGCGCGTACGTGCGCCTCCTCGACTCGTCCGGCGAGTTCACCGCCGAGGTCGTCACCTCGCCGGAGGGCGTCTTCCGCTTCTTCGCCGCGCCCGGCTCGTGGACGCTGCGCGCCCTGAGCCGCTTCGGCAACGGCGAGCTCGCCGTCGACGCCACCCGTGGCGTCAACGAGGTCGCCCTCAGCGTCGCGGCTGCCTGACCTGCTCACGCTCTGTTGAGAAAGGCGGGATTCCTCCGGGGATCCCGCCTTTCGCTTTACCCCATTTGCGGGTACGGGCGATGAGCACGCCCCCTGCGAGCCGGGGCGCGAGGTCGCTTCGGCCCCGGGCCCCGGGCGCGCCGGGACCCGCGGCCGGGCCCCAGACCGGCAGTCGGGCTCGCGTGGGACCTTTTGCACCGCAACCACCCACGGACATCGCCCTGTAGGGCCTCGCGTTCTTGGGCGCCCCGCGCCCTGCGAGGACCGGAAGGGTCCCCGCGGGAGCGACGATCAGTTATCGGCCGCAGCCGAGGCAATGAAGAATTTGATCTTGATTAGCTGCCGGCGGTGACCACGACCGCGTCCGGAGGGATCTCCGGGCGGCGGCGGGACAGGCGGCGGACGCCGGTGTTCATGACCGCGATCAGCGGGACCGCGACCAGCGCGCCGATGATCCCGGCCAGCACCACGCCGCAGGCGATCCCGATGATCACCGCGAGCGGATGGATCGCCACCGCCCGGCCCATGATCAGCGGCTGCAGGACGTGGCCCTCCAGCTGCTGGACCAGGATCACCGCGCCCAGCGTGATCAGCGCGACCACCCAGCCCTGGGTGACCAGCGCGACCAGCACCGCGACCGAGCCGGAGACGGCGGCCCCGATGATCGGCACGAACGCGCCCAGGAACACCAGCGCGGCCAGCGGGAACGGGAACTGCACGTGCAGCAGCACCAGGGCCAGCCCGATGCCGACCGCGTCGATGAACGCGACCAGCACGGTGGCCCGCACGTAGGCGCCCAGCGTCGTCCAGGACGCGTCGCCGGCGTCGGCCAGTGACCAGCGCGCGTTCACCGGGAACAACCGGACGACGAACCGCCAGATCTTGCGCCCGTCGCGCAGGAAGAAGAACGTCGAGAAGAGCACCAGCAGCAGGCCGGTGAGCAGCTCGAAGACGGTCGTCGCGGTGGAGATGCCGGTCGAGGTGAGCGACGAGGTGTTGTCGTTCACCCAGTTCTGCGCGGAGTCGATGGCCTGGTCGACCTGGTGGTCGGAGAGGTGCAGCGGGCCGGTCCGCGCCCAGTCCTGGATCTGCCGGACGCCGGCGCTGGCCTTCTCGGTCAGCTGCGGCACCCCGTCGATGAACTGGTTCACCACCAGGGTCAGCGTGCCGGCCACCGCGCCCAGCCCGCCGATCAGCACCAGGAACGTCGCCAGCGACCGCGGCAGGTGCAGCTTGAGCAGCCAGCCGACGGCCGGGCCGAGCAGCGCGGTGAGCAGCAGCGCGATCGCGAGCGGGATGACCACCACGCTGACCAGGCCGATGAACCGCAGCCCGACGTAGCCGACCAGACCGACCACGATCAGCCGCCAGCTCCAGGCCGCGGCGATCCGCAGCGAGTGCGGCACGTCCACGTCGTCCAGGCTGTTCGTCGACCCGTGCACGACGGCCGGCTCGGGTGGCGCCGGGACGAAGCGCTCGACGTCGTCGTCCTCCGGCTCGGGCTCCGGCGGTGGCTTGATCCGCGCCATCCGGGCCGCCTCCCGTCCCGTGTCGTAGGCCTTCCGCAGGTTCTCCCGGACACGTTGCAAGCGGTTCACCCGCCTACCCCCTCGCGCTGTCGTGTCACCCCAACACCGTAGTGCTCACACGTCACGTAAGCGCCCGGTGACCCACCCGGCGCGATCCGGACCACTCGGACCGGCCGGACCGGTGGCGGCGTACCGTCTGCATTCGTGAGTTCCGACACCACCCGTACCGAGACCGGACTGCCGATCCGGATGTTGCACGACCGAGTCCTCGTCCGGCAGGACGGCGGGGAGGGTGAACGCCGGTCCACCGCGGGCATCGTCATCCCGGCCACCGCGTCGATGGGCCGGCGGCTGTCCTGGGCCACCGCGGTGGGCGTCGGGCCGAACGTCCGCTCGATCGTGGTCGGTGACCGGGTCCTGTTCGACCCGGACGACCGTTCCGAGGTGGAGCTGCACGGCAAGGGCTATGTGCTGCTCCGCGAGCGGGACGTGCACG
This sequence comes from Actinoplanes sp. L3-i22, assembly GCF_019704555.1. NCBI lineage: Bacteria > Bacillati > Actinomycetota > Actinomycetes > Micromonosporales > Micromonosporaceae > Actinoplanes > Actinoplanes sp. L3-i22. The sequence continues at coordinate 11,504,572 of NZ_AP024745.1, forward strand.
CGGTCGCCGCCGACCGGGTCGAGCCGGACGGGACCGGCCTCTACTTGTAGGGCGGCGGGTACTGCCCGGGGTATTGCCCGGGGTACTGCGGACCCGGGTGCTGCGGCGGCATCGGCGCGAACGGCGGCGGGCCGTAGCCCCCCGGGCCACCCGGAGGCGGCGGGCCGTAGGCCCCGGGGCCGCCCGGGTATCCCCAGCCCGGCGGGTACACCGGCATCGGCGGCGGGAGCTGCACCGGCACCGGCATGACCGGCTCGGCCGGCGGCGCCACCGAGCGGACCACCCCGTCCGGGAACGCGATCCGGTAGCTCTGCCCGTCCCACCAGGCCGGCGGGGTCTGCGGGTCACGCCCGGCGAACACCCCGCGATAGCCGGTGATCGCGCCGAGCAGCTCGCGCTCCTCCAGCGTGGCCTTGGTCATCTCGCGCGGATCGCCGGCCAGCCCGCGCTGCATGCCGTCGCGCACGATCGCCAGCCGGGTCGCGGCGAACTGGAAGCTCTTCATCGCCTTGCCACCGGCCGGGCCGGCCACCCGCTTCGCCCACTGGCGGGCCGAGTGCCGGCGACCCAGGCTGCCCAGTGCGGCCACCTCGGGCGGCGCGAACCACCCGGTACGCACGTAGAGGTGCAGGACCCGCTCGGTGAGCCGGCCCTCCCAGCTGCGCAGCGCGATCGCGAACCCGACCACCGCGAAGAAGAACGGGACCATGAAGCCGAGATAGCCGTACAGCATGATCAGGGTCTGCCCGGTGGCCGCGGAGAGCGTCGGCAGCAGGTTGAACGTGCCGTGCAGGATCATCGCGAGCAGCAGGCCGCCGATCGGGGCGAGCCAGCGCACGTGCTTGTCGGCCGAGCGCGCCGCGATGCCCAGGCCGATGCCGGTCATCGAGGTGAAGAGCGGGTGCGCGAAGCCGGTGAACAGGATCCGGACGATGAAGATCAGGAAGACGTTGGTCAGGCCGGTGGCCGGACCGTACTGCTCGGCGCCCGCCGCGTAGCCGTGCCCGCCCAGGTAGAGCACGTTCTCCACCATGGCGAAGCCGAGCGCGGAGAGCCCGCAGTAGACGATGCCGTCGGTGATGCCGGACCACTCGGCGCGGCGCCGCCAGAACAGCAGGATCGGGCCGAGCGCCTTCATCGACTCCTCGATGAACGGCGCGACCAGCACCGCGACCAGCGCGTCCGGCAGGCCGACCTTGTCGAACAGCCAGGAGGCGCCGGTGTTCACCGCGAGCGCCGCCGCGGTCGCCACCGCGGCGCCCCAGGCGAAGCAGAAGATCAGGTACTTCACCGGCTCCGGCTCGTACCGATCCAGCCAGGCGAACGCGCTGGCCAGCAGCGGGACCGGCAGGATCGCCGCGGTCAGGCCGATGGCCAGACCGGCCAGGCCGATGTTGTAGCCCAGGAAGATCAGCATGCCGATCGCGGCCGAGGCGATCAGCGCGATCACACCGGTGACCGGGAGCCAGCGGCGCCAGCCGGAGCGGCGGCCCGGGATCGGGGCGACGGTCTGCACCGCCTCGGTGGGGAACGGGGGCACGGCGTCCGGCGCGACCTCCACGGCCGTCACGGTGCCCGGCGCGGGGGAGTTCTCGGTCTGCGGGACCGGATCGGGTGATCCGGTCGGTGGTACGTCGGCCATGCCCGCCAGCGTAGTCACCGACGGCGCGCCCGGCGTGCCCGAGGAGCGCCGAAGCGATCAAATACGCATCGATCAGGCCGACTCGGCCGGCGGCGCGGGCGGCACCGGCCGGGCCCGGACCGTCCGGTTGCGGGCCCCGTGCGGCCGCCCGCGCCAGCCGATCGCGGCCCGCACCTGCCGGGTGGCCTCGGCATACTCCACCCCGGTGGCGCGCAGCAGGTCGGCCACCGAGGTACGGATCTGGGCCACCACCACCCCACCCGAGTACCCGACGCCGGTGTCGTACGCCCGCCCGGACTCGGCCGCCGCCCGCAACGCCCGCTCCCGGGTCGCCACCGGCTCGACCCCGCGCGCCCACTCCATCCGGAGCAGGTCCACCGCGTCGCCCAGGTGCCGCACCGAGGCCGGCAGCATCTCCGGGACGCGCTCGCGGTCGCTCAGGGCGGTCTGCGCCCTGCGGATCATCACGCGGACGTTCCGCAGGGCGTAGGTGAGCTGGGGGGCGCCCTCCACGTACTGCGCCAGGGCGCCGCGGTTGCGCCATCGGGCGGGGGCGAAGGCGACGTTCTCGCGGGCGGCGTCGATGGCCGTACGGAAAGCGGCAAACGTCCCCTCCGCGGACCGCAACCGGTCCAGCGCGGCCTGGATGACATCCGGATCGCCGTCGGAGAGCCCCAGCGCGGCCTCGTGCAGCCCGGCGGTGAAGGCGCGCAGCGCCGGATCCGCGGCCCGCCGCACCACGGTCAGCGGGTTGAGCGGCAGCAGCACCGTCATCACCACCAGCCCGATCCCGCCGCCGACCAGCGCGTCGAAGAACCGCGTCCACGGATGCCCGGTGGACACGGTCAGCGTCGCGACCAGCACCGCGGACGAGGCGGACTGCACGATCAGCGGGGCGCCACCGCCGACCGCGGTCGCCACCAGCACCGCGAGGAGCACGATCAGCCCGATCTGCACCGGCCCGTTGCCGATCAGCAGGATCAGCCCGTCGCCCAGGCCGATCCCGCCGGCGACCCCGGCGACCAGCTCGGCGGTGCGGCGCAGGCGCTGCCCGACCGACGAGGCCAGCGTGATCACCGCGGCGACCGGCGCGAAGAACGGCGCGGGCCGGCCGATCAGGTCGTGCGCCACGAACCAGGCCAGCCCGGCGGCGAGCCCGGACTGCACGGCCAGCATCAGCCCGGCACGGGCCCGCTTCGCCGCCGCGCCGAGCCGATCCTTCGCGACGCCGATCATGCCCGCTACCTCCATGCCAGGATGGCCATCGTGACATCTTTGCCCGACCAGTTCCGGACGGCGGCGCGCGGCGCCGGCGCCACCGCCGCCGACGCCGACCTCGACTCCGCCGCAAACTACCTGCTCACCCGGTGGAACGAGCCGCAACGCCACTATCACGACGAGACGCACCTCGCCGCCGTGCTGACGGTCGTCGACCGGTTCGCCGAGCTGGCCCCGCACCCGGACCGGGTCCGGCTGGCCGCCTGGATGCACGACGCGGTCTACGACCCACGCGCGCTGGGTGACGCGAACGAGCGGGACAGCGCGGAGTTCGCCTCCGGCCTGCTGGTCACGCTCGGCGTGCCGGACGAGGTGGCGGCCGAGGTGGCCCGCCTGGTCGGGCTGACCGCGGGGCACGCGACCGAGGACGACGACCCGGACGGCGAACTGCTCTGCGACGCCGACCTGGCGATCCTGGCCGCCGACGAGGAACGCTACGCCGGCTACAGCGCCGCGATCCGCCGCGAGTACGCCCACGTGCCGGACAGCGACTTCCGGGCCGGCCGCTCCCGGGTCCTGACCGAGCTGCTCAAACTCCCGTCGATCTACCGCCTCGCCCCGATCCGCGAGGCCTGGGAAGCCCGCGCCCAGGCCAATCTGAAGGCCGAGCTGGAACTGCTCGCTTAACCCAGAGGATCAAATTCTTTATTGCCTCGGCTGCGGCCGATAACTGATCGTCGCTCCCGCGGGGACCCTTCCGGGCCCCGCAGGGCGCCGGGGCGCCCAAAACGCGAGACCCTCCAGGGCGACGTCCGAGGGTGGTTGCGCTCTACCCCAAGATCCGAACCCGTGGGAGTTATCCACACTGCCGCGTCATCCACAGGCCCCAAACACGATCATGGCGAATCACGCGACAATTACGTCAGAGGCGGTGGCCCCCCTCAGGGAGGGCGGGACCTGCTCTTTACGGGGCCGGACGCTTTTCCACCTATGGCGCGGGCCAAGGGCACAGCTGGCGTGCCCCAGAGGCACAGCGCGCGGCGCTCAGGGCTGTTCGAGCACGTGAGGACAGCCCTGACGGCCGGCCGGGGGTGCAAGGCACGGCCGGGGCGCAAGGCGCTGCTGGGGCCTGGCCACGGCGGGGTCCGCGTGCGCCGGCGCGGCGCGGCGGGGTCCGCGTGCGCCGGCGCGGCGCGGCGGGGTCCGCGGGCGTCAGCGCGGCGCGACCCGGCCCGGCGCGGCTCGGCCCGGCGCGGCCCGGCGCGGCCCGGCGCGGCCCGGCGCGGCGGGATCCGCGGGCATCGACGCGACGGGGGCTCGCGGGCGTCGGCGCGGCGGGGTTCTGTCGACGTACTGCGGCGGGGCTTACGCCGTACCCCGGGAAAGGTGTTTGGGACGGCGTAAGCCGGACGTGCGGAGGCGGGCCGCCAGCTCGCGCGAAGGGACCAGGGTGGCCCCGAGCCACAACGCCGAGCGGAACCGCGCGGCCGGAATGTCGTAATGATCCCGGTCGAAGGCGCGGCGCGGCGAGCCGAGCATCTCCGCGAACGCGTGCAGTTCGGCGTAGGAGACGTCGCTGACCAGGTGTGACCAGAGGTGGCCACGACCCGGCCAGCGCGGCTCGTCGACGAGTATCAAAGGTCCACGTGCAGCAGCGCGTGACCGCGGTCGGCGGCCAGGCCGCGCACGTCCGGAGCGCCGACCCGGGCGGCGTCCGCGGCCAGGTCGTCCGGCATGGTCTGGGACTCCCGCTCGGCGGTGACCCGGGCCAGGTAGTGCTCGACCTCGCGCTTGCGGACGGTCTCGTCCCAGCCCAGGACCCCGCCCATGATCCGGGCGGTGTGCTCGGCGGACTCGGCGCCGCGGTGCGTGGTCTCGATCGAGATCCGGGTGCGGCGGGTGAGCGCGTCGTCGAGGTGGAGGGCGCCCTCGGCGAGCGCCGCGTACGCGATCTCGACCGCCAGGTATTCCGGCGCGCCGTCGAGCGGCACGGCCAGCGACGGGTCGGCCGCCATCATCGCGAGCAGGTGGACGGTGAGCGTGCCGTACCGCTCCAGCAGGTGCTCGACCACGCCGGTGGTGACGCCGTGCCGGCGGGCCATGTCCTGCCGGTCCCGCCAGGCGGCGGCGTAGCCGTCGGCGCCGAGCAGCGGCAGCTGATCCGTCCGGGAGGCGCGGAACTCGCCGCCCAGCCGCCGGACCGCCTGGTCGATCACGTCGGCGGCCATCACCCGGTACGTCGTGTACTTCCCCCCGGCGACCATCAGCAGGCCGAGCATCGGCTCGACGACGGCGTGCTCGCGGGACAGCTTGGACGTGGAGTCCGCCTCACCGGAGAGCAGCGGGCGCAGCCCGGCGTAGACGCCCTCGATGTCGTCCGTGGTCAGCGGCCGGTCCAGCACCTCGTTGACCTGGTCGAGCAGGTAGCGGATGTCCCGGGCGGAGGCGGCCGGGTGGGACCGGTCCAGCTCCCAGTCGGTGTCCGTGGTGCCGATGATCCAGTGCCCGCCCCAGGGCAGCACGAACAGCACCGAGGTGGCGGTGCGCAGGATCAGCCCGGCCTCGCCGGTGATCGCCGAGCGGGGCACCACCAGGTGCACGCCCTTGGAGGCGCGCACCCGCAGGCCGGGGCGGACCCCGACGTCGCGGAGCATCTCCGACATGTCGTCGCTCCACACGCCGGTGGCGGCGACGACGGTCTTGGCCCGGACCTCGAACTCGGGTGACCCGGGTGACTCCAGGTCCCGCAGTTTGACGCCGACCACCTCGCGCGCCTCGCGCACGAAGCCGGTGACCCGGGCGCTGGTGACCACCGCGGCGCCCTGGGCGGCCGCCGTCCGGGCCAGGTTGACCACCAGGCGGGCGTCGTCCATCTGGCCGTCGTAGTAGCGGATCGCCCCGGTGATCTTGTCGGCGCGCAGGCTGGGGAAGAGGTGCCGGGCGCCGTCGCGGCTCAGGTGCCGGTGCAGCGGCATGCCCCGGCCCCCGCCGAAGACGCCGGCGAAGACGTCGTACGCCGCGACGCCGAGCCCGTAGTAGCCCCGCTGCCAGACCCGCTTGGCCGGGTTGGCGGCGGGCAACGGCACCATGATCGGCACCGGGCGAACCAGGTGCGGGGCGATCCGGGTGGCGAGCAGGCCGCGCTCGGTGAGCGCCTCGTGCACCAGGTGCAGCTCGAGCTGCTCCAGGTAGCGCAGGCCGCCGTGGATGAGCTTGCTGGATCGGCTGGAGGTGCCGGCGGCGAAGTCACGCGCCTCGACCAGGGCCACCTTGAGACCGCGGGAGGCGGCGTCGACCGCCGCACCGGCCCCGGTGACCCCGGCGCCGATCACCAGGACGTCGAAGTTTTCGTCACGCAGCCGCCGCAGGTCGGACGCGCGGCGAATCGGGGAGAGCCGGCCGGCCGTGTAGCGGGAGACGGAGGGATCGCGCACCCGTCCCAGGTTAGCCCTCACCGGTGTCACCCATGCGGAGGAATGTGGTCCGCCCCACACGTGTCCCGGACAGCGATTAGCGTCGTGATCATGCACCGCACCGGCGCCGCGGGCCTCCTGCTCTGCGCGGTCGTCCTGGCCACCTGCGCGTTTCTGGCCGGCCCGAGCCGGGCCGCGACCGCCGGGTTCGCGCTCCGCTTCGAGGCGAACACGAACGGCTCGGTCCTGATCCGGGGCAACGCCAACCTGGTCTGCCCGGTCGCCGATCCGGCCTGCGCGAACGGCCGGGCCGGGCTCGGCGCGAAGCTGAACGACAACGACTTCGCGATGGTCGGCGCGGATGCCGACCACGACCCGGCGACGGTCAACGACAGCACCGCGACGGTGGCCCTGCCGCCGGGCAGCACGGTGCTCTTCGCCGGCCTGTACTGGAGTGCCGACCTCACCGCCGCACCCGTTCCGGCCAACAAGAACAAGGTCAAATTCCGGACCGCTTCCGGTACGGTCTGGCAGCCGGTCACCGCCTCGACCGTCTACACCACCGGCTCCGCCTATCAGGGCTTCGCCGACGTGACCGCGCTGGTCGCCGGCGCCGGCAGCGGCGTCTACGGCGTCGCCGACATCCAGGCCGGTGTCGGCGTCAACCGGTTCGCCGGGTGGGCGCTGGCGGTGGCGTACCGGAACCCGGCCGAGGTGCTGCGTGCCCTGCGGGTCTACGACGGCCTGGAGACGGTGAGCGGCTCGGGCACCCTGGACATCCCGGTGAGCGGCTTCGAGACCCCGCACTCGGGCGCGGTGCGGGCCGAGGTCGGCACCGTCGCGTACGAGGGTGACCTGGGCACCAAGCTCGACGCGCTGCGCCTGAACGGGCAGCCGATGTCGGACTCCGCGAACCCGGTCGACAACTTCTTCAACAGCACGGTGAGCAGCGGCGGCGCGCCGGTCGGCGGGCGCGACCCGGGCTACCCCAACCTGTTCGGCGTCGACATCGACCAGCTCGACGCGACCGGCAAGCTGGGCCACGCGGTCACCTCGGCCACCCTCACGCTCACCACCAGCGGGGACACGTACTACCCGGGGGTGGTCACGTTCGCCATCGACCTGTACGCCCCGAAGCTGGTCACCACGCTCGCCGGCACCGACCTGAACGGCGGCGATCTGCAGGCCGGCGACCTCGTCGAGTACCGGATCGACGTGCGCAACGACGGCAACGACACCGCGGACGGGACCGTGCTGTCCGACGCGATCCCGCCGTACACCAGCTACGTCCCGGGCTCGATGCGGATCGAGGGCGTCCCGGCCGCCGACGCGTTCAGCGGCGGCCGGATCGACGTCACCCTCGGCGACATCGCCTACCAGGGCGCCACCTGGGTGACGTTCCTGGTGCGGATCGATCCGGGCGCGCCGGCCGGTTACGCGGTCACCAACCTGGTGTCGCTGAGCTACACCGGGCACACCGCCGGGGTCGGCGTCTCCGGGCTGGCCGGCACGGTCGCCAGCGTGGTCGCGCCGGCCCAGTCGGACCTGGCCGCGACGCTGAGCGTGGCGCCGGGCGTGGTGCAGCAGGCCGCGCTCCCGGCGATGGTCACCTACCTGGCCACCGTGACGAACAACGGCGCCTCGGCCGAGCCGGACGCCGGCGCCGAGCTGACCCTGCCGGCCGGCGCGACGACCGGCGCCCTGCCCGCCGGGTGCACCGCGTTCGCGCAGGTGGTGACGTGTGCGCTCGGGCCGCTGCAGCCGGCCTCCAGCGCGAGCGTGGCGATCCCGGCGACCGCGGTCTCGGCGACGCTGCGGGTCTTCGGCACGAACACCGATCCGGTGCCCGGCAACAACACCGGCGTCGCGAGCGTGGTGGTCAACGCGGCGCCGCAGGCGGTCGCCGACCCGGCCGCGGCGCCGGGCGTCATCGCGGTCCTGGCCAACGACAACGACCCCGACGGTACGGTCGGTGCCCTCACCGTCACGATCACCACGCCCCCGGTCCACGGCACGGCGATCGTGCTGGCCGACGGCACGATCGCGTACACCCCGGCGGCGGGCTGGGCCGGGACTGAGCCGTTCACGTACACGATCACCGACGCGTACGGCGGCAGTTCGAGCGCCGTCGTCACGGTCCGCACCCCGAACGCCGCCCCGGTCCCGGCCGACGACGCCGCGGCGGTCGACACCGGCGGCACCGTGACCGTCCCGGTGCTGGCCAACGACTACGACCCGAACGGCGACCCGCTCACCGTCACCGCGGTCACCGACCCGAGCCACGGCACCGTCACGATCACCGGCAACGCGATCGTCTTCACCCCGCTGCTCAGCTTCGTCGGCACGGCGACCTTCACCTACACGGTCAGCGACGGCCAGGACACCGCGACCGCGCGGCTCGACGTCGACGTCGCGAACGCGATCCCGACCGCCGCCGACGACCTGGCCTCGGTCGCCTACCTGGCCGCGGCCACGGTCCCGGTGCTCACCAACGACACCGACATCAACGGTGACCCGCTGAGCATCGTCTCGGTGGCCACCCCGGCGCACGGCACCGCGACGGTCGCCGGCGGCACGGTCGTCTACCAACCGGCCGTGGGCTTCTCCGGCGCCGACACGTTCGGCTACACGATCACCGACAACCACAGCGGGACGTCGGTCGCCCAGATCACCGTGCTCGTCGCCGACGCGCCGCCGACCGCGGTGGACGTCACGCGGAGCACGCCCTACCTGACCCCGGTGGCGGTGGACCCGCCGGTCTGGGGCACCGACCCGAACCCGGGTGACACGCTCGTGGTCAGCGGGGCGGCCAACCCCGCGCACGGCAGCGTGGTGCGCAATCCGGACGGGACGCTCACCTACACGCCGTACGCCGGCTGGTCCGGCACCGACGTCTTCACGGTCACGGTGAGCGACGGCCGGGGCGGCACCGACACCGGCACGGTCACCATCGTGGTGGCGAACGCCCCGCCGACCGCCCGCCCCGAGTCGGTGACCCGGCCCGCCGGGCTGCCCTCGACGATCGACGTGCTGCTCAACGACGACGACCCGAACGGCGACCCGCTGACCGTCACGGTCGACACCCCCGCGACGCACGGCACGGCCACCGTCGCCGCCGGCCGGGTCGCCTACCAGCCGGTCGCCGGGTACGCCGGGCCGGACGCGTTCCACTACACGATCGCCGACGGGCACGGTGGCACGTCCGGGGCCACGGTCACGATCAGCCTGGTCAACGCGCCGCCGACGGCCCGCCCGGACACCGCGTCCACGCCGACCGACACCCCGGTCACGATCGACCCGACCGGCAACGACGACGACCCCAACGGCGACACGCTGACGCTGCTGACCTGGACCGCGGCGGCGCACGGGACGCTCACCGCCGGGGCGGGCGGAACCGTGGTCTACACCCCGGCGGCCGGCTTCACCGGGACGGACAGCTTCGGCTACACGATCGCCGACTCGCACGGCGTGCCGGACTCCGCGATCGTCACGGTGGTGGTCCGCAACGCGCCGCCGGTCGCGGTGGACGACACGTTCCGGGTGCGGGCGCAGGGCGCGACCGCGCTCGCCGTGGTCGCCAACGACCACGACCCGAACACCGGGCAGGCGCTGAGCGTGCTGTCCACCGGCTCGCCCGCGCACGGGACGGTCGCGGTCACCGGGCCGCTCACGATCGGCTACACCCCCGCGCCGGGCTTCGCCGCGGACACCTTCAGCTACGTGCTCACCGACGACCTGGGCGGCACCGACAGCGCCACGGTCACCATCGCGGTGGACCCGGCGCCGGTCGCGGCCGACGACACCGCGGAGACCGGCGCGGCTACCCCGGTCACCATCGACGTGACCGCGAACGATCACGACCCGCTGGGCGACGCGCTGACCGTGAGCGGCACCGGCGCACCCGCGCACGGCACCGCGTCGGTGCTGGCCGGCGGCCGCGTCCGGTATCTGCCGGCGGCCGGCTTCGCCGGGATCGACACGTTCGGCTACGACCTCGGCGACCCGATCGGGAACACCGCCCACGCCCAGGTCAGCGTGCTGGTCCGGCCCGCCCCGACGGCCCGGCCGGATCACGCCGCGGTGCACGCCGGGCAGTCCGTCGACGTGGACGTGCTGGCCAACGACACCGGCAACGCGTTGACCGTGACCGCCGTGGACGCGCCGGTCCGGGGCACCGCGACGCTCGCCGGGGGCACGGTCCGCTACGCGGCGCCGGCGCTCTGGACCGGATCCGAGACCTTCCGGTACGTCGTGACCGACGCCCTGGGCGGGACCGCCGACGCCACCGTGACGGTGGTCGTCACCGACGTCACGCCGTTCGCCGTGCCGGATTCCCGGGTCACCGCGTACCGCAAGGCCGTCACCGTCCCGGTGCTGGCCAACGACCTGGTCGAGGACGCGCCCCTGCGGATCGTCGGGGTGACCGACCCGGATCACGGCACGGTGGTGGTCAACGGCGGCCTGACGGTCACCTACACGCCGCCGGACGACTTCTCCGGGCCGGCCACGTTCCGCTACACCGCCGAGGACGCCACCGGGCACCGGACCTCGGCCCCGGTGACGATCACGGTCGGGACGCCGCCGGTCGTGCCGGACAAGGCGGTCAGCACCCCGGCCGGGCAGCCGACCTCGGTGTCGCTGCCCGGGACCGACGCGCTGGGGCGGCCGGTCGCGGACCGGCGGATCACCCAGCCGGCGCACGGGCGGGCGCGGCTGAACGCGGACGGGTCGGTGACCTACACCCCGGATCCCGGGTTCACCGGGCAGGACCGGTTCACCTACGAGATCGTCGACGCGGACGGCAACGTGGCCCAGGGCACGATCGTCGTCACGGTGCCGCCGCCGGCCACGTCGCCCAGCGCCTCCCCCAGCGCGTCCCCGTCGGGGCCGGCGACCAGGTCGCCCACACCGTCGCGGGCGCCCGCGCACACCCCGGCGCCGGAGTTGCCGACCACGAGCGGGCCGGCGCCGACGCTGATGTTCGGCACGGCCGGGCTGTGCACGCTGCTGGGGGCGATGCTGCTTGCGGTGGGGCGGCGGGCTACGACCGTACCCCCGAATCGTCTTGGAAAATGCCGGCCCGGGCGGCATCGAGCGCGGTGAGCATCTCGTCGACCGAACCGGCCGGGTCGGTGACCGGGAACTGGACCGCGCGGATCGTGGCCGCCGGGTCGATCAGCATGGTCAGGCGCTTGAGCCGGTCGGCGCCGCCGGCCCGGAACGTGGGCAGGCGCAGCGCGGTGGCGAGCCGGCCGTCGGCGTCGGAGAGCAGGTCGTAGGGCAGCGCGGCATGCTCGGCGTAGGCGCCGAGCTGGTCGGTGCGCTGGGTGCTGACGCCGTGGATCCGGGCCCCGGCGGCGGCGAACGCCCCGGCCCGGGACGCGTAGGTCATCGTCTCCAGCGTGCAGCCGGACGCGCCGGGGATGTCGTTCCAGAGCGGCGGGTAGGCCTGCGGGCCGGGCGCGAACGCGCCGGGGAAGCAGAACAGCACGGTCCAGACACCGGGCTCGGCGGCCGGGGTGGGCGTGCCGTCCGCCCGCGGCAGGACGATCTCCGGCAGGCGGCGCCCGACCAGCGCCCGCGCACGACGGTGCTCGGCCGACCCGCCGGCCGTGGTGGCGGTCAGCGAGCCGTCGCCGAGCACGAAGCGATCACCCCACTCCTGCAGCGCGAGCAGCACCGGGAGCAACCCCTCGCCCTTGGCGGTGAGCACGTAGTCGTAGCGCGGCGGGCGGTCGGTGTATCGCCGGCGCTCCAGCACACCCTGCTCGACCAGGGCGGCGAGCCGCTCGGCCAGGGCGCGGCGGCTCATCCCGAGCTCCTTCTGCAGAGCGTCGAAGCGGGTCACGCCGCCGGCCACGTCCCGCACGATCAGGAACGTCCACCAGTCGGTCAGCACCCCCAGGGCCTGCGTGATCCCGCAGTCCACGTCATCCAGGTCGACTCGCCTCACGCTCACCACTATAGTCAGTTCCATTATGAAACTTACTGCGTTCTGGCGTTTGTGGACCGCGGGGGCGACGAGCCACCTCGGTTCGGCGGTCACCGGCGTGGCCCTGCCGCTGGCCGCACTGACCGTGCTGCACGCGTCCGCCTTCGAGATGGGCCTGATCACCGCCGCCACCTACCTGGCGTACCTGCTGATCAGCCTGCCGGCCGGGGTGATCGTGCAGCGGCTGCCGCTGCGCCGCATCCAGGTCGGCGCCGACCTCGTCCGGGCCGTCGCGGTGGCCTCCATCCCGCTGGCCTGGTGGGCCGGGTGGCTGACGATCGCGCAGCTGATCGGGGTCGCGCTGGTGGTCAGCTTCGCGACCGTGCTGTTCGACGTGGGGAACCAGACGTTCCTGCCGACGATCGTCCCGGCCGAGCAGATCCAGTCCCGCAACAGCCTCAACTCCGGCATGCACGCCGCGACCCAGCTCGGCGGGCCGTCCCTGGGCGGTCTGCTGGTGCAGGTGCTCGGGGCGGTGCCGACGCTGCTCACCGACGTGGCGAGCTACCTGTTCTCGGCGGCGCTGCTGCGCACGCTGCCGGAACGCCGGGTCGAGCCGGACCGGGACCGGCCGCCGATGCTCGTGCTGATCCGCGAGGGGTTCGGCTACGTGGTCCGGCACCCGATCATCGGCCCGTGCATGTGGGACGCCACCGCGATCAACTTCGTCTGCGGCGCGCAGCTCGCCCTCTTCCCGTTCTACCTGGTCCGCGAGCTGCACACGGCGCCCGGCCTGGCCGGCCTGCTGCTCGCCGCGGACGGCCTGGGCGCGCTCGTGGGTGCGGCGCTGACCACCTGGTTCACCAGCCGGTTCGGCACCGCCCGAAGCCTGATGATCACCGCGGTGACCGGCGTGGCCGGCGCGCTGATCATCCCGCTCGGGACCGGGGCGGCCGCGTACCTCGCGTTCGCGGCCGGCTGCGTGATCTTCTCGGTCTCGACCGTGGTGCTGAGCGTGACCACCCGGACGTACCGGATGACGGCCAGCCCGCCGGAGCTGCTGTCCCGGGTGATCGCCACGGTCAAGTTCGTGTCCTGGGGCGCGATCCCGATCGGCGGCCTGGTCGCGGGCGCGCTGGCCGGGCCGCTCGGCGCGCGGACGACGCTGCTGCTGTTCGGCGCGCTGACCGCGATCTCCCCACTGATCTACCTGTTCTCCCCGATCCGAAAACTCCGCGACCTGGAAGACCTCGCCATCCCCACCCCACAAGATCAAAACCTGTTGTCCCGTACGCCGTGAGCCCCGCCCCGCGGCAGCCTCCCGCACAGCCGGCCCGCCTCGCGGGAGCCGCACGCGAGGGCGGGAGTCGCGGCGCGGCCCGGTGACGGCACCGCCTCGCGCGCCGACGCCACGGGACCGGGCTGACGGCCGTACCGCACAAGGTTGTTGAAATGCGAAAAGGCGGGCCGCCGAAGCGACCCGCCTTGACTCAGTACTTCAGGGCTGGACTCAGAAGTCCATGTCCCCGCCGCCGGGGCCACCGGCCGGAGCCGGGTTCTTCTCCGGCTTGTCGGCCACAACGGCCTCGGTGGTGAGGAACAGCGCGGCGATCGACGCGGCGTTCTGCAGCGCCGAGCGGGTGACCTTGGCCGGGTCGATGATGCCCGCGGCCAGGAGGTCCACGTACTCACCGGTCGCGGCGTTCAGGCCGTGACCCGCGGGGAGGTTGCGCACCTTCTCCACGACGACGCCACCCTCGAGGCCGGCGTTCACGGCGATCTGACGCAGCGGGGCGTCCAGCGCGACCTTCACGATGTTCGCACCGGTCGCCTCGTCGCCGACCAGGTCCAGCTTGTCGAACGCGGTCTTGCCGGCCTGAACCAGCGCGACGCCACCACCGGGGACGATGCCCTCCTCGACGGCCGCCTTCGCGTTGCGAACGGCGTCCTCGATGCGGTGCTTGCGCTCCTTGAGCTCGACCTCGGTGGCCGCGCCAACCTTGATCACCGCAACGCCACCGGCCAGCTTGGCCAGGCGCTCCTGCAGCTTCTCACGGTCGTAGTCGGAGTCCGAGCGCTCGATCTCGGCGCGGATCTGGTTGACCCGGCCCTGGATCTGCTCGCCGTTGCCGGCGCCGTCCACGACGGTGGTCTCGTCCTTGGTGATGACGATCTTGCGGGCCGAACCCAGCAGGGACAGGTCAGCGGCGTCCAGCTTGAGGCCGACCTCCTCGCTGATGACCGCGCCACCGGTGAGGATCGCGATGTCCTCCAGCATGGCCTTGCGGCGGTCACCGAAGCCCGGGGCCTTGACGGCGACGGACTTGAAGGTGCCACGGACCTTGTTCACGACCAGGGTCGCCAGGGCTTCGCCCTCGACGTCCTCGGCGATGATGACCAGCGGCTTGCCGGACTGCATGACCTTCTCCAGGACCGGGAGCAGGTCCTTGACCGCGGAGATCTTGCTGTTCGCGATGAGGATGTACGGGTCGTCGAAGACGGCCTCCATCCGCTCCGCGTCGGTCATGAAGTAGGCCGAGATGTAGCCCTTGTCGAAGCGCATACCCTCGGTGAGCTCGAGCTCGAGGCCGAAGGTGTTGCTCTCCTCGACGGTGATGACGCCTTCCTTGCCGACCTTGTCCATCGCCTCGGCGATGATCTCGCCGACCGTGGTGTCACCGGCGGAGATGGAGGCGGTGGAGGCGATCTGCTCCTTGGTCTCCACGTCCTTCGCCAGCTGCGACAGCGCCTCGGAGACGCTCGCGACAGCAGCCTCGATGCCCCGCTTCAGGCCGAGCGGGTTCGCACCGGCGGCCACGTTGCGCAGGCCCTCGCGGACCAGCGCCTGGGCCAGCACGGTCGCCGTCGTCGTGCCGTCACCGGCGACGTCGTCGGTCTTCTTGGCGACCTCCTTGACCAGCTCGGCGCCGATCTTCTCGAAGGTGCCCTCGAGCTCGATCTCCTTGGCGATGGATACACCATCGTTGGTGATCGTGGGAGCGCCCCACTTCTTCTCGAGAACGACGTTGCGACCCTTCGGGCCGAGCGTCACCTTGACCGCGTCGGCGAGCTGGTTCATGCCGCTCTCGAGGCCGCGGCGAGCTTCCTCGTCGAATGCAATGATCTTGGCCATACGGCGTTGTCCTCCCGGACATCCGCGGCGCCGGGCCTGCTCGGCCCCGCCCGCACATTGAGGAAGTCTGTGGACGTCACCACCTGGCGATGTGACGTCCTCAGGCCGAGCCGGATAGCCCGCGACGACCGGTTTCGTGCCCCGGCACCGATGGCGGCGCCGTGACCGGAACCCCACCGTCCCGACCTGCTTGGCACTCACAGGTCGCGAGTGCCAATCACTTGTTTAGCACTCCGGGGTACCGAGTGCAAGAAACCCCATCTTCCCGCGAATCGCCGGGCCCGGCCCGCGAACCGGTTAAAGATCTTCAGCCCCTGGTCAGGGCGATCCTTAAGCTCTGCGCGAAGTCCCACGCCGCGCGATCCGTTCGCGGACACCCCGGTCCCGTTTAGGGCAAGAAGGTTGCCCGCGCCCGCCGCTGGGAGTAGTCAGGACGACATGGAGAGTTGGACCGTACGCCGGGTCACCGCGCACGACGCCGGGCGGATGCGCGCCCTTCGCCTGGAGATGCTGGCCGACAGTCCGCTCGCCTTCCTGGAGACGCTCGCCCAGGCCGCCGCCCGCTCGCACGAGGGCTACCGGCAGCGCCTCGACATGGCGGCCGCGGGGCCGGAGCTCGCCCAGTTCGTCGCCGATCCGGGTGACGGCCCCCTGGTCGGGCACGCCGGCGGCACCTCGATCCCGGACGAGCCGCTGGTCACCGTGGTGTTCTCGGTCTATCTGACGCCCACCCACCGGGGCGGCAAGGTGCTGGCCGGCCTGGTGGAGGCGGTCGCCGACTGGTCCACCGCGGCCGGGCGGCACGAGCTGATGCTGGAGGTCGTGGTCGGCAACGGGCGGGCCGTCCGGGCGTACGAGAAGCTCGGTTTCCAGGACACCGGCGTGCGCCAGCCGCACCCCACCGTGCCGGTCCTCACCCAGCTCCAGATGCGCCGGCGGATCTGATGCCGGCCCGGCGCCGCCACCTCGCGCGGACGGTCCTGACCGCCGCGAACGGGACCACCGGCGCCGGGTTGCTGCTCGCGCTCGTCACCCGGACGAGGGTCCGCCGGGGGCGCGACGGGGTGCTGATCGCCGAGGGCTGGCGGCTGCCGATGCCACCGGCGTCCTGCTTCACGGTCGGTTCGGTGATCATCACGCGGCGCAGCGCCGAGTGGCTGCTGGCCGAGGAGCGGGCCGCGCTGTTCGCCCACGAGAGCCGGCACGCCGGGCAGTACGCGGTGCTCGGCCCGCTCTTCTGGCCGGCCTACTGGGTCGCTTGTGGCTGGTCGCACGTGGCGACCGGCTCGTGGGGCGCGCGCAACTGGTTCGAACGCCACGCCGGCCTGGCCGACGGCGGATACCCGGAGGATCTCCCGCTGCGCCCGTGGATCCACCGGATCCGGCGCAAGCGATAGGAATTTGGTCGGGAGGACGGAACGCACAGCGCCTCCGGCACGTGGCCATTGGGTCAGCGCTGGGGTCGTTGGGTCCCTCGAGATTGTCGCCAAGCTCAGGTGAGGGGCCTCTTACGGCGTCGCGTCCTCCCGCGACAAGCATCTTCCCGATCCCGAGATCGGCGCGCAAGTCCTCGGAGGAAGGAATATTCAACAACCGGCAGATAGCCGATTACCGACAGTTATCCCAGCAGGCCGGCCTCGCGAGCGGCCCGCAGCGACGGCTTGATCCGGTGGGTCGGGCCGACCTCGGCGGCGATCGCGTCCAGCGTCTTCAGACCCTCGCCGGTGTTGTAGACGACGGTCTCCTTCGCGGGGTCCAACTTGCCGCTTTCGACCAGCTTCTTCAGCACCGCGACGGTGGTGCCACCGGCTGTCTCGGCGAACACGCCGGTGGTCCGGGCCAGCAGGCGGATGCCCGCGCGGATCTCCTCGTCGTCCGCGTAGTCCATCCAGCCACCGGTCCGGCGGACCGCCTCGATCGCGTACGGCCCGGCGGCCGGGTCGCCGATGTTCAGCGACTTCGCGATGCCGGTCGGCTTCACCGGGGTGATCACGTCGGTGTCGTTGTGCAGCGCCACCGCGATCGGGTTGCAGCCGGCCGACTGCGCGCCGAACACCGTCCAGCCGCCCTCCGGCGCCTCGACCAGTCCGATCTCGACCAGCTCGCTGAACGCCTTGTCCACCTTGGTGAGCAGCTCACCGGAGGCCATCGGGATGACCACCTGCGCCGGGATCCGCCAGCCGAGCTGCTCGGCGACCTCGTAGCCGAGGGTCTTCGAGCCCTCCGCGTAGAACGGGCGGACGTTCACGTTCACGAACGCGGTGTCCTCGAACTCGTCGGTCTCGACCAACTCGCTGCAGAGCCGGTTCACGTCGTCGTAGGAGCCCTCGATCGCGACCAGCTCACCGCCGTACACCGCGGTGGTGACGACCTTGCCCGGCTCCAGGTCGCTCGGGATGAACACGATGCTCGGCACCCCGGCACGGGCCGCGTGGGCGGCCACCGAGTTCGCCAGGTTGCCGGTGGAGGCGCAGGAGAACCGGGTGAAGCCCAGCTCCTTGGCGGCGGTCAGGGCCACCGAGACGACCCGGTCCTTGAACGAGTGGGTCGGGTTCTGCGAGTCGTCCTTGATCCAGAGCTGGCCGGTGATGCCCAGCTCGGCGGCCAGCAGCGGGGCGCTGACCAGCGGCGTCAGCCCGGGATCGAGGGTCACCCGGGTCGCCGGGTCCTGCCCCGCGGGCAGCAGCGCCGCATAGCGCCAGATGTTCTGCGGGCCCGCCTCGATCTGGGCCCGGGTCACCCGCGCGAGCGCGGCCTCGTCGTAGGCCACCTCGAGCGGGCCGAAACACTCGTAACAGGCATGCTGCGCGGCCAGCGGGTATTCGGCGCGGCACGCGCGACAGATCAGGCCGCGGGCGGGCGAGGTGGTGATAGCAGCAGGTGCACTGACGGTAGACGTCATCGAGGCCTTCCCTCTCATCTTTCCCGGCGGCGACCTGCCGGCGGGACGGAATTAGCACCTGCCGCGCGCGGCCTCGTCATCGAGACATACGCGGTGGTTGCCGGGGCTTCACAGGGCCGTTCCCTCTGCCCCTCTGGATGAGGTATTCAGTTGTTTCCCGAAGCTTACGACGAAGCTTCGGGTTCTCCCCAGTGACTTCCCGATGTGTGAGCGACCCCCTACATCGGCAGCCCGGGTTTCACCCTTTGAAGATCAAGTTCTTTTTTGCCTCGGCTGCGGCCAATAACTGACCGCCGCTCCCGCGGGGACCCTTCCGGGCCTCGCAAGGGCGCGGGGCGCCCAGAACACGAGACCCTCCAGGGCGACGTCCGAGGGTGGTTGCGCTCTACCCCAAGATCCAACCCCACGGGAGTTATCCACACCGATGGGTTATCCACAGCCCCCCACCACGATCTTGGCAATTCGAGCCACAATTACGTCAGAGGCGGTGGCCCCCCGTGGTGGGTGGGTCCTGCTCTTCGCCAGTGGGGCATGTGGGCCTTTGTCAGTATTCGGCGTTACTCGTGGGTCTTTGCCCTTATTCAGGGGTATGTGTTGAGCTTTGCCCTCAGGTGGTGGGGTCGGTCAAGGAGCCCACGCAGGCGAACTGGGTGGCCACCGGGCGATAGCCGAGTCGGTCGTTGACCGCCAGCATCGGCAGGTTGGACTCGTCGTTGCTGGTGAAGGCCATGGTCGCGCCGGTCGCCGCGGCTCGGATCAGGGCCTCGGTCTTGACGCGGCGGGCCAGGCCTCGGCCGCGGAGGTCCGGGACCGTTGCGGTCATGTCCGACCAGATCCGGGTGCCGTCGCGAATCACCAGGGAGAACGAGACGATCTCGGTTCCGCGCAGGGCGATCGTGCTGGCGCGGTGGTCGAGGCCCGGGTTCTCCCAGATGTCGTGGCACCAGGCGGCGAACGGCAGCGGCTGGGGCGGGACGTCGCCGGGCTCGTCGGTCGCCGCGGCCACGTCGGCGGCGTACAGCTCCTCGGCGGTGATCTCGATCAGTGAGGCCAGCCGGACGCCCGGAGGGAGATCGGCGGCCGGCGGAAGGTCGGCAGCGGCCGGCTTGACGGCGCCCGGGGCCGGAGGCAGGGCCTCAGCGGCCGGAACGAAGGCGCCAGGGGCCGAGGCCGGGGTTGCGGCGGCTGCGGCCGGGGTTGGGGCGAGGTGGCGGTGGGGTGGGGTGAAGGTGGTCAGGTCGAGGGCTGAATAGCGCAGCTCGCGGGTGGGCTCGAAGCCGCGCCTGCGGGCGAAGGCCACCCCGTCCGGCACGGCGATGGTCGAGGCCCGGCGGATCCCCACCGACCGGAGGTGGTCGGCGGCGGCCTCGAACAGGGCGGTGCCGATGCCGCGGCGGCGGGCCGCCGGGTGCACCTGGAGCAGGGAGATCCGGCCGAAGTCCGGCTCGGCCGAGCGGCCGTCCCGGCTCGCCGACACCCAGCCGACCAGGTCGCCGTCGAGCTCCACGGCGAAGGCGGCCCAGTCCTCGCCGGGGGGCGGTTCGGCGATCATGCGGTTGGTGCGGGCTTCACCTCGTACCAAATAGGGGTGGATCTCGGTGTTGAGCGCGACGACCGCGGCGGCATCGCTCGGCACGGCCCGGCGGAGGAGGAAGTCAGCCATCGGGCGATCCTCTCAGGACGTGATGTCCTTGCGGGTGAAGCGGAAGAAGGCGATGCCCCAGAAGACCACCGCGTAGATGATCGCCGAGATCGCGCCCTTCGCCAGGTCCTCGGTCTGGACCGGGGTGGAGAGCAGCCCCATCCACGCGTCGCTGTAGTGGGTGGGCAGCGCGTTGCGGATCGAGCCGAGCGCGGTGATCTGGTCCAGGATGCTGGAGAGGATCCAGAGCAGCACGGCGCCGCCGACCGCGCCCAGCGCCGCGTCGGTCAGCACCGACAGCAGGAAGGCCAGACCCGCCACGACCAGCAGGATCACCGCGAGGTAGGCGAGGATCCCGAGCAGCCGCAACACGCCCTGACCGGGCGGGATCTGCGACGCGATGGTGCTGCCCAGCGGATGCCAGCCGTAGCGCAGCGTCCCGACCAGCAGCCCCGTCCCGGCCAGCAGGAACAACGCGACGAACGCATAGCCCAGGGCCACCACCAGCTTGACCGCGAGCAGCCGCGCCCGCGGGACCGGGATGGCCAGCAGATAGCGCAGGCTCCCCCAGCTCGCCTCGCTGGCCACGGTGTCCCCGGCGAACAGCGCGAAGACCACCACCAGCAGGAAGCCGGCCGAGACCGCCAGGCAGAACAGGGCGAAGTTCAGCCCGCCCGAGGTGGCCAGGTCGACCAGGCTGCTGAACGCGCCGCCGCCGTTGCCGTTGTCGTCGCCGTTCCCGCCGCCGAACTCGAAGGCGACCAGGATGATCAGCGGCAGCAGCACCATGAAGCCGAGGGCCAGCTGGGTGCGCCGCCGGGACGCCTGCCGGCGGATCTCGGCGACGATCGGCAGCGTCCGTGACGGTCGATAGCCCGTCGCCGCAGAGGTGCTCATCGGTCTCCACTCCCCCGGGAGTTGTCGCCCACCAGGGCCAGGAACGCGTCCTCCAGGCGGCGGCGCGGGACCACGCGGTCGACGCCGACGCCGGCCCGGACCAGGGAGGCGACCAGCTCGGCGCGCGGTGTGCCGTTCATGTCCACGATCAGGCCGGAGGCGCCCTCCGGGGTGACCGAGCGGACGCCCAGCCCGGTCAGGATCGCGGTGGCGGCCGGCACGTCGGTCACGTCGATGGTCACCGACGGCGACTCGCCGACGATGTCGTCGACCGGGCCGGACGCGACGATCCGGCCCTTGTTCACCACCACGGCGTGCGTGCAGGTCTGTTCCACCTCGGCGAGCAGGTGGCTGGAGACCAGCACGGCCCGGCCGTCGGTGGCGTAGCGCTGCAGCACCCGGCGCATCTCGGCGATCTGCGGCGGGTCCAGCCCGTCCGTCGGCTCGTCGAGGACCAGCAGCTCGGGCAGGCCGAGCATGGCCTGCGCGATGGCCAGCCGCTGGCGCATGCCGTGGCTGTAGTTCTTGGTCCGGCGGTGCACCGAGTCGCCCAGGCCGGCGATCGTCAGGGCCTCGTCGAAGCGGGCGTCGGCCCACGGGCGGCCGGTGGCCCGCCAGTACGCCTCCAGGTTCTGGTGCCCGGTCAGGTGCGGCAGGAAGCCGGGGCCCTCGACCAGCGCGCCGACCCGGGACAGGATCTGCGCGCCGGGGACCAGCCGGTGCCCGAAGACGTGGATCTCGCCGGCCGTTGGGGTGGTCAGGCCCATCAGCACCCGCAGCGTGGTCGTCTTGCCGGCGCCGTTCGGCCCGAGCAGGCCGACGACCTGGCCGCGCTGGACGGTGAAGCCGATCTCCTCGACCGCGACGAAACCGTCCTGGTACGCCTTGCGCAGGCCGGTGACGACCAGCGGGGTGTCGGCGAGGTCCGGGTTCACCGCGGTCACCCGGCGGCGACGGCGCGCGCGCCGGATCAGCAGCAGCACGGCCAGGCCCAGCAGCAGGGCGACGATCAGCGCGCCCAGCACGTACCAGTAAATTGCCGCCGGCGACGCGATCGGCGTGCCCACCAGGGTCGGCAGCGTCAGCTGCCCCTCGACCGCCACGGTGTAGGTCACCGGCGCGGCCGGCGTGAGGAACGCCTGGTCCGAGGTGGCGACGACGACCCGCAGGGTGTGCCCGGCCTCGAGCCGCCGGACGATCGCCGGCAGCGTCACGGTCACCGGCTGCGCCGCGCCGATGTCGGTGGGCAGGCCGGTCAGCCGGACCGGGGCGACCAGCCCGGCGCTGAGCGTCGGCGCGCCGCTCTGGTCGACGTCGTAGAGCTTGACGAACAGCGTCGCCGTGCCGGTCGGCGACGCGGCCCGCAGCCGCACCGTGGGCGCGCCGGCGACCTCGATCGCGCCGGTCAGCGGCGCGGTGGCGAAGGTGGCGTGCTGCCCCGGGACGTCGCTGGCGACGTTGCCGCTGAGCAGCGAGGAGAGGCGGCTGCCGAGGCCGGGCAGCGAGGAGAGCGCGCCGGGGTTGCCGTTCGGCGGGTTCGCGATCGGCTGCGCGGCGCCGGTGAGGTCGAGGGCGGTGCTCCCGGTGCCGGTGATGCCCGGGTACGCCGTCGCCGAGTACCCGTTGGTGACCAGGTCCCGGTCCATCGCGCTGAAGCCGGCCACCCGGGACCAGGTGAAGTCGTTGTCCGGGGTCGCGCCCGTGCCCTTGAGGTAGTGGTCGAGCCACTGCACGGTGAGGAACTTGACCCGGTCCTGGTCCGAGCCGGGCCCGGCGCCGCCGTCGTGGCCGCCGGTGAACCAGGCGACCTTGACCGGGGTGCCGGTGGCCGCGATCCCCTTGGCGTTGTAATCCGCCTCGGAGAGCGGGAAGAGCGTGTCCACCGCGCCCTGGATCAGCAGCGACGGCGCCTTGATCCGGTCGAGCACGGTGGCCGGGCTGGACTTCCGGAGCAGGTCGAGGGTGGCCTGGTCGGGCGTGCCGGTGGTGGCCATCGTCAGGTACGCCTTGCAGACGTCGGCGGCGAAGCGCCCGCAGGCCGGGTCGTCCCCGCCGGAGCTGGAGCCGAAGAAGACGCCGGCCCAGCCCTTCTTGAACACCCCGGTCGCGCTCGTCTCGGCGGACTGCGGGAGGAAGGCGCGGCTCAGGTCGTTCCAGGTGATCGACGGGACGATCGCGTCGACCCGCTGGTCCTGGCCGGCCAGGAGCAGGGCGAGCGCGCCGCCGTAGGAGCCGCCGACCACGCCGACCCGCGGGTCGCCGGCCGCGTCGGTCTGCACCTCGGGGCGCGCGGCCAGCCAGTCGAGCAGCCGGGACGCGTCCTTGACCTCGTAGTCCGGGCTGTCCAGGTGGATCTCGCCGGTGCTGCGGCCGAAGCCCTGCGCGGTCCAGGTGAGCACCGCGTAGCCCCGGGCCGCGAGGGACTCGGCGTCCGAGCGCACCGAGTCCTTGCTGCCGCCGAAGCCGTGCGCGAGCAGGATCGCCGGGACCTTGCCGGAGCGGTCCCGGGGCAGCAGGAACCGGGCGTCCAGGTCGACCGGCTGGTCGTCCCCGGGGCCGGACCGGACGGTGATCCGCAGATCCTGAGCGGTCCAGGCGGTGCGCTCGGGCAGCACCGCCCAGATCGTCGCGGCGGCGATCAGGACGAGCACCACCGCGGCGGTGACCGCCCGGCGCCGGGTCACCCGGGGTAACGCTGACATGGCGCCCAACCTAGCCGGGCGCGCCTGAGCATGACCTGTGAAGCCCGGTCAGCAGCCCTGACCGGTAGTGAACACCTTCGTCACGGTCTCGGTCGTCCCGGCGGTCATCGCGGTCACCTTGTCCGCGGTGATCTCGAGGAGCAGCGTGTTCGCGCCGGACGGGACGGCCCAGCCGGTCGCCCCGCCGGTGCCGGTGAGCACGGCGCCGCCCGGGTACGCCGCCTGCACCTGGGCCAGGCTCTGCCCGATCGGGGTGCCGGTCCCGCCGGTGACCCGGACCTGGGCCAGCTTGCCCTGGGCGAAGACCAGCGACGGCGGGTTGAAGACCGCCGCCCCGGTCGCGGTCACGCAGTCGTCGCCGGTGTCCTTGGGCGATTCGACCATGCCGTCCGCGTCCAGGTCGGCCCGGGCCGTGCCGATCTGGAACGCCCCGAAGCCGGTCGCGGCGACCGGGTCCGCGCCCGGGCGGGCGGTGGCGCCCGGGATCTCCGGCAGCGGCGGCTTGGACTCGTCGATCTCGCTGGGCGAGGCCGACGGGGCGGGCCCCTGGGCGGCGGGTTTCTTGTCGTCGTCACTGCAGCCGGCCAGGCTCACGGCGAGCGTCACAGCGGTCAGTACGGCCAAACGGCGCTTCATGGACAGCCCTCTCCCCCGACGCCGCGGGGCGATCCGTTCGACCCCGGGCGGATAGCGTTGACACCCTAGAGCCCCAGACGATCAATCGGAGGCATCCGCGGTGGCAGATGATCTCACGCTGACCGTGACTTTGCGGCCCGCGGCCCTGGATGCCCGGCGCGGCATCGTCCGTCTGCATCCGGAGGTGATGGCCGCGCTCGCGCTGAACCCGGGTGATCCGGTCCGATTGGCCGGGGTCCGGGTGACCGCCGGGATCGTGGCGCGGGCCGAGGCCGGCGCCAGCCGCGCCCTGCTCTACGCCGACGATCTCACGCTGGGCAACCTCGGCATGCGGGACGGCGGCCAGGTCACGATCACGCCGGTCCCGGTGACCGGGGCCCGCCGGGTGATGCTGACCGGGGCGCCGGAGATCGTCGCCGTGGTGTCGCCGGAGATGCTGCGCCTGGCGCTGCTCGGCAAGGTGGTCAGCGCCGGGGACGACGTGTCGCTGCTCCCGCAGGACGTGCTGCCCGCCGCCGGGAACCGGTCGCTGGTCGAGGCGGCCCGGCGCAGCCTGGCCAACCGGGTGGGTTACGGATGGACCAGCACCCTGCTCACCGTCGTCGAGGTGACCGACGCGGACGCCGCGCTGGTCAGCATGGACACCGTGGTGGGCTGGCAGGACGGCGCGGTGGCGACCCCGCCCGACAGCCTGGTCCCGCCGCTCCCGGTGCGGACGGCCACGCCCGGCAGCACCGGCCCGGAGACGCCGCCGCCGAGCATCGAGGACCTGCCCGGCCTGCGGGCCCAGGCCAAGGAGCTGGAGGAGCTGCTCGACCTGGGCTTCCACCACCGCGAGGTGCTGACCAAGCTGGGCACCCGGATCAGCCTCGGCGTGCTGATCTCCGGGCCCGCTGGGTCCGGCAAGTCCGACCTGGTCCACGCGGTCGCGGCCGCGGTCGGTGCGGTCGTGCACCCGGTCTGGGGGCCGGAGCTGGCCGCGCTCACCAATGACTCGGCCGCCCGGCGGCTCCGCGCCCTGGTCGCCGAGCTGCGCGGGGAGCGGCCCGAGGTGCTGCTGATCTCGGACGTGGAGGCGCTCACGCCCCGGGAGGATCCGGGCCCGCTGTCCATCGTCTTCCGGCAGGTGCTGGCCGAGCTGGTGGCCCGCGGCGCGGCGGTGGTCTGCACCACCAGCAAGCCCGAGTCGGTCGACCCGTCGCTGCGCGCCCCGAACCTGCTCGCCATGCAGCTCACCGTGGCGCTGCCGGACGCCGCGATGCGCCGCGAGCAGCTCGGCGTGCTGACCCGCGGGATGCGGGTGGCCGAGGACGTACGCCTGGACGACGTGGCCGGGCGGACCCCGGGATTCGTCGCCGCCGACCTGGGCGCGCTGGTCCGGGAGGCCGGCGTGCGGGCCGCGCTCCGCCAGCGGCTGTCCGAGTCGCCGAGCGTGACGATGGCCGACTTCGAGGCCGCGCTGGACGTGGTCCGGCCCACCTCGATGGCCGAGTCCACGCTGGAGGTCGCGGCGGTCACCCTGGACGACGTCGGCGACCTGGCCGAGGTGAAGCAGGTGCTCACCGAGTCGGTGCTGTGGCCGCTGACCTATCCGGACACGTTCGCCCGGCTCGGGGTGTCGCCGCCGCGCGGGGTGCTGCTCTACGGGCCGCCCGGCTGCGGGAAGACGTACCTGGTCAAGGCGATCGCCGGGACCGGGAAGGCGAACGTGCTCTCGGTCAAGGGCGCCGAGCTGCTCAGTAAATGGGTGGGCGACAGCGAGCGGGCGGTCCGGGAGCTGTTCCGCCGGGCCCGGGAGGCCGCGCCGACCCTGGTCTTCCTGGACGAGGTGGACGCGCTCGCCCCGGCCCGTGGTCAGGGCACCGACGGCGGGGTCACCGACCGGGTGGTCGCGGCGCTGCTCACCGAGCTGGACGGAGTGGAGGACCTGCGCAACGTGGTGGTGATCGGGGCGACCAACCGGCCGGACCTGATCGACCCGGCGCTGCTGCGGCCCGGGCGGCTGGAGCGACTGATCTACGTGCCGCCGCCGGACGGGCCGGCCCGGGCCGCGATCCTGCGGGCGTCGTCGCGGGCGGTGCCGCTGGACGAGGCGGTGGACCTGGACACGCTCGGGGCCGAGCTCGAGGGGTTCTCGGCGGCGGACTGCGCGGCGCTGATCCGGGAGTCGGCGCTGGCCGCGATGCGCGACTCGCTGGAGGCGTCCACGGTCACCCT
Organism: Actinoplanes sp. L3-i22; assembly: GCF_019704555.1. Lineage (NCBI taxonomy): Bacteria > Bacillati > Actinomycetota > Actinomycetes > Micromonosporales > Micromonosporaceae > Actinoplanes > Actinoplanes sp. L3-i22. The sequence continues at coordinate 11,530,906 of NZ_AP024745.1, forward strand.
GGCGAACGTGACCGCCGCCCGGAAGCGGATCCGCCCGTCGCTCGACGCCGCGCAGGTGGCGTGGCTCGAGACGTACGCCGAAAAACGGAATGCCTAGCGGTCAGCGCCGCCGGGCCCGGGCCCGGGTGGATCGCAGCCGCCGCAGGCGGCCGATCAGGACCGGATCGTGCTCGAGCGCGGCGGGGTTGTCCAGCAGCGCGTTGAGGAGCTGGTAGTACCGCGTCGAGGAGAGGTCGAACGCGTCCTTGATCGCCTGCTCCTTGGCGCCGGCGTGCTTCCACCACTTGGCCTCGAAGGCGAGGATCTGCGCCTCGCGCTCGGTGAGCGCGGGTCCCGCCTCGACGGCCGGCTGCGGGGGCAGCGCCTCGGGCTCGGCGGTCCGCGGGGCGGGGATGTGCTGCTGCTCCTCGACCGGCTGGTCACCGGTCGGTTCGGCGGCGGGCTGCATGGCACTCCCTGACGGCAGATATTGGTCGGCACAGATATTTACGCGGGAAACGCCAGCATAATCGGCACCGGCGAGTCCCGCGTAAGCTACCTCAGGTGATATCCCGGCTACGGATCGTCCACATTGCGGCACCCACAATGATGACTGACACGGCGGCGAACAACCCTCCCGCCATCTCCCAGGTAACGGTGTAGGTCGGCGCCTCGCACCCGTTGACGGCCGAGTAGTCGCACGGCGCGTTGTTGTCGATGACCTCGTAGGACTTGGCCATCCAGGCGCCGATCCAGGCCGGCAGCAGGTAGATCTCGTAGAACCGCACCCGCGCCAGGCTCAGCACGATGGCCAGGCCGAACTGGAAGATCACGATCACCCCGATCGCCGCGCCCAGCGCCGCCGCGGTGTGCCGCCCGATCGACGCCACGCCGAAGCCGATCGCCCCGGCCACCAGCACCAGGCCCAGGCCGCGCAGCCCGGTCAGGCCGAGCGACTGCCAGGTGCCCGGGGTCATCCCGCCGGTGGTCCCGCGCAGCGTCGCGATCAGCCAGAACAGCCCGGTCCAGGCCGCGCCGGTGAGCACACTCAGGCCGAACAGCCAGGTCAGCAGCGCGGACAGCTTGGTGGACAGCACCCGCACCCGTTGCGGCCGCCAGAGCAGCAGGTTCATCATGCCGCCGCTGTTCCACTCGGCGCCCACGAAGGACGCCCCGATGACGAACGCGACCAGGGCGAGCAGCGCCGCCCAGACGGTCACCATGACCGGGAAGTCCTCGCGGAAGCTGAACGGCGGGGTGAGGAACTGGTCGGCCGGGATCTGATCGCGGGTCGGCGGGATCAGGCCGTCACAGTTGCCGCCGTACGAGGCCGGGTCCTTCTGACACTCCTGCTTTGCCTGGTCGGCGTAGCGGAGCTGGTCCTGGTACTCCTGGTCGGCCCGGGCCTCGGCCGCCGCCCGGGTCGACGCGGTGGTCTTCTCGTGCGAGTACGCGGTGCCGCCGGCCACCAGGCCGAGCACGAGCAGCGCCATCAGCACGAAGAACCTGGTGAATCGACGCTTCGACACCCGCCGGGTCTCGGCTCGGAACAGGCTCACTGACCCCACGCACCCTTCGCCGCCACCTGATCGACCTGCCGGTTCGCCCCGTCGACCGGCGCGGTGCCGGTGAGCTCGAGGAACACGTCCTCCAGGTCGGCCGAGACCGGGGTCAGCTCGGAGACGTAGATCTGCTTCTCGGCCAGCAGCTTGGTGATCTGGGCCGGGTTGCCGGCGTTCGCCACGGTGAAGTGGTCGCGCTCGACGGTCAGCGCGGCGCCCGCCGCGCGCAGGATCGCCGCGGCGCCGGTCAGGTCCACGCCCGGCTCCAGGCGCACCCGCACGGTCCCCGAGGTGTGGCTGGCCAGCACGTCGGCGACCGACCCGGCGGCCACCCGCCGGCCGGCCGAGATGATCGTCACCGAGTCGCAGATCAGCTGGATCTCACCGAGGATGTGGCTGGACAGCAGCACGGTCATCCCGGACTCGGAGAGGTCCCGCATCAACGTGCGCATCTCCCGGATGCCGCCCGGGTCCAGCCCGTTCGCCGGCTCGTCCAGGATCAGCAGCTTCGGCTCCTTGAGCAGCGCGGACGCCACCGCGAGACGCTGCTTCATGCCGAGCGAGTACGTCTTCACCCGGTCCTTCGCCCGGTCCCGCAGGCCGACCAGCTCGAGCACCGCGGGCACCCGGTGCCGGTTCACGCCGCCGGCGTCGGCCAGCAGCGACAGGGTGGTCTCCGCGTTGAAGTTGGCGAAGAACTGCGGGCTCTCCACGATCGCGCCGACCTGGCCGGCGACCTGCGGCAGGTGGCGGGGGACCTCCTGGCCGAGGATCGTCATCCGGCCGTCGTTCGGTTTGATCAGGCCGAGCAGCGTCCGGAGGGTGGTGGTCTTGCCCGATCCGTTCGGGCCGAGGAAGCCGTGCACCTGCCCGGCCTCCACCACCATGTCGAAGCCGTCCAGCGCCTTCCGGACACCCTTGCGGCCGCGATAGGTCTTCCGCAGCCCTGATATCTCGAGTACGGCGGTCATCGCCGCACCTTAAGTGATCAGCGCCAATCCCGGGAGGCCGTCAGGCGCAGATGACCTCGACCCCGGCCTCGCGGAACGCGGCGATCGTCGAGGACGACGCGCCGGAGTCGGTGACCAGGGTTTCGATCTGGGTGATCGGGCAGATCCGGGCGAACGCGTGACTGCCCAGCTTCGATGAGTCGGCGATCACCACGACCCGCTTGGCCCGCGCCACCATCAGGCTGTTCATCGCGGCCTCGCCCTCGTGGTGGGAGGCCGCGCCGAGCTCGACGTCGAGCGCGTCCACGCCGAGCAGCGCGATGTCCAGCGTGACCTCCTTGAGCAGCGCCCCGCCGAGCGGGCCGACCACCTCGAAGGACTGCGGGCGGACCACGCCGCCGGCCACCACGATCTTCATCCGGGAGCGAACGAGCAGTTCGTTCGCGATGTTCAGGGCGTTGGTGACGACGGTCAGCTGGGAGCCCTCGCCGCCGGCGTTCAGGTCGGGACGGACCGCCAGCGCGCGGGCCACCTCGGTGATCGTGGTGCCGCCGTTCAGGCCGACCACCGTGCCCGGGGTGACCAGGCGGGCCGCGGCCTCGCCGATCCGCTGCTTCTCGGCGGAGTGCTTGGCGCTCTTGTAGCGCAGGGGCAGGTCGTACGACACGCCGTTGGCGACCGCACCACCGCGCGTACGGGTGATCATCTGCTGCTGGGCGAGCTGGTCGAAGTCACGCCGGATGGTCGCCTGGGAGACGTCCAGGCGCTCGGCCGCCTCCTCGACGGTCACCCGGCCGCTGTCCGTGAGCAGCTCAAGCAGGGCATTCCACCGCGCGTACCGGTCCACCCAGACTCCCCGATGCACGTTCCATGATAAGTGTGTGCACATTAGTGCGCGAAAGGCCGCGAAGCAAAGAGAGCCCGTGCGCGGTACTTGCCCCCGCGCCAGCGCCATGAGCACAATAACGCGCGAAATACCCGGCTACCGAGCGCGAATGCGCAGCACAACCGGTGAGGATGAGCCATGACGCACGTTAAGGCGGAGATCGCCAGCCAACCGGACTGTTGGCGGCAGGCCGCCAAACTGGCCGGATCGCCGGGGCTTCCGGGCCGCGGGGAACGGGTCGCCGTGGTCGGCTGCGGGACCTCCTGGTTCATGGCGAAGTCGTACGCGGTGCTGCGCGAACAGGCTGGCCACGGCGAGACCGACGCGTTCCAGGCCTCCGACTTCCCGTACGGGCGACGGTACGACCGGCTGATCGCGATCACCCGCTCCGGCACCACCACCGAGACGCTCGACGTGATGCGCGAGGTCGGCCAGAACACCCCGGTCACCGTGATCACCGCCGACCCGGCCCAGCCGGCCGTCGACATCGCCGGTGACGCCATCGTGCTGGGCTTCGCCGACGAGCAGTCGGTGGTCCAGACCCGCTTCGCCACCAGCGTGCTCGCCCTGCTCCGCGGGCACCTGGGCCACGACATCGACGCCGCCGCGATGGACGCCGAGGTCGCGGTGCGCCTGCCGCTGCCGGTGCACCCGGCGCTCACCGACCAGATCACGTTCCTGGGCCGGGGCTGGACCGTGGGCCTGGCCGAGGAGGCCGCCCTCAAGTGCCGGGAGACGGCCGGGTTCTGGACCGAGTCGTACCCGGCCATGGACTACCGGCACGGCCCGATCTCGATCGCCGGCCCGCGCCGGGTGGTGTGGGCGTTCGGCGACGTGCCGGCCGGCCTGGCCGACGAGGTCGAGGCCCGCGGCGCCGCCTTCGTGCACAGCCGCCACCACGGCGGATACGCCTCGCTGGGCCGCTGGGTCGGCGGCCGGGCGCCGCTCGACCCGATGGCCGACCTGGTCCTGGCGCAGCGCGTGGCCGTGCTGCTGGCCACCACCCAGGGCCTCGACCCGGACCACCCGCGCGGCCTGACCCGTTCCATCGTGCTGCCCGAACACCCGTGAGCGACACCGTCGTCATCGCCCTCGACGTCGGGGGCACCGGCATGAAGTGCGCGCTGGTCCGCCCGGACGGCGTGGTGCACCACCAGGAGCGCCACCCGACCCACGCCGAGCGCGGCGGGGCCGCCCTCACCGAGAGCATCCTGGACATCGCCGAGGGGCTGGCCGCCAAGGCCCACGCGGACGGGCTCACCCCGGTCGCGGCCGGCATCGCGGTGCCCGGCGTGGTCGACGAGGTCACCGGGGTCGCGGTCTGGGCGGCGAACGTGGGCTTCCGCGACGTGCCGCTGCGGGACCTGGCGAGCCGCCGGCTGGGCCTGCCGGCGGCGCTCGGGCACGACGTCCGGGTGGGCGCCCTCGCCGAGGCCCGCCTCGGCGCCGGACGCGGCCGCCGCCACGTGCTCTTCGTCGCGATCGGCACCGGCATCGCCGGCGGCCTGGTCGTGGACGGCACCGGCTACTCCGGCGCGCACGGCGCGGCCGGCGAGATCGGGCACGTCATCGTCCGCCCCGGCGGCATCCCGTGCGGCTGCGGCTCCCGCGGCTGCCTGGAGACCGAGGCGTCGGCCCGGGCCGTCGGCCGGCGGTACGCGGAGCTCTCCGGCCAGGACGACGCCACCGCCTACGACGTGGCCACCCGGGCCGCGGCCGGCGAGGAACTGGCCACCCGGGTCTGGCAGGACGCGGTCGAGGCGCTCGCCGACGGGCTGCTGACCGCGCAGGCGCTGTTCGACGTCGGGGTGGTCGTGCTCGGCGGCGGGCTGGCCGAGGCCGGCGACGGGCTGCTGCTCCCGGTCCGGGACGCGTTCGCCCGGCGGGTCACCTTCCACCGCACCCCCGAGATCGTCCGGGCCGAGCTGGGCGACGTCGCCGGCTGCCTGGGCGCCGCCCTGCTCGCCCTCGATTCCCTGGGGACCCCGAAATGACCAGCATCTCCGGCCGGATCGTCACGCCCTCCTCGGTGGTCCGCGGGCGCCTCGACATCACCGACGGGCGGATCGCCGGGATCGTGCCCGACGACACGGCCGGCGACGACGTCATCCTGCCCGGCTTCATCGACCTGCACTGTCACGGCGGCGGCGGGCACACGTTCACCACCGGGGATCCGGTGGCGGCGCGGGGTGCGGCCGGGTTCCACCGCTCGCACGGCACCACGACCATGCTGGCCAGCCTGGTCAGCTCCCCGTTCGAGCTGATGCGGTCGGCGACGCTGGCCTATCGGGCGCTGGTCGACGAGGGGGTGCTCGCCGGGATCCACTTCGAGGGGCCGTACCTGTCCGCGGTCCGCTGCGGCGCGCAGAACCCGGCGTACCTGCGGAACCCGGTGATGTCCGAGATAACGGAAATAATCAAAATCGGCGAGGGCGCCGTACGGATGATGACCATCGCCCCCGAGCTCGACGGTGCCCTGGACGCCATCTCCCACCTGCGCGACGCCGGGGTCCTCGCCGCGGTCGGGCACACCGACGCCTCCTACGAGCAGACCCACGCCGGGGTCGCCGCCGGCGCGACCGTGGCCACCCACCTGTTCAACGGCATGCGCCCGGTCCACCACCGCGAGCCCGGCCCGGTGATCGGCCTGCTCTCCTCGACCGCGACCGTCGAGCTGATCGCCGACAACATCCACCTGCACCCGGGGATGCTGGCGTTCGCCGCGGGCAGCGCCGGCCCGGACCGCTCGATCCTGGTCACCGACGCGATGGACGCGGCCGGGATGCCGGACGGCTCGTACGAGCTGGGCGGCCAGGCGGTCGTCGTCACCGACCGGGTGGCCCGGCTGGCCGAGGGCGGCTCGATCGCGGGCAGCACGCTGACCATGGACGTCGCCTTCCGCAACGCGATCGCCGCCGGCCTCTCCCTGACCGCCGCCGCCGCGATGTCCTCGACCACCCCGGCCCGCCTGCTGGGCCTGACCGACCGCGGCGCCCTCACCCCCGGCCTCCGCGCCGACATCGTCGTCCTGACCCCGGACTTCGCCCTCAAGCAGGTCCTGTCCGCCGGCGCCTGATCCTCAGAGCTGCTGGGACTCGCCGGCCGCCAGGTGGAGGTAAGGCGCGCCGGTCGGGGCCGGACCCTGGTCGCCCAGGAAGTTGGCCAGCATGGCCAGGCCGACCGGGTTCAGCGCGCCGTCGTGCACGCCGATGGCCCGGACCGGCTTGACCTCGCGGACCCAGTCGATCAGGTCGGCGACCCGGGACCACGGGCCGTGGATCGGCAGCAGCAGCGTCCGCACCGGGACGTCCGGCACGGTCAGCGCGTCGCCCGGGTGGAAGAGCGCGCCGTCGATCAGGAAGCCGGTGTTCGGCACCCGGGGCATGTCCGGGTGCACCTCGGCGTGCCAGCGGCCGTAGGCGCGCACCTCGAACCCGTTCGCGGTGAACGTGTCGCCCTCGCCGACCACGTGCACCCGCGCCGGGTCGCCGTCAAACGCGGCGGCCACCGCGGCGTTGGTCCAGACCTCCAGCGCCGGGTTGGCGGCCAGCGCGGCGGCCAGTTTCGGCCCGCTGAAGTGGTCGAAGTGCTCGTGCGTGACCAGCACGGCGTCCGCCCCGGCGAACGCGTCCTCCGGGGTCAGGCCGCCCGGGTCGACGACCAGCCGGCGGCCGTCCCGCTCCAGCGTCACGCAGGCGTGCCCGAATTTGCGCAGTTCCATGTCAGCTCCTCCCACCACAGTTGTACAACACTGTTGTACATTAGCGGCATGGCCCCGAGCAACGAACCGGATCTGCCCGACCTCGCCGAGCAACTGCGGCAGGCGATCGGCCGGCTGGTCCGGACCACCCGCGCGCAGGCCGACTCGCTGCCCCGTACGCACGCCGAGACGCTGGGGTATCTGAGCCGTGAGGGGCCGCGGACGATCGCCGAGCTGGCCGCCCTGCGCCGGGTCACGCACCAGAGCATGAGCCGGACGGTCGGCGAGCTGGCGGCGCTCGGGTTCGTCAGCCGCACGCCGAACCCGGCCGACGCGCGCGGCTTCGTGATCACGCTGGCGCCGGCCGGCGGGGTCGCGCTGGACACCGACCGGGCCGCGCGGCGCGAGTGGGTGGCGGCGGCGATCGCGAACCGGCTCACCCCCGAGGAGCAGCGCCTGCTGGCCGCGGTCCCGGCGCTGCTGGACCGGCTGGCCGACTGATCTCCCGGAAGCGCGGGGCGGGGCTGACGGCCGTACCCAAGCGGGGGTTAAGGGTTAAAAAGCCGGACCGGTCCAGGGACGTCGCGGCAGCGGGATGGCGTCCCAGCGGATGCGCTCGACGAGGCGGGCCAGGACCAGTCCGAGGAGCAGGCCGGCAACCGAGTCGGTGAGCCAGTGGAAGCCGGTGTAGACCGTGGTCACGAAGACGATCGCCACCGGGAGAACCCGGATCGCGAAGGATTCCCACCTGGTCAGGGTGCGCCGGAGCAGGGCGGCGGCCAGGATCGCGAAGACCGCGTACCAGACCAGCGAGTTGCCCATGTGGCCGGAGGGGAAGCTGCGGCTGTCGGAGCCGCTCGCGACCGGGTTGAACATCTCGGTCTTGAACGGCCCTTTGTAACGCGGCGCCGCCCGGTCGAAATAGAGCTTCATCGGGCCGATCGTCAGATATGTCACGACATAGGCGGCGAGGAACGGGAACAGCGCCCGCACCGACCGCGTCCGGTAGACGAGCAGCCCGGTCAGGATCAGGCCGACCGGGGTGAGCACCTGACCGCCCTGGCCCAGATAATTCAAGACCCGGGCGGTCCAGTACGGAATCCGCGGCTGATGCCCGATCGCCCAGTCCGCCACCCGCTGATCGAGCGTCAGCAGGTGCCCCTGGATCAACGCCACGGTGAGCGCCCCGAACGCCGCGAGCAGCAGAACGTCGGGCCACCAGGGCATCGTGCGGCGTTCGATCATCAGTAGAAGTTAAAGGTACTGGTGCAACTTGACCGCGAGCAGGTCACCCCGCACGCCGGAGTTCGGGCAGCCGCCGAAGTGGTGCAGCGCGATCACCTTGTTCGTCTTGCGGGACAGCACCGGCGAGCCGGACGAGCCGCCCGCGGTGTCACAGAGGTACGAGACGTCGGAGTGCGCCGCGTACCCGGTGTAGTCCGGGTTGTCGACCGCGCAGTTGCCGGCCTTGTCGCCCTTCGCCCCGGCGATCCGGGTCGGCTCCCCCGCCGGGTGCTGCGGCACGTACAGCTCGGTGCCCTTGACCGGCCGCGCGGTGTCCAGCGTGAGGTAGCCGAACTTTCCGATCGTGTCGAAGCCGTCGACGCTGAACAGCGTGTAGTCGAGCAGGTGATCGGTGGAGAGGACCTGGTTGCCCCAGACCTTGGTGGGCTTGAAGACGTCGTACCCACCGCACTGCGCGCACTGGTAGTTGAACCAGACCTCGGTGTCGTACGCCTCCTCCGAGGTGGTCAGGCAGTGGTTGTTGGTGAGCATCCGGTTCTTCGGGCCGACCCGCCAGCCGGTGCACAGCTCGGTCCCGTTGATCAGCAGCCGGGCGATCGCCTTCGACTTGACGTAGGCGACCGGGTCCGAGGACTGGTAACAGACCGCGTCGTTGGAGGTGTCCGGGCCGCAGATGGACTCCTCGCGCCCGGTCCGGCCGGGGCGCACCGAGGCCTCCGACGGGACCCGGGCCTGCTCGGTACGGCTGAACCCGCGCGCCACATGATCGACGCTGACGCCCATCCCCTCCAGGGCGGTGCGCAGGCCGAGCGGGTCGATCGCCCGGTGCACCGCCACCACCGCGGTGTCCCCGGTGATCGACATCGCCCAGCGGCCGGTGGTGCCGGGGTCGTAGCGGTACGACTCGCTGCGGTCCGGGTTCGAGACGGTCAGGTAGTCGCCGGGGAGCATCGCCATCCGGCTGAAGTGCAGCTTGACGTACGAGGCGCCGGGGTAGCTGAAGGTCTGCGCCGGGGGGCCGGCGAGGTAGCCGAGCAGGGTGGTGACGTTGAGGAGCTCGCCGACCTGTTGCCGGCCGGGGGTGGCGGTCGCCGATTCGAGGACCCGCTCACCAGGCGTGGGCGATTTGTGCTCTTTTTTCGTGACACTGGCGCTTGGCGTGGAGCGCGTCGGGCGCGTCGATCGCTCCGCCGGCGATGACGACGAAGTGGCCGGCAAGGGACCCTCGGCCGCCACCGCGGTACGCGCCACCCCGGGCGCCTGATGCCAGGTACTGACCGGATCATCGCCGCCGCGCGTCGCCGTTACCGCACCGGCCACTCCGGCCAGCACGAGCGCGGCGCAGGCCCCGACGACGATCGCTGTCTTGCGTCGCATGCCACTCCCGGTACGTCTAGGCGTTTTGGCACCTGTGTAACGAGCCACGTACGACCTCGACGCGGAGAGCGAACGGGCACACTTGGTCGGTGCGCATCACCTCCGCCCTCATCGACCCCGCGCTGCTGGACCTGCCGTGGCACGTGCCGCTGGAGGAGTGGCCGGCCGATCACCTGGTCGCCCTCCCGCAGGGCATCTCCCGGCACATCGTCCGGTTCGTGAAGCTGAACGGCGCCGTCTACGCGATGAAGGAGACCCGCGAACGGATCGCCGAGAAGGAGTACGACCTGCTCCGCGCCCTGGAACGGATCGACTTCCCGGCCGTGCAGGCGATCGCGATCGCCACCGACCGGCAGACCCTGGAGGGTGAGCCGCTGGAGACCGTGCTGGTCACCCGGCACCTCCAGTTCTCCCTGCCGTACCGTGCGCTCTTCTCCCGCGTGCTGCGCCCGGACACCATGAACCGGCTGCTCGACGCGCTGGCCGCGCTGCTCGTCCGGATGCACCTGACCGGGTTCTCCTGGGGCGACTGCTCGCTCTCCAACACGCTGTTCCGGCGGGACGCGGGCGCCTTCGCGGCGTACCTGGTCGACGCCGAGACCGGCAACCTCTATCCGAAGCTCTCCGAGGGGCAGCGCCTGGAGGACATCGAGATCCTCCGGCTCAACATCTTCGGCGAGAGCCTCGACCTGCAGGCCGCCGAGCTGCTGCACGAGTCGATCGACCCGGAGTCGGTGGTCGACGACATCGTGGCGCGGTACGAGCGGCTGTGGCACGAGGTGACGTACGAGCAGGAAGTGGCGAAGGACGCCCGGCACCACATCGAGGGCCGGATCCGACGGCTCAACGAGATGGGCTTCGACGTCGCCGAGGTGTCGATGTCCACGGTGGACGGCGGCTACCGGGTCCGCCCGAAGGTCGTCGACGCCGGGTACCACACCCGCCGGCTGATGCGCCTGACCGGCCTGGACGCCGAGGAGAACCAGGCCCGCCAGCTGCTCAACGACCTGGACGCGTACCGGGCGGAGAGCGCGCTGACCGACGAGCAGCAGGCCGCACACCGCTGGCTGACCGAGGTCTTCGAGCCGGTGGTCCGCGCCGTCCCGGCGAACCTGCGGAACAAGCTCGAGCCGCAGGAGATCTTCTCGCAGATCATCCAGCACAAGTGGCTGCTCTCCGAGCAGGCCGGGCGGGACGTCGGGATGGGCCCGACGGTCCAGTCGTACCTGTCCGACGTGCTGGTCAACAAGCCGGACGAGCAGGCCGTGCTCGGCGTCGACGCGGAAGAGCTGGTCTCCTAACCGGCCAACGCGCGCAGTGCTCGCTGGCGGGCGACGACCAGGACCCGGTCGCCCGCGGCGAGCACCCGGCGCGGGTCCGGCCGCCAGTCGATCCACTCCTGGCCGGCCGCCGACATGCCGATCACCCGGGCCTGCCCCGGCTGGTCCACGCCGTCGAGCAGCGCACCGTCCAGATCGGACCCGGCGACCACGGTGACCGTGCCGACCAGCAGCACGTGCCGGTCGACCGGGATGCTGGCGTGCACGTTGCGCTCCAGTAGGGCGGCGGCGAACGCCGGGGCGCAGAGCCGGGACACGCTGCGGGACGTGCTGATGTCGAAGGCCGCGCCGATCCGCTGGGCGAAGTCGTCGTCGAACAGCCGCAGCACCACCCGCAGGTCGTCGCGGATGGCCCGGGCGTGCAGCGCGGCCTGCAGGTTCACCGGATCGTTCGTGGAGACCACGACCAGCGCGCGGCAGGTCGCGATCTGCGCCGCCTGCAGGGTCTCCTCCCGGGACGCGTCCCCGATGATCACCGGGATGCCGCGCCGCTGCGCGGACTTCACCCCGCGGGCCTCGGCGTGCCGGTCGATGGCCACCACCCGGACGCCGAGGTCGTGCAGCTGGCGCAGCACCTGGGTGCCGACGTTGCCGAGCCCGACCAGCACGATGTGGTCGCGCAGCTGCCCGGCCAGCCGGCCCTGGCTGAGCGCCAGCCGGGCGTTGACCATGCCGTCCACCACCGCCGCGGTGATCAACGGGAGCAGCGCCAGGCCGGCGATGGTCAGCACCAGCTGGGCGGCCTGGGCCACCGCGTTGCGCTTGTCCTCCACATCGGACGCACCGACCGCGGTCATCAGCGTGACGTAGATCGACTGCCACAGGTTGTGCCGGGTGTCGTCCCACGCGTTCAGCACCGCGCCGGCCAGCACCGTGGTGACCAGGGTGATCAGCACGGCGACGCCGAGCTTGCGGTTCAGCGCGGCGCGCAGGGCCCGGCCGATCGCGGTGAACGGGCGGCGCCGGCGGCCGGAGCGGGCCAGCAGGCGGCGGGTCACGTCGCCCTCGGCCGAGGTGCCGACCGCCTCGGCCAGCACGAGATCGTCCGGCCCGGCGGTGGCCGGCTCGACCGGCAGGACGGTCACCTCGCCGTCGGCCTCGGTGGCCAGGGTGACCATCACCCGGCGGTCCGGCACGTCGGCGCGGTGGGCGACATAGAGCGTCCGGTCGCCGTGCCGGAAGTGCGTCGGAGCGACCTCGCCGAGCGCCGCCGCGACGAACGCCGGCCCGGCCATCTGGGCGTCGGAGAGCACCACGTTGTCGGTGAAGATCCGGCTCACGCTGCCGCTCAGCCCGGTGTTGAACATCCGGACCACCACCCGCAGCTTCTCCTCGACCTCGCGGGCGCAGAGCGCGGCGTGCAGGTTGACCATGTCGTCCGGCATCACCAGGGCGAGCGCGGCGGCCCCGGCCAGCCCGGCGTCGCGGAACGTCTGCTCGTCCAGCCGGTCGGCGTGCCGCAGCTCGACGCCGTGCGCCTCCAGGGCCCGGAGGTCGGGCACATCGGCGCGGATCTTGTGCGGAGTGATCACGGTCAGCCGTAGCCGATGGCGGGAATTCGCCAATTCTTCGGCGAGTGTCCACACCAGGGCATCGGCGCCACAGACGACCAGGTGGGGACGGGTATCAGCTTCCGAAGGGATCAACGCACTCACGTTCACGAATCGTAGTCAGCCGTTACCGCCTGGTGGGGCCGCCCGTTGCCCCATCCGACACCATTCGTCCGAGTTGGTGGGTATTTCCAGCAAACCCATCGTCCGAAGTGGTCTGGAGAAGATCAGTGCGTAAGTTGTGGTATGCCGGAGCCGGAGTGATCGCCGGTGGGCTCCTCTTCCTCGGGACCGCCCCCGCCCAGGCGGACGTCACGTCCCCGGACCCGGGCGCCTCCATCACGCCGTATGCCGATCCGGTCGGCGACGCGCTCGCCCGCACCAACGGCCTGCGCCTGGCCAGCCCGGTCGGCAGCGACCCGCTGGGCCGCGCGCCGCTGCTCACCCTCGGACAGGGTGACCAGCAGTTGTTCCAGGTCAAGCCGGGTCAGAACAGCGTCGGCCGGGTCCTCCCGGGGCATCACGAGGAGCGCCCCGAGGCCGGCGGTCAGCCCCCGGCCGCCGACGTGGTCGGCACCGAGTTCCCGAAGGCGGCCGGCGTCCCCTTCACCGACGCGAACACCGGGTCGGTACGCCTGCCGCTGGTCCGTAGCCTGCCGATCGTCGGCGGCATCCTGCCCGACGGCAGCCACACCCTGGAGAGCACGTCCAGTCAGTACCCGCTGCTGGACGACCTGGACGGCACGCTCTCGGTGCGCGGCCTGCCGAAGCGGATGGCGGACTCGAACCGGGCCGGCCTGGCCGGGCTGCCGCTCGGCGGGACGCCGGTCGCCCCGGCCGACCTGCTGCCCGAGGCGACGGCGACCGGGCGGGCGACGCCGGCGCCGTACGCGAGCACCCCGGCCGTCCCCGGAACCACCGCGCCGTCGGTCGCGCCGTCGTCCGCGGCCCCGGTCGCGGTGATCCCGTCCGCCGAGGTCCCGTCGGCCGAGGCACCGTCCGCGGCGGCCCCGGCGTCGGTCATGCCGTCGGAGGCGCCGTACACCAAGAACACCGACGACCCGCGCCTGATGGAGGAGCCGGTCGCCGGCAACTGACCCGAAGCATCGGGTGCCGTGGTCTCCGGACCGCGGCACCCGATCCGGCTATTCCGCCGGATCGATCAGGAGATCCCAGCTGAGCAGCGTGAACGTGGTCTCCTCGAGCGCGCCCGCGGATCGATAGGTGGCCAGCCCGGCGGCGTTGTCGTTCTCGGTCGCCACCCACATGCCGTAGCACCCGTTCTTCCGGGCGAGGTCGGCCAGCGCGGAGACCAGCGCCGTCCCGATCCCCTGCAACCGGGCGACCGGCGCGACGCCCAGCTCGTAGACCAGCATCTCGGTGCCCTTGTCCGGGTGGGTCGTCTCGACCCCGGAGATCATCCCGACCGGCCGGTTCTCGTCGTCGTAGGCGAACAGCAGGTGATGCGTCGCGTCGGCGAGGAACCGCCGGGTCGCCTCGGGGATCGGCGGCGCGTCGAACAGGTCGGCACCCCGCTGGATCTCCGCCGCGTCGGTCACGCGTTCGATGCGCATGGCGCCACCCTAACGATGGGTATGCGGTCCCCGCTGCGGGCCGGACGTGAGCGGTCGGGATCGACGCGCGTGCGCTCGGTAGCATGACGGGCCGAAAGCATGACCGTGGAGGCGACGAAATGCCAGCTCCGGGTGACGGCTCGCAAACCCCAGATCAAGATCACGACATTTCGCCGTACGCCACGGGCACCGCCGCCGCCGCGACGCCGACCCCCACCGCGCCGACCGCGCCGCACGAGCCGACCGCCGCGCACGAACCAACCGCCGCGCACGAGCCGACCGCCGCGCACGAACCGACCGGGCAGTACGCCGCGCCCGTCGACCCGTGGGCCGAGGGCGAGGCCCGGGCCCGGGCGTCCGGCGCCCCGCTGCCGTACTCGATGGACCCGCCCACGTCACCGGCTCCGCACGCCGAGCCGCTCACCCCGGCCGATCCGGGCGGCGCGACCGAGACCGTGGCGGTGACCGGGCCCCGGTCGTACCGCAAAGGCTTCTGGATTCTGGGTGGCGCGGCCCTGGCCGCGGCCGTCGCCCTCGGGGTGACCGCCGCGCTGCTGCTCCGGCCCGGTTTCCCGCCCCGCGACTACCACTCCCTCGCGGAGGTCGCCCGGTTCGAGCCGATCGCGCCGATCACCTCCTACTGGTCGGACGCCGAGGTGATCGGCGACCGGGCCTACTTCGCCGGCGTCGACGACCAGGGCCGGGCCGGCGTGACCGCGGTCGACCTCGACTCGGGCCGGGAGGCCTGGAAGAGCACGGCGGCCGGCGCCGCGAAGAGCTGGGCCCGGATGATCGCCCTGCCGGACGCCGTCGTGCTGATCTCCGACCCGGACTACACCACCAGCCAGGCGCGCCTGGTCCGGCTCGACGGCAAGACCGGCGACCTGAGCTGGGAATACGCGCTGGGCAGCGCCGACACCGTGCACTTCGGCGCCGGCGTGGCACTGGTCGTGGACCGCGAGCACGGCGTCCTGCACGGCCTCGACCTGGCCACCGGCAAGGAGCGCTGGCAGACCGCCAACCCGGACGGCGCGGCCGCCAGCGCGATCCTCGACGTGACCACCCCCGACGACCTGACCGGCCCGGCGGGCTCCCTCGGCCGCCCGTTCGCGCCGCACCTGAGCGACGACGACCAGGTCGTGCAGATCGCCAGTGACCGCTCGGCCCGGGTGATCGACCTGAGCACCGGCAAGGCCGGCAAACCGCGGCCCGACGTCGCCTACACCAGCGACAAGATGGTCGCCCATCACGGCCGGCTGTTCGTCGAGGAGTCCGGCAGCGACCGGCTGCTCGCCTACGACCTGGCGAAACTCGACTCCGCCGAGCCGGCCATCCTCTACACCACGCCGAAGGACGCCCGGGTCGACGCGCTGACCCCGTGCGGCGACGACCGGATCTGCTTCGTCGAGACCGTCGGCTACGCCAAGGACAAGACCGAGATCATTGCGTACGACCTGAAGGAGCACCAGGAAGCCTGGCGCCGGCCGGCCCCGGGCGCCGAGTCGCTGGTCCCGGTCGGCGACGGGGTGCTGGCCCTGACCGACGAGGCCAGCACGCTGTTCGACGCGACCGGCAAGGCCCGGTGGACCGACGTGCCCGGCACCGCGGTGCGCCTGGACGCCGGCAACGTGCTGCAGTTCTCCGACCCGCTGTCCAGCTCGGTCGGCGACCAGACGCTGGTCGGCGTGCACCCCGGCGACGATCCGGTGCAGCTCGGGCTGCTCCGGAAGGTGCGTAGTGGCACCTGCGCGTGGAACACGTCCGTGCTGGCCTGCGTCGCCGAGAAGGACTTCGTGGTCACCCGGTTCGCCGGCTGACCTGCCTTGGACAGACAAACGGGCCGCCCGTCGCCGGGCGGCCCGTTCGGTCAAGCGTTACGTCAGATCCGGATGCCGTTGGTGGCGTGGAAGACGTGGATCGCGTCCGGGTTCGGCTTGATGTAGACGGTCTCGCCCATCGACGGCATGTAGCGACGCTCGGTCCGCACGACGAAGCGCTCCTGGCTGCCGCCCAGGTCGGAGTGGCCGTACACGTTCGCGTCCGAGCCCAGGTCCTCGACCAGGTCGACGACGACCGGCAGCGCGCCGGCCGACTCGGTGACGACGGTCGCGGCCTCCGGCCGGAAGCCGATGGTGACCTTGCCGTCGCCGCCCTGCGCCGCCGCGACCTGCTCACGGGTCAGCGGCACGCTCAGCGCGCCGAAGGTGGCGCCCGCCTCGGTCAGGGCCACGGTCTTGATGTTCATGGCCGGGGAGCCCATGAAGCCGGCGACGAAGACGTTGCCGGGGGTGTCGTAGAGCGCCCGCGGGGTGTCCACCTGCTGCAGCACGCCGTCCAGCATGACCGCGACCCGGTGACCCATGGTCATGGCCTCGACCTGGTCGTGGGTGACGTAGACGGTGGTGACGCCGAGCTTGGCCTGCAGCGTGGCGATCTGCGAGCGGGTCTGGACGCGGAGCTTGGCGTCGAGGTTCGACAGCGGCTCGTCCATGAGGAAGACCTGCGGCTGACGGACGATCGCGCGGCCCATCGCGACACGCTGACGCTGACCACCGGAGAGCGCCTTCGGCTTGCGGGAGAGGTACTCCTCCAGCTGGAGCAGGCCGGCGGCCTCCTTCACCGCGCGGTCGATCTCCGCCTTCGGGGTCTTGCGCAGCTTCAGGGCGAACGCCATGTTCTCGTACACCGTCATGTGCGGGTAGAGCGCGTAGTTCTGGAACACCATCGCGATGTCCCGGGACTTCGGCGGGAGGTGCGTGACGTCCTTGTCGTTGATCAGGATGCGGCCGCGGTCGACATCCTCCAGGCCGGCGAGCATGCGCAGGCTGGTGGACTTGCCACAACCGGACGGGCCGACGAGGACGAGGAACTCGCCGTCGCTGATCTCGAGCTCGAGCTCGTTGACCGCGGGGCGCTCAGTGCCCGGGTAGATCCGGGAGGCCTTCTCGTACGTGACGGTAGCCATGGTGAAACGACTTCCTTTCCACCGGCAGGAACGTGCCGGACGATCCGAGTAGAAGGAACAGCCTCGCAACCGTATTCGTTTCTAACCGACCTGCCAAGATGGCGAACCCATTTCCGGACGTTATGCTGACCCGGTCGCTGTTCAAACAGTGCCCCTGTAGCTCAGATGGCTAGAGCACCCGTCTTGTAAACGGGAGGTCGTCGGTTCGATCCCGACCGGGGGCCCTTGGGAAGAGGCTCGTGTTTCGCGGGCCTCTTTTGTGTTATCCGGTGGCCGGTCCAACCCTCTCCCCATGGGGCGGCGCTGTGGGGCGCCCGCGGTCGTGAGGAGCAGGGGTCGTGGGGACTTTCCGGAGACGCGGCTGGGCCGCACTGGTGGTGGCCGGGCTGATCGCGACGTTGACCGGGTGTTCTGCCGGCGGGGACGAGGTGCCCGCGCCCCTTGCCGCGTCGAGTGAGCCGGTCTACGTGTCGATGGATCCGTCGCCGGCGGCCGGGCAGAGTGCCGCCGCGGCGAAGCCGTCGCCGGCGAAGACGTCCAAGGCGCCGGTGAAGAGCAGCGTGCCGGCGCATGCGGCCGGGGCGCACACGGTGACGATCGTGAACGCGACGCGGGAGACCCTGTGGGTGGCGGCCACCCAGCAGAAGGAGCATCCGATCGCGAAGACCCGGTGGACGCTCGCCCCGGGCGCGTCCACCAGCGTCAAGCTGCCCAAGGGGTGGGGCGGCCGGATCTGGGCCCGGGCCGGCTGCAAGATCGACGGCAGTGGGCGGACCGTGTGCCGGTCCGGCTACTGCGCCGACAGCGAGAAGTGCGTGCAGCCCGACCCGGCCCCGACCACGCTGGCCGAGTTCGCCCTGGACGCCTGGGGCGGCATGGACTTCTATGACGTCAGCATGGTCGACGGCTCGAACCTGCCGATGTGGATCAATGTCTTCCACACCGTCACCAAGGATCCGGTGAGCGCCAAGGGCTGCTCGAAGCAGGGCTGCACCAAGCCGGTCGACTGCCCGGCCTCGATGGCCGTGAACAGCGGCGGCAAGCTGGTCGCCTGCAAGAACCCGTGCACGGCGTTCAACACCGACGAGACCTGCTGCCGGGGCGCCTGGGCCGGCCGGGAGAAGTGCGTGCCGGCCAAGTGGAAGGTCGACTACACGCAGGTCTTCAAGAAGGCGGAGCCGTTCGCCTACTCGTACGCCTTCGACGACTCGGCCACGATGTCCTGCAAGGGCGCCTGCGACTACCGCGTCACCTTCGGGCTCAGCCCGGCCACCTGACGCGGAACGGCCCGGCGGTCACCCGCCGGGCCTCCCGAGTCGTTCCTCGCCGTCAGCCGATGCGCTTGAAGCCGGCCCAGCGTCCGCCGGTCCCCCACATCGCCGTCCCGCCGGACAACTTGCCGGCTCCGTCGCCGACATACAGCTTCATGTCGTTGCCGGCGTCGATACCCGCGATGTCGGTCTTCCGGTCACCGTTGAAGTCACCCGCGACGATCCCCTTGAAGCCGGACCAGTGCCCACCGACCGGCCACATCACCGTGCCGGCAACGATCTTTCCGGCGCCGTCACCGGCGTACAGCTTCATGTCGTTGTTCGCGTCGATGCCGGCGATGTCGGTCTTCCGGTCACCGTTGAAGTCACCCGCGACGACTGCCTTGAACCCCGACCAGCCGCCACCCATCGCGCCACCGTCGGTCACCTTGCCGGTGCCGTCGCCGAGGTACAGCCTCATCGCCCCGGCCGCGTCGATACCGGCGACGTCGGTCTTGCTGTCGCCGTTGAAGTCACCCGCCACGAGCCCCTTGTAATTCGTGAAGACGCCGCCCGTCGGCCACATCGCGCCGCCCTCGGACAGCTTCCCGGCACCGTTACCGACGTACAGCTTCAGGTTGCCGACAGCGTCGACGGCGACGACGTCCGCCTTCAGGTCGCCGTTGAAGTCACCCGAGGTGATCCACTTGTGGTTCTTCCAGAGACCGCCGGTCGCCCACATCGCGCCGCCCTCGGACAGCTTCCCGGCACCGTCGCCGATGTAGTACTTCATGTCGCCGTTGGCGTCGATACCGACGATGTCGCGCTTGCGGTCACCGTTGAAGTCCCGGACGAACGTCGCCACCCAGGTGTCGTCCTGCGCACGGGCCACGTCCTGGCCCTTCAGGACGAAGGTCTGCAGGCCGAGCAGGGTGTTGTCGGCGAGCGCCTGGTTCGCCGCGGCGACCAGACTCGGCTGCCAGCCGTCAGCGACCGCCGCGTCGCGGATGGCGGTGACCCGGGTGCGGTAGGCGGCCAGCTCCTTGGCCGCGGCAACCTGCTCGTCCTTGGTGTTGGCAGCGGCGCCGTCGGTGAAGATGAAGTCGGACAGCGCCTTGTCGAGGTCGGCGTCGGCGGCGTTCAGCGCGGCCTGCGCGGCGAGAACGACCTCGGTGCCCTTGGCGGTGGCATGCACGGACAGCACGAACTGCCGGTTCGGGGCGTCGATCAGCTCCTGGGTGACCGGGAGCAGCAGCAACTGCAGCAGCGACTTCTTCGCGGCGGCGAGCTGCTCGGCCCGGATCCGGGCGGCCTCGGCCTCGGTCGCGTCCTTGAGCTGCTTGTCGATGTCCGCCGCCCGCGCGGTAGCGGCCCCGGTGGTCAGGAACGTGGTCCAGTCGGCCTGGGTGCCCTTGATCGCTTCGGCGGCGGCAGCCTGCACGAAGCTGCCCTCCTCGACCCGCTGCCAGACGGCGATGATGAAGTTCAGATCGGTCAGATCCACCAACGCGGTATCGGACGAATCCAGACCGATCGTGACCAGCACCGAACGACGCAACGCCTTGGCGTGCTCAGCGGCGATCTCCGCCTGCGCGTCATCCGCGGCCGCAGCGAACACCCCGACGGTGATGAACTGATAGGCGGCCTGCGGATCCGAATTGTCGTAGGCCCGCAACGCCTCGGCCTGCACATAGCTGCCCGGCAGGGCGTTGCGCCACAGCGCGAGGACGAACGCCTGGTCGTCGGCGAGCAGCATCTCGACGGTGATGTTGACGCCGATCGCGGCGGCCGCCTTGACCTTCTCCTCAGCGGACGCCAGGTTCGTCGGATCGGCGACCACGCCGGCCGCCGCGGCGGTCGCGACCTCGGCGGCCTGCACCGGTGCGCTCAGAACGGTCGACCCGACGGTGGTGGCGGTGAGTCCGGCCAGCAACAGATGCGCGGCCCGACGTTTTGTAGACACAAATTCCCCCATGTGAGAAGCCGTCCGTTCCGGGCTTCCCGGCACCGGAAATCCCTGGGTGCCGAATTGCGATCGGAAGGTGCGGCCGAGTGACGCTGGACAATGTAAGGCAAGCCCCGGCACGGCGTCGCTCCCCTCCACGGGATGGTGCAGGCAATCACCCGGGCCGATGTGACGAGTTCCACAATCAACCTCGGCTATCCGTACATATCGGACAGTGGGGTTGCCTACGAGCCCTCGGCATCTGTGAAGATCCTGACGAAGATGCGATCGAGTTCTGACCGGTTGTCCCGTTTGTGGGGCGGACCAGGCGAGTCTCGGGCCGGCGCTGCCGGTGATCGCTGCTACGGGGGGATGCGCAGTGGACGGTCGACGACATCGGTCGCGGTCAGGGCCCTCATCGGCAAATGAAGCGCAGATGACCGCCGGAAGAACGCGTCACATCACCGCCTGACCATTTTCGCGGGGCGATCCGGCGAACGTGTCCCTGACTCACGGCTGTTCGTTTCCATCAATGGGGGAATTTGTGTCTACGAAACGTCGGGCCGCGCATCTGTTGCTGGCCGGACTCACCGCCACCACGGTCTGGTCGACCGTTCTGGCCGCGCCCGTACAGGCCGCGGACGTCACCACCGCGGCGGCCGGGGTGGTGGCTGATCCGACGAACCTGGCCACCGACGAGGACAAGGTCAAGGCCGCCGCCGCGATCGGCGTGAACCCGGACATCGAGATGCTGCTCGCCGACGACCAGGCGTTCGTCCTCGCGCTGTGGCGTAACGCCAAGCCCGACAGCTATGTGCAGGCCGAAGCCCTGCGCGCCTACGACAACGCCGACCCGCAGGCCGCCTACCAGTTCATCACCGTCGGCGTCTTCGCCGCCGCCGCTGATGACGCGCAGGCCGAGATCGCCGCCGAGCACGCCAAGGCGTTGCGTCGTTCGGTGCTGGTCACCATCGGTCTCGACCCGGCGGACACCGCGCTGGTGGATCTGACCGACCTGAACTTCATCATCGCCGTCTGGCAGCGGGTCGAGGAGGGCAGCTTCGTGCAGGCTGCCGCCGCCGAAGCGATCAAGGGCACCCAGGCCGACTGGACCACGTTCCTGACCACCGGCGCCGCCACCGCGCGGGCCGCGGACATCGACAAGCAGCTCAAGGACGCGACCGAGGCCGAAGCCGCCCGGATCCGGGCCGAGCAGCTCGCCGCCGCCAAGAAGTCGCTGCTGCAGTTGCTGCTGCTCCCGGTCACCCAGGAGCTGATCGACGCCCCGAACCGGCAGTTCGTGCTGTCCGTGCATTCCACCGCCAAGGGCACCGAGGTCGTCCTGGCCGCGCAGGCCGCTCTGAACGCCGCCGACGCCGACCTCGACAAAGCGCTGTCCGACTTCATCTTCACCGACGGCGCCGCCGCCAACACCAAGGACGAGCAGGCCGCCGCCGCCAAGGAACTCGCCGCCTACCGCACCCGGGTCACCGCCATCCGCGACGCCGCGGTCGTGGACGGCTGGCTGGCCAACGTGGTCGCCGCGGCCAACCAGGCGCTGGCCACCAACACCCTGTTCGCGGTGCAGAACTTCGTCCTGAAGGGCCAGGACGAGGCGCACCTCAAGGACAAGAAGTCGTGGGCGAGCGTGTCGCTCTCGGTTGACCGGGTCGGCGTCCTGACCACCGACGGGGTCGCCTACGTCAAGGACGGCACCCCGACCGCCACGTCCTGGGTGAACGAGCGGACGAACGTGAAGCAGCTCGTCCTGGCCGGCGACCGGATCGGCGTGCTGACCACCGACGGCGAGGTGTACGTCAAGGACGGCGCCCTGAGCGCCGGCTGGGTCAAGGAGCACACCGGCATCAAGCAGCTGGCCATGGCCGGCGACCGGATCGGCGTGCTGACCACCGGCGGTATCGCGTACGTCAAGGAGGGTGGCCTCAGCGCCGCCTGGCTCACCGAGCAGACCGGTGTCCAGCAGCTGGCCCTGACCACGAACCGGATCGGCGTGCTGACCACCGGCGGCATCGCGTACGTCAAGGAGGGCGGCCTCAGCACCGCCTGGGTCTCCCAGCGCACCCTGGTCAAGCAGATGTCGCTGACCACCACCCGGATCGGGCTGCTGGGCAACGACGGCACCGCGTGGGTCAAGGAGGGCGCCATCACCGGCACCACCTGGGTCAACGAGCTCGGCGGCGTCAAGCAGCTGGCCCTGACCGCCAATCGGATCGGGGCCCTGACCACCGGCGGCGTCGCCTGGGTCAAGGACGGCGGCCTGAGCGCCGGCTGGGTCAACGAGGAGGACAACGTCGTCAAGCTGGCGCTGGACGGTGACCGGATCGCGGTCCTGTTCGCCGACGGGACGACCTCGCTCAAGGACGGCGGGCTGAGCGCCGCCTGGAACACCCAGCTGGCCGCCGGCCCGCTGAGCTGACCCCTCGGAGAAAGCACAGTGCCCCGGTCCGCGAGACGGACCGGGGCACTCGTGTACTCGGGGTGGATCAGCCGTGCGTGCGCCGCCGGGCCACCTCGGCAAGGGTGACCGCCGCCGCGACGCTGGCGTTGAGGGACTCCACGTCCGACGCCATCGGGATGCTGACCCGCAGGTCACAGGTCTCGCCGACCAGGCGGGACAGCCCGCGGCCCTCGGAGCCGACCACCACCAGCAGCGGGCCGACCGCGGCCTCCAGCTGGTAGAGATCGGTCTCGCCGTCCGCGTCCAGGCCGATCGCGGTGAAGCCCTGCTTCTGCGCCGCCTTGATCGCCCGGGTCAGGTTGACCACCTGCGAGACCGGGACCCGAGCGGCCGCGCCGGCGCTGGTGCGCCACGCGGTCGCGGTGATGCCGGCGGCCCGCCGCTCGGTCATGAAGACACCGTGCCCGCCGAACGCGGCCACCGACCGGATCACCGCGCCCAGGTTGCGCGGGTCGGTGATCCCGTCCAGCGCGACCAGCAGCGGCGCGGTCTGCTCCAGCGAGGCCGCGACCAGGTCGTCGAAGTTCTCGTACGCGAACGGCGGCACCTGCAGGCCGATGCCCTGGTGCAGCACGCCACCGGTCATCCGGTCCAGCTCGGCGCGGCTGATCTCCAGGATCGGGATGCCCCGGTCACCGGAGGTCCGGACCGCCTCGGAGACCCGGTCGTCGATGTCGATGCCCACCGCGACGTAGAGCGCGGTCGCCGGCACCAGCGCACGCAGCGCCTCGACCACCGGGTTACGGCCGAGCAGCAGCTCGGGCCCTTCCTTGGTCGGGTTGGAGCGACGCCCCGGAGCGATCCGCGGGCCGCGCGGACCGGCTGCCCGGCCGCCACCGCCACCGCGGGTCGCGGCGGTCCGGGTCATGCCGGGGGCACGACCGCCGCCGCGACCCCAGGTGGTGTCCTTGGTGCCGGGCTGGCCGATCTTGGGCGCCCGGCCCTCGGCCGCCGCCGCCCGGCGCTCCTTGTCCTGCTTGCGCGCGGTCTTGTCGGGCAGCTTCTCAGTGCCCGAGTAACCCTTGTGCCACGGCCGCTCGTCGGCCGGCAGGGTCTTGCCCCGGCCCTTGAGGCTGGCCCGGTTCTTGCCTCCGGAGCCCGCCGCGGCACCCTTCTTCGAGGTCGCCCGCTTGCTCGCGTTCTGTGAATTACCCGGCATCAGTGCTGCTCTCCTACCGTCCAGCGCGGCCCGGCCGGAGTGTCCTCCACCTGAATACCCGCGTTCTTGAGCTGGTCGCGCACCTGATCGGCGGCCGCCCAGTCCTTCCGTGCACGGGCCTGCGCCCGCTGTTCCAGTGCCAGGGCGACGAGACCGTCGACCACCGGCCTGAGGTCGTTGCCGCCCTCGCCGCCGCCCCACGCCGCGTCGAGCGGGTCGAGGCCGAGCACACCCAGCATGGCCCGGACCGCGGTCAGCGCGCCGCGGATGCCGGCCTCGTCGCCGGCGGCCAGGGCGGTGTTGCCCTCCCGGATCGTGTCGTGCACGATCGCGAGCGCCGCCGAAGTGTTCAGATCGTCGTTCATCGCCTCGGCGAACGCCGGCGGCACGGCCTTGGGCCGGCCGGGGCCGACCACCTCGGCCGCGCGGTGCACGAAGCCCTCGATCCGCTTGTACGCCACCGCGGCCTCGCGGAGCGCGTCGTCGGTGTAGTCGATCCGTGAGCGATAGTGCGGGCTGCCCAGGTAATAACGCAACTCGACCGGGCGGATGCCGGACTCGATCACGGCGGGCAGGTCGATCACGTTGCCCAGCGACTTGCTCATCTTGGACTCGCCCAGGTTGAGCAGGGCGTGGTGCACCCAGAAGTTGGCGAAACCGTAACCGGCCGCGCGGGACTGGGCCAGCTCGTTCTCGTGGTGCGGGAACGTGAGGTCGAGGCCGCCGCCGTGGATGTCGAACGCGTCGCCCAGGTAGCGCCGGGCCATCGCGGAGCACTCGATGTGCCAGCCGGGCCGGCCCTTGCCCCACGGGGACGGCCAGTACGCGTCGGTCGGCTCGGACTCCTTGACGCCCTTCCAGAGCGCGAAGTCCTGGTAGTGGCGCTTGTCGGGCTCACCGCCGCCGGCCGGCACCCGCATGTCGGCCGGGTCCTGCCCGGAGAGCGAGCCGTAGCCGTCGAAGGACGGCACGTTGAAGTAGACGTCACCGTTGTCGGCCGGGTACGCGTGACCGCGTTCGATCAGCGTCCCGATCAGCTCGTGCATCTCGGTGATGTGCCCGGTGGCCAGCGGCTCGTAGGTGGGCGGCAGCACGTTGAGCGAGCGGTAGTCCCGGTCGAGCAGGAGCCGGTTCTCGAACGCGATCGACCAGTACGGCCGGCGCTCGCGGATCGCCTTCTCCAGGATCTTGTCGTCGACGTCGGTCACGTTCCGGATGAACGTCACGTCCAGCCCGGTGTGCAGCAGCCAGCGGCGCAGCACGTCGTAGTTGACCGCGGAGCGGAGGTGGCCGATGTGCGGCGACGACTGGACGGTGAGACCACACAGGTAGATCCCCACCTGACCGGGCGTCAACGGGACGAAGTCCCGGACCGATCGGGTCGCGGTGTCGTACAAGCGCAGAGTCACCTTACAAGGGTACCGACCGGTGGAAACCGAAAACCGCCCCGCCCGTACGACACGGGCGGGGCGATCTTCAAATGGCGATCAGCGTCCGCCGACCGCGGCGTACGCGTCGACAATGCCGTACCCGTAGAAGCCGTTGAAGTTCTTCCCGCCTTCGCAGAGCGCGTCGAACTCGGTGGACCGGCCCTCCTGCACGTAGCTCTGCAGGCGCGGGGTCGGGCAGGCCGTCTCGGCGGCCGAGCGGTAGAGGATCTGCTCGACCAGGTTCGGCGCCAGGGTCTTGCCGCCGCGGCGGAAGTCCGGAACGCCGTAGCGGCTGACGATCAGGGCGCCGACCCCGGCCGCGTGCGGCGAGGCCATCGAGGTGCCCTGCAGGTACGTGTAGTAGCCGCACTTGCCGGCCTTGGTGCAGTCCTTGAACACCGACGCCGCGCCGGCCGTGGTGATGTTGCCGGCCGCGTCGACCAGGCCCTCCTCCTGCAGCACCTTGAGCGGGTAGGTGGAGAGGATCTCGTTGCCCACGGTCTGGAACGTGTCGGTGCCGTAGCCGTCGCGGTACCAGCCGCCCGGCGCCGCGACCGAGATCTGCTCGGTGCCGTAGTTGGAGAAGTCCGACTTCTTGCCGGACGGGCCGAGCGCGGACACGCCGATCACGTGCGGTCCCTCGACCGGCAGGTCCCAGCAGGACGAGTTGTCGATCGGCCGCGAGTACGGGTCGCTGCCGTAGTCCGGGCTGGAGATGTCGGTGCGCGGCTTGCCCAGGTCCTCGTGGTTGTTGCCGAGCGCGCCGAACATCGACACGCCGCGGGCGTGCGCGTAGTTGAGGGCCCGCTTCATGCCGGCGATGATCGCCTGCTGCTCGGCCTGCTGGGTGGGGTTGTCCGCCGGGTTGGCGGTGCAGTTGTAGAGCCACGGGTCGACGTAGAACGACATGTTGACCACGTCGATGCCCTTGTCGCCGGCGTAGGTCAGGGCGTTGACCACCGGGTCGAGGAAGAAGTAGCCGGAGTCCTGGCCGCCCTTGAGCTCGACCAGGCTGACGTTCGGCGCGACGCCGGAGACGCCGGTGCCGTTCAGCGCGGCGCCGATGGTGCCGGCCACGTGCGTGCCGTGCCCGCCGTCGTCGGTGCCGGCCGGGTCGAGACAGCTCGCCACCTCGCACGGGCCGTCGATGTCGACCAGGTCCGGCGCGAAGTTCTTGGAGAGCTTGCTGTTGTAGTTCGGCGCGAGGTCCGGGTTCGACGAGTCCAGGCCGGTGTCCAGGACGCCGACCGTGACGCCCTTGTCGCCCGACTCGATCTTGCGAGCCTTGTCGGCCTTGATCATGGCCAGGCCCCAGAGCTTGTCGTCCAGCGGGTCGGCCTTGGCCGGGCCGTGGCCCTTGCCGCCCTTGCCCTTGAGACCCTGCTCGACCTTCTCCACGCCGTTCGGCGCGTACCCGATGGCCTTGCGCACGCTCGCGCCGATCAACTCGGCCGAGGCGGTCGCCTTGCTCTCGAACTTCGCGTCGGTGGAGGTGACCCGGTAGACCCCGACGGCGTCGTTACCGCTGACGATCGAGCCGCCGGCGGCCTTGATCGCGGCCGTCGCGTCGGCGGCGGAGACCCCGTCGGCGGCGACGACCGTGTAGTCGGTCACGGCCGTCGGCTCCGCCTGGGCGGAGCCTGGGACCGTGGTAAGGAACGCCAGACCCGTCAAGGTGACGACGGCTCCGACAGTGAGGCGTCTTCTCATGGAATGCGCTCCTCCTGAGAGTTAGATCCCCGCATCCCATCGAGAAAGGTCGCTCGGCGCAAGGTCGAGAAGTGTCTTCTTTACGGGCGTGTCATCTTCAGAACATCGAGCGCCTCGTCGAGCTGCGCTTCGGTTAGGGTGCCCGAGCTGACGTGGCCGCGTTCGATCACTACCTCGCGAATCGTCCGATTGGTGGAAAGCGCCTGCTTCGCGATCGCGGCCGCCTCGTCGTAGCCGAGGACCCGGTTGAGCGGGGTGACGATCGACGGCGAGCCCTCGGCGTACCCCCGGGCGATCTCCTCGTTCGCCTCCAGCCCGGCCACGCAGCGGTCGGCGAACAGCCGGGCGACCGCGGCCAGCAGCCGGATCGACTCCAGCACGTTGCGGGCCATCACCGGGAGCATCACGTTCAGCTCGAAGTCGCCCTGGGTGCCGGCGAAGCCGACGGTCGCGTCGTTGCCGATCACCTGGGCGGCGACCTGCCGGACCGCCTCGGGCACCACCGGGTTCACCTTGCCCGGCATGATCGACGAGCCCGGCTGCAGGTCGGGCAGGCGCAGCTCACGCAGGCCGGCCCGGGGACCGGAACCCATCCAGCGGATGTCGTTGGCGATCTTGTAGAGGCCGACGGCCACCACCCGGAGCTGCCCGGAGGCCTCGACCAGCGCGTCCCGCGCGCCCTGCGCCTCGAAGTGGTCGCGGGCCTCGCTCAGCGGCAGGCCGGTCTGCTCCTTCAGCAGCGCGATCACCGCCGGGGCGAAGCCGGGCGGGGTGTTCACGCCGGTGCCGACCGCGGTGCCGCCCAGCGGCAGCTCGCCGAGCCGGGGCAGGGTCGCGGTGAGCCGCTCGACGCCGTTGGTGACCTGCTGGGCGTACCCGGAGAACTCCTGCCCGAGGGTGACCGGGGTGGCGTCCATCAGGTGCGTGCGGCCGCTCTTGACCACCGCGGCCCAGGTCCCGGCCTTGGCCCGGAGCGCGCCGGCCAGGTGCTCCAGGGCCGGGATCAGGTCGTTGCGGACCGCCTCGGTGGCGGCCAGGTGGATCGACGACGGGAACACGTCGTTGCTGGACTGGGACGCGTTCACGTGGTCGTTCGGGTGCACCGGCCGGTCCAGCGCGCGCGACGCCAGGGTGGCGATCACCTCGTTGGCGTTCATGTTGGACGAGGTGCCCGAGCCGGTCTGGAACACGTCGATCGGGAACTGGTCGTCGAACCCGCCGTCGGCCACCTGCGCGGCCGCGGTCACGATCGCCGCCGCCAGGTCCTTGTCCAGCACCCCGAGGTCCGCGTTGGCCTGCGCCGCGGCGCCCTTGATCCGGGCCAGCGCGTGGATGTGCGACGGCTCCAGGCCCCGCCCGGAGATCGGGAAGTTCTCCACCGCACGCTGGGTCTGCGCCCGCCAGAGGGCGTCGGCGGGGACCCGCACCTCGCCCATCGTGTCGCGTTCGATCCGGAAACCACTCGTATCAGTTGTCACCGGTCCATCGTCCCTCTGATCATCGCTCGTCGTATGTGATCCCCATCCGATCGAAGAGCTCGGCCGACTGCGCCCGCAGCCGCCCGGCCTCCGGGTCGTCCGGGTCCAGGCAGGCGGCCAGGCCGGCCTGGGCCCGGGCGAGCACGTACACGTTGCGGCCGGCCCGGGCGGCCCGCAGCGACTGCTCGGCCATCGACCGGGCGGCGTCCCGGTCACCGAGCCGCCGGAGGGTGACCGCCCAGTTGTGCCGGAACTCCGCCATGTGCCGGTTGTCCTGGAGCCGGACCGCCAGCTCCAGGGCCCGGCGATGGTCGGCGATCGCCTCGCTGAGGCGGCCCGCGGCGCGCAGCAGCCGGGCCCGGTCGTCGTACGCGTCCGCCTCGATCGACCGGTACCCGGTCCGCCGCACCAGTCGCAGGACCACCTCGACGTAGTGATGTGCGGCCGCCCCGGGGAGCGTGCCGCCCCGGTACCGGGCCCGCTGCAGCGACAGCAGCGCCGCGGCCAGGTCGTCCTCGGCCCGGTACTCGATCGCGGTGAACATCCGCAGCCGGCTGATCCGGGTCGCCTCGTCGTACCGGCCGAGCAGGATCAGGACGTCGGCGAGCAGGCCCAGCGCGGCGGCCGGTGAGGGCCGGTCCCGGATCCGGACGGTGGCCCGCATGGCGGCCTGCACCGCCCCGGCCGCCTCGGCGAGCCGGCCCTGCGAGATGTAGGTCTGCCCGAGGTTGAGCAGCCCGCTCGTCACCCCGCCCAGGTCGCCGAGCTCGGTACGCAGCCGGATGGACAGGCGCAGGTGCTCCACGGCCTTGTCGATCTGACCGGCCCGGCCGAACGTGCCGGCCAGGTAGTTGGCGGTGGTGGCGATCCCGGCCCGGTCGTCCGCCGCCCGGGCCGCGGCCAGGGCCAGCTCCTGCAGCTCACGCAGGTCGTCCATGTAGCCCCGGAAGAACAGGAACTGCCAGGCCGCCCGCGGGATCAGCCAGGCGTAGTCGGCCCGGCCGGCCGCCGTCGCCGCCGACACGAAGGCCACCAGCTGGGGACGTCCCCGATCGAGCCGGGCGGCCGGGTCCGCGACCGTCAGGTCGGGCCGGGCCGGCTGCCGGTTCCCCAGGTCACGCAGCATGGTGACGCGCTGGGTGGCGATGGTGGCGGCGGCCGCGGCGTGCAGCTCGAAGTCGAGGGCCGCGACGAGCGCCGCGGTCCGGTCGGCGGCCGGCAGCTCGGCGGCCAGCATGCCGGCGTACTCCCGGACCAGGTCGTGCATCCGGTACACCCCGGACCCCGGCTCGTCGACCAGGTTCACGTCGACCAGGTCCTCAAGCGCGTTCTCGGCGTCGTCCCGGGCCAGGTCGGTGAGCGCGGCCACCGCGAGCGCGTCGAACTCGGTACCCGGGTAGACCCCGAGCAGCCGGAACACCCGCTGGGTCAGCGGCGGCAGCTGGCGGTAGGTCAGGGTGAACGCGCCGGCCATGGTCCGCGTCTCGGCGGCCAGCTCGGGCAGGGCCACCTCGGCCAGCCGGTGCAGCAGGTCGGCCACCCGCCACCGCGGCCGATGCGCCAGCCGGGCCCCGGCCAGCCGGATCGCCAGCGGGAGGTACCCGCACCGCCGGGCCACCTCGGCCGCCGCCGCCGGCTCGGCCCCGACCCGCGGGCCGGCGATCTGCGCCAGCAACGACACCGCTTCGACCGGGCTGAGCACCGGCAGCGACTCCACCCGCACGCCGTCCAGCCCGGCCAGCCGCCGGCGGCTGGTGACCAGGGCCAGGCTGCCCGGCGCGGCCGGCAGCAGGTCGGCGAGCTGGGCGCTGGACGCGGCGTTGTCCAGGATCACCAGCACGCACCGGCGGGACGCCTCGGTCCGCCACAGCGCGACCCGCTCGGCCGGTTCCAGCGGGATCTCGCCGGCGCTCAGGCCCAGCTGCCGGAGCAGGGCGAGCAGCGCGGCGCCCGGCTCGACCGGCTCGCCCTCGCTGTGTCCCTGCAGGTCCAGGTAGAGGTGCGCGTCCGGGTACCGGTCGCCGATCCGCGCGGCCACGTGCAGGGCCAGCGTGGTCTTGCCGCTGCCGGCCATCCCGTCGATCACCACGGCGACCGGGCCGAAGCCCGCGGCGATCGCGGCGAGCAGGCGCTCGACCTGCTCGGCCCGGCCGGTGAAGTCGCCGACCGTACGCGGCAGGCACCGCACCGGGCCGACCGCCCGGACCTCCGCCGCGACCTCGCCGCTGAGCACCTCCCGATGCCGGCGCTGCAGCTCCTCGCCGGGCTCGATGCCCAGCTCCCCGGCGAGCAGGTCGCGCGCCTTGCGGAACTCCGCGAGCGCGTCCGCCTGCCGCCCGGACCGGGCCAGCGCCAGCATCACCTGGCCGCGCAGCCGCTCCCGCAGCGGGAACCGTTCCGCGAAACCGCCCAGTTCCCCGGCCAGCTCGCGCTCGTTCCCGGCGGCCAGCTCCAGGTCCGCCCAGTCCTCGACGGCGAGCGCGTACCGCTCGTCGAGCGCGGCGGCGGCGTGCCGGATCGCCGGAGTGTCCAATTCGGCACAGGCCGGACCGCGCCAGAGATCCAGTGCCGCGCGCAGCGCCGCCCGGTCGCCGGCCGCCCGGGCCCGATCCACCGCACGGGCGAAGACCTCGGCGTCCAACTCGTCCGGTCCGACCCGGATGCGATAACCCGCCCGATCGGTAAGAATCACCCCGGGCTGGAGAATTCGCCGCAATCGCGATATACATGACTGCAATTGCCCGCGCGCGGTCACCGGCGGGGCGGTGCCCCACAGCGCGTCGATGAGCTCGCCCGCACCGACGATCCGATTCGGATTGACGAGCAGCATGGCCAGCACGACCCGGTCACGCCCAGCCGTCACAGCCACGGATTGTCCGGCTTCGGTGACGGACAGTGGCCCCAAGATGCGGTAGCGCACAGTAGCCACCCCGTTCCCCCGTGCCGGTATCGACACTAACCGAAACGTGAGAGCGGTTCGACAGCGGAACGAGAGCGCGGTCCCGCACAGTGCTGACAGCGCCGTTCCATCGTCGATGCTTCGCCATCGCCCCCAGAACGCGATGGGACGGCCTGAGCTTTCGATCACGGGGGCGAACAGCCCGCTCACGGTTACCGTGAGCGGGCTGTTCGTATCTTGACGATCACTCTCGGTTGGACGCGAGCGGAAACTGAACGTACCGTCGGCGGAGCTTTGGCATTCCCCCCGACGAAGAGGATCCACAGATGCGACCCGCCATCCTGGCCGTGCTCGCCGGCGGCGTTCTGCTGACCGGTGCCGCCTGCGAGAGCGATGCGCAGGTTTATAACGCCGGTGCGCCGGCCCCGTCCCCGTCGATCTCGGAGACGCCGACCGACTACTCGGACGACACCGCCCTCGTCTGCGGCAAGCTGGACAAGATCTTCACCGGCGAGCTGGACGACTTCGGCGCCGCGATCGGCAAGATGATCGCCTACAAGGAGGCGAAGCAGACGGCCGAGGCGGTCAAGGCCGAGAAGGCGGCCGCCGCCGAGCTGCAGTCGGCCGGCACGCAGATCCGCAAGGAGACCAGCGTCGCGCAGAACCCGGAGCTGCAGACCGCCGGCGAGGCCTCCGCGCGGAAGCTCGAGACCAGCGCGAAGGACCGCAAGTACATCAAGAAGATCGCCACCACGGCGGATCTCGACAAGACCCTCAAGCCCCAGCTGGCCGAGTGGCTGAGCCCGGTCGCCGGCTACTGCGCCTAGCCAACCGAAGATCAAATTCTTTTTTGCCTCGGCTGCGGCCGATAACTGATCGTTGCTCCCGCGGGGACCCTTCCGGGTCTCGCAAGGGCGCGGGGCGCCCAGAACACGAGACCCGCAAGGGCGACGTCCGCGGGTGGGCACGGTCAGAGCGGAAAACCCGGGACCGTGCTCACGCCGTACCCAAATCGGATTTTGATCTTCAGCGTTTGCCGATGCTGAGGACCGGTTTGGTGACCGCCTCGAAGAAGTCGTTGCCCTTGTCGTCGACGACGATGAAGGCCGGGAAGTCCTCGACCTGGATCTTCCAGACCGCTTCCATGCCGAGCTCGGGGAACTCGAGGACCTCGACGTGGCGGATGCAGTCCTGCGCGAGGCGGGCCGCCGGGCCGCCGATCGAGCCGAGGTAGAAGCCGCCGTAGGTCTTGCAGGCGTTGGTGACCTGCTGTGACCGGTTGCCCTTGGCCAGCATGACCATCGACCCACCGGCGGCCTGGAACTTCTCCACGTAGGAGTCCATCCGGCCGGCCGTGGTCGGGCCGAACGAGCCGGACGCGTAACCCTCCGGAGTCTTGGCCGGGCCGGCGTAGTAGACCGCGTGATCCCGCAGGTACTCCGGCATCGGCTCGCCGGCGTCCAGCCGCTCGGCGATCTTGGCGTGCGCGATGTCCCGGGCCACCACCAGCGGACCGGACAGCGACAGCCGGGTCTTCACCGGGTACTTCGACAGCTCCGCGCGGATCTCGGCCATCGGGCGGTTGAGGTCGATCTTGACGACCTGCTCCGCCTCCAGGTGGTCCTCGGTGACGTCCGGCAGGAAGCGCGCCGGGTCGGTCTCGAGCCGCTCCAGCCACACGCCGGACGGCGTGATCTTGGCGACCGCCTGGCGGTCGGCGGAGCAGGAGACCGCGATCGCGACCGGGCAGGACGCGCCGTGCCGGGGCAACCGGATCACCCGCACGTCGTGGCAGAAGTACCGCCCGCCGAACTGTGCGCCGATCCCGAAGTCCCGGGTCAGCTCCAGCACCGCGGCCTCCAGCTCGACGTCCCGGAAGCCGTGCGCCAGCATCGAGCCGGCGGTGGGCATGTTGTCCAGGTACTTCGCGCTGGCCAGCTTCGCCGTCTTGAGCGCGTGCTCGCCGCTGGTCCCGCCGATCACGATCGCCAGGTGGTACGGCGGGCAGGCGGACGTGCCGATCAGCCGCAGCTTCTCGTCCAGGAACTGCATCATCCGCTGCGGGTTGAGCAGCGCCTTCGTCTCCTGGTACAGGTACGACTTGTTGGCCGAGCCGCCGCCCTTGGCCATGAACAGGAACTTGTACGCGTCCGGGTGCCCGTTCGGGTCCTCCGCGTACAGCTCGATCTGGGCCGGCAGGTTGGTCCCGGTGTTCTTCTC
Source organism: Actinoplanes sp. L3-i22 (assembly GCF_019704555.1). Taxonomy (NCBI): domain Bacteria; kingdom Bacillati; phylum Actinomycetota; class Actinomycetes; order Micromonosporales; family Micromonosporaceae; genus Actinoplanes; species Actinoplanes sp. L3-i22. Next base: position 11,564,604 of record NZ_AP024745.1, read on the forward strand.
GTCCCACATGGTCAGCGGGGCGAGCTGCGAGTACCGCAGGTTGAGCCGGGTGTAGGCCTGGTAGACGCCGAGGGCGATGGCTTCCTCGTCGAGCCCGTCGGTCAGGACGTGCCGGCCGCGCTTGCCCATCACGATCGCGGTGCCGGTGTCCTGACACATCGGGAGCACCCCGCCGGCCGCGATGTTCGCGTTGCGCAGCAGGTCCAGGGCGACGAACCGGTCGTTCGGCGACGCCTTGGGGTCCTCGATGATCGCGCGGAGCTGCGTCAGGTGCGCCGGCCGCAGGTAATGCGCGATGTCGTGCATGGCCTCGGCGGTGAGCTGGGTCAGCGCGGATGGCTCGACGGTCAGGAAACGGCGCCCGCCCGGGCCCTCGACAACGTCCACGCCCTCGTCCGTGACCAGGCGATATTCGGTCAGGTCGTCGCCGGTCGGCAAGAGCGGCGAGTAGGTGAAAGCGGCGCCTCTGCTCATGAGCGGCAAGCCTAGGCCAGCGGGGCGGGGGCATGCGAACCCGGCACCCCCGCACACGCGCCTGTCGGCGTGTCAGCTGTACGGCAAATAGGCCATGTCACGCCCGGAAACCAAGATCAAACCATTCGGGGCGGCGGTGAAGACCTTCGCATCCGTCCGCACATCGGCACGTACCGCACCATTCGCCGGATTCAGTGCCGTCACCCGTCCGGACGAGACGACGATCACCGCGTACGACGTGATCATCGCCCCGGCCTTGGCCCGGCCGTTCTGCCGCCACACCGCCTTGCCCCGGCTGAACGACCAGCCGCGCAGTGAGTCGCCGGTGCGGATCACCGCGTACCGGTCGTCGACGGCCAGCACCTCGGCGGTCTTGTCGCCGTACCAGAGGTTCCGCCCGTCCGAGGCGTTGATCAGCTCCTGGCGGCCGTACGGATCGACGCCGAGCACCACGTCGTACCCCCCGGCCGGGTCCCGGTCCTGCTTGCAGTCGCTCTCCGCGGTCCGCAGGTTGAGCCCGTCCCGCTTCCACACCGTCCGGTTGCCGGGCGGGCTGGTGGCCACCACGCCGTAGTAGCAGGTGCCGTCCTTGGCCGTGCCGGTGATCGTCAGCACCCGGCCGCCGGTCACCGCGACCCGCTGGTCCGGGCCGGGCGTCGCGGTCTGCACCAGGCGCCCGGTGGCCGTGTCGATCACCCGCACCTTGCCGTCGTCCGGGATCCCCAGCAGACCGGGCATCATCGCCGGGCCGGCCGCGTCGTCGTCGACGTCACCGCTGCCGAGCCGGCGCGAGTCCGGCAGGTCCGGGTTGTTCGCGTGCAGCACGAAGCCGATCCCACCGGTGCCGACCGACCAGAGCTGCGAACCGGCCCGCGGGTCCCAGGCGGTGAGCCGGCAGTCGCTGCTGGCCGCGCAGTGCATGTCGACGATCCCGTTCTGGTACGCCCAGACCGCGCTCGCCTCGGTGTCGGCCCGCTTCACCGTCCCGGTCCGCGGGTCCAGCACCTGGTAGCCCTTGGTGAGCAGCCGCCCGGTGACCACCACCGCGTCGTCACCCTGCCCGGCGACCGTGGCCCAGTCGGCGTCCGAGTCCCACATCTTGACGGCCGTGGTCAGGTTGTAGGCCTCCACCGAGGTCCGGTACTCGACGACCACCGACTCGCCGATCACCGAGACACTCTGCGGCGTGCCGGTGAGCCGCTGCTGCCACCGGGTCCCGGGCGCGACCGGCCCGCTGGTGTTCACCCACTCCCAGAGCTGCGGGAACGGGTTCCACACCCCGGTCGAGGCCAGCACGGTGACCGTGACGGCAGCGACCAGGGTGACTCCCTTCCACGTGCCCGAGGCCATGTCGGCACACTAATGACCTCGATCCACAAGCCCCGTGAGCGTAGAAAGCCCGTGTCATGGGCTTATATCCGGGTTGCCGCCTTTGTCAGCGGCACGGTCCGGTACGGGATCAGCTCCGCCAGCGCGATGATCGTGTGCGCCCGCCGGATCCCCTCGTAGCCGACGATCTGGTCGATCACCCGCTGCAGGTCGGCGTTCGAGCGGGCCACGATCCGGCACAGGATGTCGCCCCCGCCGGTGATCGTGTGCGCCTCCAGCACCTCGGGGATCTCCGCCAGGTGACTCGCCACCGCGTCGTGCCCGTAGCGCTGACTGATCTCCAGGGTCACGAAGCTCATCACCCCGAAGCCGATCACGGCCGGCACCACCTCCGGCCCGAAGCCCTTGATCGCGCCGCGGCTGGTCAGCTTGTCGAGCCGGGCCTGCACCGTGCCGCGGGCCACCCCGAGCCGCCGGGAGAGCTCCAGCACGCCGATCCGCGGTTCGTCGGCGAGCCACTGGATCAGCTTCGCGTCGAGCTCGTCGAGCTGGACAGACTGCTCGGTCACAACCACATCCCACCCTACCGATTGCACAGATTGACCAGCGCTTTTCCTGACTCTTGCCCAGCGCTGTGACCTGCGTCAACCTCGGCCGAGGACGTGCCGCTCACGAGGCGGCCGCCGAAGGAACCGGAGGGACGATGCAACCCGAGACCCGAACCCCTGACGTCTTTCCCGTCAAGGGTGTCGACCACCTGCGCTTCCTGGTCGGTAACGCCCGGCAGGCCGCACACTTCTACTCGACCGCGTTCGGCATGAAGTGCGTCGCGTACCGCGGCCCCGAGCAGGGCTATCGCGACCACGCGGAGTACGTGATGGTCAGCGGCGGCGCCAAGTTCGTGCTGACCGGCATGGTGCACGCCGGAGCGCCCGGCGCCGACCACGTGGCCCGGCACGGCGACGGGATCTCGGACATCGCGCTGGAGGTGCCCGACGTCGACGCCGCGTACCTGCACGCCACCTCGGCCGGCGCCCGCGGGGTGCTCGAGCCGCACGACGTGAAGGACGAGCACGGCACGGTCCGGACGGCGGCGATCGCGACGTACGGCGACACCGTCCACTCCCTGGTCGACCGTTCCGGCTACGACGGTCCGTTCCTGCCCGGCTTCGTGACCCGGGACCCGATCGTCGCTGTCCGTCCGAAGCGGTTTTTCCAGGCTGTCGACCATGTCGTCGGCAACGTCGAGCTCGGCAAGATGGACGAGTGGGTGGAGTTCTACCGCAAGGTGATGGGCTTCACGAACATGGCCGAGTTCATCGGCGACGACATCGCCACCGACTACTCCGCGCTGATGTCCAAGGTCGTCGCGGACGGCACCCGCAAGGTCAAGTTCCCGCTGAACGAGCCGGCCGTCTCGCAGCGCAAGTCGCAGATCGACGAGTACCTGGAGTTCTACGGCGGCCCCGGCGCCCAGCACGTCGCGCTGGCCACCAACGACATCCTGAACACGGTCGACGCGATGCGCGGGGCCGGCGTCGAGTTCCTGAACACGCCGGACTCGTACTACGACGACCCGGAGCTGCGCGCCCGGATCGGCCAGGTGCGGGTGCCGATCGAGGAGCTGAAGAAGCGCAAGATCCTGGTCGACCGGGACGAGGACGGTTACCTGCTGCAGATCTTCACGGCCCCCGTACAGGACCGGCCCACCGTATTCTTCGAACTGATCGAGCGGCACGGCTCCCTCGGTTTCGGCAAGGGCAACTTCAAGGCCCTCTTCGAAGCCATCGAGCGGGAGCAGGAGCGGCGCGGCAACCTGTGACGTGGTGACCTGCGCGCAGGGAACCGTCAGGCACTTCTGGTAAAGGTTTGCGCATGAGTTCCCTTCCCGCGGGTTGGTACAAGGACCCGGCCGACACCAGCACCCAGCGCTACTGGGACGGTGAGGGCTGGCTGGGCAAGGCCATCCCGGCCGACGCGGTCCCTCCGGAGGGGCCGCCGCCGGTGGAGGCGGAGCCACCCATCACGCCCCCGCAGGCCGTCCCTGAGCAGCCGCAACAGCCGTCCTACGGCCCGCCGCCGGGCTGGGCTCCGCCCGGATCCCAGCCCCCGCCGCCGCAGGGCTGGCAGCAGCCGCCACCCGGTTGGCAACAGCCCCCGCCCGGTTGGCAACAGCCGCCGCCGGGCTGGCAGCAGCCGCCGCCACAGGGCTGGCACCAGCCCCCGCCCGGTTGGCAGCAGCCACCCGCGAATTTCCAATATCCGCAGGCCCCGCCGGGCTGGCAGCAGCCGCCGCCGGGCTGGCCGGCCCCGGCCCAGCCCCCGCACGCCTACCTCTACCCGATGCCGGAGGCCCGCCCGCACGGCCTGCCCCTGGCGAGCCTCGGGCAGCGCCTGGCCGCCCGGCTGATCGACATCGCGATCGTGCTGCTGCTCAACGTGGTGGTCAACGGCTGGTTCGCCTACCAGTGGTGGCAGGACTTCCGGCCGATCCTCAGCCACTACCTGGACCAGGTGCGGGCCAACACCCAGCCGGACATGGTGCAGCCCACCGGCCGGATGGAGTCCCTGCAGGTGGTGATCATCCTGATCGCCACCCTGCTCTGGCTGCTCTACGAGGCCCCGGCGATCGCCGGCCGCGGGCAGACGCTGGGCAAGATGATCGTCGGCATCAAGGTGGTCGGGCTGGACAGCCCGGCCCCGATCGGCTTCCGCCGCGCGTTCGGCCGCTGGGCCGGGCTCGGCATGTGGACACTGCTCTGGTCGTGCCTGATCGGCTTCGTGATCCAGTTCCTGGACTCGCTCTCCGTCACGTTCGACCCGCGCCTGCGGCAGGCCTGGCACGACAAGTCGGCGCGGACCGTCGTCGTCGCGGTCCCGCCCGGCGCCCAACCGACCGTCGAGGCCGCGCCGCGCGGCGAGAACCCAGGAGGACCAGAATGACCCGCCTCACCCGCGCCGACCTGGACGCCCTGCCCGCGTACGTGCCCGGCCGCAACGTCGCCGACCTGGCCCGCGACCTGGGCATCGCCGAGGCGATCAAGCTGGCCAGCAACGAGGTGCCGTACGGCCCGCTGCCCGGTGTCGTGGAGGCGGTCACCGAGGCCGCCCGGGAGATGCACCGCTACCCGGACATGGGCGTGCTCAAGCTGCGCGACGCGCTCGCCGAGCGCTTCGGGGTGGCCGCCGAGCGGGTGGTCACCGGCTGCGGCTCGGTGGCGCTGGCCGAGGTCCTGGTCAAGGCCACCTGCATGCCGGGTGACGAGGTGCTCTACGCGTGGCGCTCGTTCGAGGCGTACCCGATCATCGCGGCCGGCGCCGGCGCGTCCAGCGTGCGGGTGCCGAACCTCGGCGACCACGGGCACGACCTCGGCGCGATGGCCGCGGCGATCACCGACCGGACCCGCCTGATCTTCGTGTGCAACCCGAACAACCCGACCGGCACCGCGCTGCGCCGGCCGGAGCTGGACCGGTTCCTCGCGGCGGTGCCGTCGGACGTGCTGGTGGTGCTCGACGAGGCGTACCGGGAGCTGGTCACCGACCCGGCGGTGCCGGACGGCCTGGCGACCTACGGCGACCGCGCCAACATCGTGGTGCTGCGGACCATGAGCAAGGCCTGGGGCCTGGCCGGCATGCGGATGGGCTACCTGGTCGCCCAGCCCGAGGTGGCCGCCGCCGTGCGCAAGGTGCTCACCCCGTTCTCCACCAGCCTGGTGGCGCAGGCCGCGGCGCTCGCCGCGCTGGCCCAGGAGGCCGAGGTGGTCCGCCGCTGCGCGCTGGTCACCGCGGAGCGCGACCGGGTCACCGAGGCGCTGCGCAAGCTCGCCATCGACGTCCCGGACAGCCAGGCCAACTTCGTGTGGCTGCCGCTCGGCGACCGGTCGGCGGCGTTCGGCACGGCGTGCGAGAGCCGCGGCGTGATCGTGCGTCCGTTCCAGCCGGACGGGGTCCGGGTCACGATCGGCACCCCGGAGGAGAACGACGCCTTCCTGGCCGCAGCCGAGGCCGCGCTGGCGGGCTAGACCTTCAAAACAAATACCTGGCCGGCCCGCGAATCCGCCGCGGGCCGACCAGGCATTTTCCTTGCGGCCGAGGTCGACGTTAGCCGTACCGATCGCGCAATTCGTCCCCTACCCGGGGCATTGACCACTAACGAGTGGTAGATCAGTGCGCGGCCGCGGCCTCCGCCGAGATCCGATGGTGGTCGTCCGCGCTGATCCGGAACGGGAACACCGAGCGCGAGGTAGCCACCAGGATCGCGGCGAACACCGCGAACAGCCCCGCGATCAGCGGCAGCGCCCCCAGCGCGCCGGCGGTCACGAACCGCTCCCCGACGAACGCCCCGCCGCCGATGCCGATCTGGAACGCCACCACGTACACCGCCGACGCGGCGTCCCGGGCGGTCGGCGCCACCCGCATCGGCGCCGCCCCGAGGAAGATCGGCACGGCCGTGAACGCGCCGCCCCACAGCAGCGTGACCAGGATCGTCGGCCCGGTCCCGAGCACCGGCGCGAGCAGCGTCACCGACCCGGCCTGCACGGCCAGCAGGATCAGCAGCACCCGCCCGGGGCTCCGGTCGACGTAGCGCCCGAGCAGGAACGTGGTCAGCAGGCCGACCGCGCCGTACCCGAGCAGCAGCACGCTCAGCCCGGCCCCGTCCAGCCCGGCGTCCCGGCGGACCAGCGGCGCGATGTACGTGTACGCCGCGAAGTGCCCGATCACCAGCACCGCGGTCATCGCGCAGAGCCGCGCCACTTTGCCGTCCCGCAGGATCCGCACCGCGTTGAGCAGCTGCTGCCCGGTCCGGGTGGTCATGTCCCGGGGCAGCGGCGGCAGTTTCGGCAGCACCGCGAGCAGCAGGGCCACGCAGACCGCCCCGCCGACCGCCATCAGGCCGACCGCCACCCGCCAGCCCAGCCACTGTCCGAGCGCGGTGCCCAGCGGCACGCCGAGCACGATCGCCAGCGAGTTGCCCAGGAACGTCATCGCGGTCGCCTTGCCGATCTGGTCCGGCGGGGCGAGCCGGGCGATGATCGGCCCGATCACCGACCAGAACACGCCGTGGGCGAGCGCGCAGATCAGCCGGGCCGACGCCAGCACCAGAAACGTCGGGGCGAACGTCGCGGCCGCCTGGGACACGGCGAAAATCGCTACGGTTACGGCGATCAGGGTGTGCCGGGGAACCCGCATGGTGAGCGCGGTGAGCGGGATCGTGCTCAGGGCGGCGACCACGGCGTAACTCGTCAGCAGCAGGCCCACCTGGGCCTCGGTGACGTGCAGGCCGGACGAGATCTGCGGCAGCAGCCCGACCGGCAGGGTTTCGGCGGTGACGTAGAAGAACGCGGATGCTCCGAGAACGACCAGCGCGGGGCGGTTGAAACTCACTCCCGCAGAATAAGCTCCGAGCAAGAGCAAAAGAAGGGGAACGGCTGTGACAACGCGCTCCACCGAACTTCTCCGGGTGGTCCACCACAGCCCCGGCGTCACCCGCGCCGACGCCGCCCGCCTGCTCGGCGTCGGCACCGGCGCGGCCACCGAGCTGGTCACCAAGCTCAGCCGCGCGTCGTTGCTGGTCCAGGGCCCGGCCGCGCCGAGCGGCACCCGCGGCCGGCCGACCACCGTGCTCCTGCCGCACCCGTCCGGCCCGCTCGCCGTGGCCGTCGCGATCACCCACGAGATCTGGCGGGTCGAGGTCGTCGAGCTGGGCGGCGCCAGCCCCGCCGCGCTGCAGGGCCGGCACGCGGGCGCCGCCTGGCCCGAGGTCCGCTCGGCGGTCCAGGCCGCGATCGGCAAACTTCGCCTTCGGTACGGCGACCGCCTGCGCGCCGTCGGCGTATCCGTCCCCGGCACGGTCTCCCGCGACCTGCGCCTGGACGCGGTCGGCCCCGGCTGGCACGACGTCGACCTGACCGCCCTCTGCCCGGACGCCGAGGTCTTCGTGGCCGGCAACGACGCGACGCTGGCCGCCACCGCCGAGTCCCGCCGCGGCGCCGCGGTGAACGCCTCGGTCGCCCTGCACCTACGGATCGAGGCCGGCCTGGGCGGCGCCGTGGTCGAGGACGGCCGCCCGGTGATCGGCGCCCGCGGCGCGGCCGGCGAGTTCGGCCACATGCCGTTCGGCGACCCGGCGATCCGCTGCCCGTGCGGCGCCCGCGGCTGCTGGGGAATCGCGGTCGACGGCCACGAACTGGCCCGCCTCCTCGGCGACCCCACCCCGGTCGACACGCTCACCTACGCCCGCCGCGTGATCACCACCGCCGCCCAGGCCCTCACCAGCACCCGGCCCGCCGACCCCTGGACCACACCCCCACCCCGCAGCCCCCGAACCACGCCGCCGCTCGACGCCCCGTGGACCACACCCTCACTCGACGCCGCCCGAACCACGCCCCCACCCGGCGCCGCCCGAACCACGTCGTCATCCGGCGACCCCCGGGCCACGCCGCCACCCGGCGACCCCCGGGCCACGCCGCCACCCGGCAGCCCCCTGGCCACGCCACCATCCGACGGCCCCCGGGCCACGCCGTCGCCCGGCGACCCCCGGGCCACGCCATCCCTCGGCGACCAGCCGGTCTCGCCGGCGACGTTCACCGCGGTCGAGGCCGTCGAGGCGGTCCGGGCCGTCGCCGCGACCCTGGGCCGGGGCATCGCCGGCCTGGTCAACGGCCTGGACGCGGACCTGGTCACGCTCGGCGGCCTCGGCGCGGACCTGCTGGCCACCGTCCCGCACGAGATCGACGCCGCCTACCGCGACGGCCTCATGTCGATCCACCGCAACGCCCCGCCACCGATCCTCGCGGCCGCCCTGGGCGACAACGGCCCGATCGCCGGCGCCGCCGAGGAAGCCTGGGCCGCTCTCCTACCCCACCTGGCATAGACCGGTCTCCTACCCCACCCGGCATAGGCCGGCGGGTTGGACTGGGCCAGACATGCCCCACAAATCGGGCAAGCGAAATGACCCCGGCAATCAAAACAAGCCGAACAACCGGCATGATCCGGACAGCCGCGGCGGGCCAACCACATCACCCACCCACCCGAGGGGGAAGGCCCGCTGACCATTGTCGCGAGAATTCGCAAGATCCCGCTCGCGCCCTGTGGACAACCCCGCGGTGTGGACAACCGCTCAGAGCGCGACCAGCAACACCGTGTCCGTCACGTAGTAGTAGAGCGGCGACTCCGGATCATCCGGCCCGCCCTCACGCAGCCGCTCGATCGCCAGATAGTGCTCGGAGACCTGCACGCCGCCCAGATCCCACTTCACGTCTTCCTTCTTGAAGGCGAGCCGGATCGCGTAGATCACCCCGCCGGTGGCGCTGTCCAGCGCGACCAAGTTGTGCTCCGGCGTGAACAGAAGCACCCGCCCGGGCACCCCGCCGAGCACCTGCGCCGGCCCGGCCCAGTTCCACAGCGTGGTCCCGTCCTCCCGGTACGCGGTCACCACGCCGTTCCCCGTCGAGACCACCACGCCGTCCGCGACGGTCGCGTCCGCCCGGTCCAGCGCGGGCGCGCGGCGCGGGGCGGTCAGCGACGTCAGCCAGCCCTGCCCGGCGCCGTCCCGGAAGCCGGCGCAGTCCGAGTTCGCCACCGCGCAGCCGACCGCGGTGAACGGTCCGGCCGGCCAGCCCGGCGCGGCCTGCCCGGTGCCCAGGTCGTAGGCGCCGGTGGCGCACACGTACACCCCGCCGTGGGTGGTGAACCCGTCCGCGCAGCCGGCCGGCGTCGTGACGCGCCAGCGCAGGGTTCCGGTGCTCACGTCGTACCCAAGCAGCTCTTGATCGGCAGTGACCACGACGACGCCGGAAGCGATCCGCAGGCCGGTGGGGTCCCAGACCGTCGCGGCACCGGTCCGGTGGCCGGCGTAGCCGGGCGCGTCCGGGCCGGCCGCCCGCCAGGCGATCTTCCCGGTCCGGCCGTCGAGCGCCACCAGCGCGCCGTCCGACCACCGGGTGATCACCGTGGCGCCCTGCGCGACGACGCCGCTGAGCTGCTCCGGCCAGCGCCGCAGCGACCACCGGGTGGTGAAGACGTTCCGGCCGTAGACCGGCTCGTCGGCGCGCACCTGGTGCTTCGCGGCGTAGACCCGCAGCCGGTCCTCGAGGATCAGCGGCGCCACGTTGATCCGCCCGGTCACGCCGGGCGAGGACACCACCAGCGGTGGGTACGGCGCTTTCGACGTCGCCAGCACCTCGGCGGGCTTGAGGACTCGCCAGCCGACCAAGACGGTCGCCAGCAGCAAAAGCACCGCCACTGAAGCTCGTAGCAGCACCCGGGTCACAGCCGGGAGTATCTCAGGTTCGATCCAGGTCGATCATTCGTACCCACCGTTGATCAGCCCGAGGCGGACCAATTCGGTCAACGGCTCGACCACGTTCGCCGCGCCGAAACCCGCGAAGAGCGGGCGGGGAGCGTCCCGATGCGCCCGGGCCGGCTCGACCAGCGGCACCGGATGCGTCGCGGCCAGCGCCTCGGCGACCTCGGCCACCTCACCGCCGTCGGCCGCGAGCAGCGTGGCGACCAGCACGTTGAGGAACCCGTGATGGGTGAAACCGGTCTCCGGGTCGGTGTGCCGGGTGGCGTGCCGCAGCCCGGCGGCCAGCTTGAACGGCAACTCCCGGTCCCGGCAGGCGCAGATCACCGCGGCCAGCTCGACCGGGGTCGGGAAGAGCTCGGCGGCCAGGCCACCGACGCGGAACTTCGGCGCGATCGGCAGCCCCTCGGCCCGGGCCTCGGCCAGCGCGTCCAGCGCGCCGATCAGCCCCCAGCTCAGCGGGATCTCCGCCCAGACCTTGGTCCCCGGGTCGGCGGAGGCGAACGTCCGCAGCAGCGCCAGGCCGGGCTGCGGGTCCTCCCCACGCCGGGCCACCGCCGCCTCGACGTGCTCGATCACCATGCCGGCGGCGCGCAGCTTCTCCACGGTCGAGGGCAGCGTGCCGGCCGGGATGTCGCCGATCAGCGCCGCCACGAGCCGGGGCACCGGCTCGGAACCCACCACCGACGCCGGGACCAGCAGGTTGCCGATCAGACCCGCGAACCACGCGCTGGTGTGCTCGTGGAACTTCGACTCGGCCTCGGCGAGGCCGGTCGGGCTGGGCGGCAACAGGGACGCGTCATCGACGAGCCCGGCATACAGCGGAGGCACCATCGTCGACACCAACCGAACCTAACGGACCGCGCGCGAGCCGGACAACAGTGCGCTCAGACCGCCCAGACCGCCGTTTCGATGGACAGGGCCGTGGGCAGCGGTTTCTCCGCCGGGAACACCGGAATCCGGAAAGCGATCACCTGCCGGGGATCGGTCGTCAGGCGCATGCAGTACGCCCGGCCGGCCTCCAACTCCAAGTATTGCGATTGATATGTGACGCCGTTGGCCTCGGCGCACGCCTCCGGCCCGGCGAACGGATCGCCGGCCGCCCGGGCCACCACCGACCGCTTCGCCAGCGGATCCGCGCTCCACACCCGCGGGTCGTCGCCGGCGCAGTTCTGCACGGTGTCGCCCTTGCCCGGGGTCGAGCAGATCAGGGACACGTCGCCGGTCCAGGCGTCCGGGCCCGGGCGCGGCGGATTCAGCAGCAGGATCGCGGTCTGCGGATACTTGTCGCCGGCGGGCAGCGGCAGATCCAACCGTTGCACGGCGGCGCCGAGCGCGGCCTGCGGCGGCTGGGCCGCCGACGGCTTCGCCTCGTCGGGCCGGTGCGACTTGTAGAGCAGCACGCCGGTCGTGGCCGCGGCGAGCGTCATGATCACCAGGCCGGCCACGAAGTAGGCGCGGCCGAGCGTCTCCGCCCGGAACAGCACGACCAGCACGACGGCCAGGGCCACCAGGGCGAGCGCGGCAATCAGAAGATCGGCCATGCGGCCAAAATACCGGGGACGCCGGTCAATGCCGCTGCTCGGGTTCCGCTTCAACATCAATTCGCCGTACGGCGGCAGCCTCTGGTTTTTGCGCGTCGGCGGCTGCGAGTCCCGTGCCTCATCGACTGCCCTGTTTGCGCCGCCGGCGCCTGCTCTGCTTGCGGCGTCAGCGGCGGCGGATCAGCACCATCAGGTCGGCGACGCCGGCCAGCACCATGCCCGCGATCAGCGTGGGCAGCCCGCCGACAACCGCGTAGGCGAGAAGGAACAGCGGCGCCGCGAAGGTCAGGTAGAGCGCCGCCGCCAGCACCCGCTGCCCGGACCGCAGGCGGGCCAGCACGACCCCGACCGGTTCGGTGAGCCGACTGCGGAACCACAGGATCACCGCGGCGAAGACCAGGACGCCGATCAGGCCCGCCCAGACCCGCGAGATCCCCGGGCTGACCAGCGTCATCGTGGCGGTGAGCACGGCCGCGACCAGGGTGCCGTTGGCGCCGTAGCGGACCGTCTCCAGCACCGCGTCCGTCGAGTCCGCGGAGACGTCCAGCACCGGCTTGCGCGGCCGGCTGACCGCCGGCGGCTCGGACCAGTTGGACGGCGCCGGCTTGGCCCGGTCGACCGGAGCTCCGTCCGGTTCCGCCGGCGGAACCCCGAGCGACGCCTCCTCGGCCAACTCCTCCAGCGCGCGCGCCCAGCGCCGCCGCTCGAGCCGGACGATCCCGACATCCTGCCCGGCATCCCCCACCGCAGGATCAAGATCCAGAGCTTCGGCGTACGCCCGTTGGGCCAGATCGAAGAGCCGCAGGCGCGCCGCCACGACGGCCAGGACCAGGTGCGCCTCCGCCTCGGCCGGCGCCACCCGGACGCCGTTCCACGCGGCGTTCAGCGCCTCCTGGCCGTTGCGCGACTCACTCAGGAGCGCGGCGCCGGTGCGTTGCGCGTACGGATCCTCGGGCCACGCCCGCAGCAGCTCCGCGGCCAGCTGAGCCGCCTCGCCGAACCGGCGGCTGTCGATCAGCGCCATGGCCCGTACCACCAGCGCCGGCATCGCACCGGGCCCGATCGCGGCGGCCCGGTCAGCGGCGGCCAGCGCCTCCGCCGGCTGCTCGGCAACCAGGTGGATCCGGGCCAGCGTGGACAGCAGCGCAGCCTCGTCCGGCCCAGCCCCGCCCGTTCCAGACGCACCCCACACGGGGTCACCCGTTCCAGCCGCGCCCCACAGGGGGTCACCCGGCGCAGCTCCGCCTGGCCCAGCTCCACCCAGCGCGTCCTCGCCCGGCGCGGTGTTGTCCGACGCGGGGCTGCTCGACGCGGTGCCGCTCGATGTGCCGCTCAGGCCGGCGGCGATCTCCTCAGTGGCCTCGTCGTAGCGGCCGAGGTCGGCGAGCAGCAGCGCACGCTGGCGGTGCTCCTCCGGCGTGGTGTCGGGCTCCATGGGCACAGGCACAGTCGGAGCGTAGGCGGTCTACCTGAAGATGACATGGGTCGGGGTGAGCCGGCACACCACGCGCACCACCTCCGGCCCGTCCCCACTCCACGGCTCATTCGCGTACTTGTAGCTGAGCATCCCGATCAGATCCTCTTGATCGTCGCTGAGCGTGACCGACCCCTCGACAGTGCAGTACGACGAAGGCTGCGCCGGGTCGTAGGCACAGATCGACACCCGCCCGTCCCGCTCCATGTTCGTCGCCTTCCGCCGCCCACGAACCGTGGAGAACAGAATGTCGTCCCCGTCCCGCTTGACCCAGATGACCGTCGATTGCGGCGTGCCATCCGCATTGATCGTGGTGAGCACCGCATAGGTAGGGTTGTCGATCAATCGGCGAGCAACGCCAGGCAACACGACAGTCATGATCGTCATCATGCCCGAGCCGCTCCGCCCCGCTCGTGACGCCGACCACCCCCACCCCGTGACAGGCATCTCGCCCCGCCCGCAGCCACTCACCCACCAGCCGCCCAGCCCCGCCCAGCCCCGCCCAGCCCCGCACGGCCCAACCAACGACAGCCCCGCGCCGCCCAGCCGACGGCGACCCGCCAAACCGATGTCGACCCCTCGGCGCCTGGCGACGGCAGCCTTCTCGCCGCGCGCTCAGCAACAGGCGTCTCGCCGTCATCCAGCGAGAGGTGTTTTGCCGGTTCGTTCAGCGGCGGGCTGCCACTATTCGGCGAAAGTCATCTCGCTGTAGACCATGGCCACGGCGATCCCGGCCAGACCCTCACCACGGCCGGTGAGCCCCAGCCCGTCGGTCGTCGTCCCGGACACCGTCACCGGAGCCCCCACCGCGGCGGAAAGCACCTTCTCGGCCTCCGCACGCCGCTTCCCGATCTTCGGGTGGTTCCCCACCACCTGCACCGAGACGTTCCCGATCGCATAGCCGGCCGCCCGCACCAGCCGCGCCGACTCCGACAGCAGCATCACCCCGGCCGCCCCGGCCCACTCCGGCCGACTGGTACCGAAGTTGCTCCCGAGATCCCCAAGCCCAGCCGCCGAGAGCAGCGCATCACAAGCGGCATGCGCGGCCACGTCAGCATCCGAATGCCCGGCCAGCCCCGGCTCATCAGGCCATTCCAGCCCGGCCACCCAGCAGGCCCGACCAGCCTCGAATGCATGCACGTCCGTGCCGATACCCACCCGCGGAATGATCACCCCGCCACCCTAACCACCACCCCGCCCAGCCCTCTCCCCATCCGCCAACGCTCGCCACCGTCCACCACGCAACACAGCGCGCGGCACGGGCAAGACGCGAACCGCAGCGCGGGCAGCGCGGGCAGCGCGGGCAGCGCGGGCAGCGCGGGCAGCGCGGCAAGGCGCGGCGCGGGGCGCGGCGGGCCGGCGCGGAGCAAAGCGCGGCGCGCGGGCCGCGCAGGTGGGAGTGCAGCGCCCTCCCGGGCAGCCCAACTGGATAACCCACCCGCCCTGGGGGAGGTCCCATCAACCATTGTCGCGCGAAAGCCCAAGATCGTGCCGACAGCCTGTGGACAACCCGCTGCTGTGGAAAACGCCGACGTGCATGAAAAGGCGCGTAAGGCCAGGTCAACCAGCAGGCGCGTCAGGGTCGGGCATCGCCAGGAGGTAGGTGGCCATCGCCAGGTCCAGCGGCCGCGTGATCTTCAAAGCCAGATCCGAACCAAGAACGCACCGAACCGGAATGCCAAGTTTCTCAACCGCCCCGGCGTCGTCCGTGTGGGCGGACGCGGCGGCCTCGTGTGCAGCGCGCAGCACATCGGCGCGGAAACCCTGGGGTGTCTGGACCGCCCGCAGCACCGACCGGTCGACCGTGCCCAGCACGATGTCGTCGGCCCCGACTTCTTTGATCGTGTCGACCACCGGAAGGACCGGGATCACCGCATCGGCACCGTCCCGGACGGCGGCGGCCACCCGCTCGGTCACCGAGGGTGGGGTGAGGCAGCGGGCCGCGTCGTGCACCAGCACGATGGCGATCTCCGGCGGGACGACGGCGAGTGCGGCGGCCACCGATTCCTGCCGCTCGGCGCCGCCGGCGACCACGGTGACCGGAGCCACCGGCGCGAGCAGGGCGTGCACCGCGTCGACGTCGGCGGGCGGCGCGGCCACGACGATAATCCGGACCGATGGGGCGGCGGCGAGCCGGCGCACGGCATGCACGAGCAGCGGCTCGCCCTCGAGCAGCCGCAATGCTTTGGGCGCGCCCGGGCCGAGCCGCAGACCGGCGCCCGCGGCCGGAACGACGACCGCGACGTCACCGCGAGCATTGAGCTGCGCGGTCACGTCGCGGTCGGCGATCACGGTGTTGAAAGATGCGTCGAGGTGGATCAGGCCTCGGTGAGGACCTTGTCGAGCAGGACCTCGGCCTCATCCTTCGTGCTCTTCTCAGCGAGGGCGACCTCGCCGACCAGGATGTCGCGGGCCTTCGCGAGCATGCGCTTCTCGCCGGCCGAGAGGCCGCGCTCCCGCTCGCGACGCCAAAGGTCGCGAACAACCTCGGCAACCTTGAGCGGGTTACCGGAAGCGAGCTTCTCCAGGTTGGCCTTGTAGCGCCGCGACCAGTTGGTCGGCTCCTCGGTGTGCGGAGCGCGGAGGACGTCGAAGACCTTGCCCAGGCCTTCCTCGCCAACCACTTCGCGCACGCCAACTTCCTCGGCGTTCTCAGCGGGCACCCGAACCGTCAGATCGCCCTGGGCGACACGCAGAACGAGATACTGCCTTTCAACGCCCTTGATGACCCTAGTCTCGATTGCCTCGATGAGTGCGGCCCCGTGGTGGGGGTAAACAACGGTCTCGCCGACACTGAAAACCATAGGTTCGAAACCCCTTTCGCTGTGTCTAGGGTAACACGCTCACGCGGCGCTGTCTTGCCCTGGCGGTCACTGTTAGTGCAGCTCAGGGGCCCTGTGACGGGGCTTTCTACCGCTTGACAGCAGAGCGGGAAGCTGCCTAAGTAACTGAAAGTGACTGAGACGTCACCCCAGCTGCTGATGAGTCGGAAATTCCGGACCTGATGGCTTTGCGAGATCAAGCGTATCGCTGAGGTCCACACCGCCCCACCACTGGCGATGCGGCGTAGCGTGCGAGACGCTGGACGGAAGTTCCCCGACCGAAGCAAGATCTGGTCGGCCAGGGGGGAGGTGAGTCATGGCAGGCGCGAGCGACAACGGTGGCTGGCCGCCGCCCGACGGCGGTTCCCCGGACGAGCTGCCCGACCTCCCCGAGGAGTGGGGCGTCATCGTCATTCCGGACGACCTCTCGGAGCTGTCCGACGAGGTTGAGGCGGTGCGTGCCGAGCTGCACCTGGCCCCGCCGCCGAACCGCTGGCAGCGCCTGGCGCGCCGGCCCGCGATGCGCCGGCTGCGCAAGGTGGGCACGCTGATGCTGCGCGCCCCGGTCCTGATCATCTCGATGGCGGTGCTGGTCACCGTGGCCAGCCTGTTCGCCTCGGCGTGGCCCGGCCCGGCCCGGCAGCCGGCCAACCAGCGCACCTCCGGCAGCACCCCGGCCCCGATCACCACGCTGCCGGCGCTCGAGCTGATCGGCACCGACGGGCAGCCGGTGCCGGTGCGCGGCCAGTTGCCGGTGGTCATCCTGCTCACGGACGGTTGCGACTGCGACGCGCTGATCGCCGAGACGATCGCCGCGGTCCGGCCGGACATCGCGGTCCTCGCCGTGTCGAGGTCCACGCCGTCGGTCGTCGCCTCCCACAGCCAGCTGACCACCGCGCAGACCCCGCGCGCCGACGGCAAGAACTTGCTCTTCCTGCGCGACCCCACCGGCACCCTGCGCGAGCAGGTCGGTCTCACCGCACAGGACGGGACCGCCTCGGCCATCCTGGTCACCGGCACCGGCACCATCCTTCGTAAGGTCTCGCACGTCGTCTCGGCCGGAGCGCTCCAGCCCGACCTCGACCGCCTCTGACCCGCCGAAGGACCCCCGACGCCACCTTCCCAACGACGTACCCACCCGGGTCGCCGCGTGTTCCGCAAAAAAACACGAATTAGGCAAAAGGCGTGTCACGTGCAAAGGGAACAAAACAGTCGGGCACGGTAAGCGACGAACGGGGGAAACCGGGCAGCGGGGCGCGGCGCGCCACGGTGTAGGAATCGGCCGTCGCACGCCAGAACGAAACGGTTTGCCAACCCGACAAACGCCGAAGACGAGTGGCGAAATAGAAACCGGCAATCAGTTCGGAGCGGCGCGTTCCAGCGTGTAGCGGAAAACGACCGGGCCCTGTTCGTCGACCGTCACGCGCACCCGTAGCTGAGAGCCGACACCGACGCTGAACACCTCCGGCGTACGGGTCCCCGAGCACGGCAGCCCTCGGCCCGACTCGTCGTCCCCGAAGCTGACCCGCACCCGGCTGCCGTCCGCCCCGGCGCACACCACCGCCACCTGGAACGCTCCCCCGTCGAGATCGGCGTCCTTCTCGTAGTTCCCGGACGCCGCCACCACCACGGTGTCGGACAACTCCTGGTCACCACTCTCCGGCAGGAGCTGCTCGGCGGTCAGCCGCCAGGACAGCAGCCGCGGATCGGAGTCGTCGTGCGGCGCGGCCCGCCACCACCAGACCCCGCCGGCCACCAGGATCAGGGCGGCCGTCCCGTGCAGGATCGCCCCGCGTACCCGTTCGCTCACGCTGCGACTGTAGAGAACTCGAGCAGCGCCCCGTACAACGTGAGGCCGGGACCGAACGCGAGCATGACCACCCGACGCGGCGGCCGCGCCTGCCGGCGCAGCGCTTCCAGGGCCAGGAGGACGGTCGGTGAGGAGCAATTTCCGTACGCCGACAGCACGCCCCGCGAGGCGGCGAGTGCCTGGTCGTCGAGGCCCAGCCGGTCCTGCACCACGTCGAGGATCTTCGGCCCGCCCGGGTGCACGGCCCACCCGTCCACCTCGCCGATCGTCAGCAGGTTCCGTTTGAGCAGGTCCTCGACCAGCGCCCGGACGTGCAGGGACAGCACCGACGGCACCTCCGGGGACAAGCCCATCCGGAAGCCGAGGTCGGTGACCTCCCAGGTCATGTGCCCGGCCGTGGTGCTGTCGGTGACCGCGGCCACCTCGCGAACCACGTACCCCGGAAGGTTTTGCGAGGCCGGGGTCAGCACCGCGGCCGCCGCCGCGTCGGAGAAGAGCGCGTGCGAGACGATCTGCTGCACGTCCGGCACGCCGTCGCCGGCCGGCTGCATGTGCAGGCTGGTCAGCTCGGCGCAGAGCAGCAGCGCGGGCCGGCCGCGGGCGACCACGTAGTCGCTCGCCGTGCCGAGGCCGGGCAGCGCCGCGTAGCAGCCCATGTGGCCGACGAAGAGCCGCTGCACGTTCGGTGACATGCCCAGGTCACGGGCGAGGACGATGTCGAGCCCGGGCGTCGCGTACCCGGTGCAGGAGCAGACCGCGAACAGCCCCAGATCGGACGCGGCCAGCCCGGCGTCGGCCAGTGCCCGGGTGACCGCGGCGCTGCCGAGCGGGATCGCCTCCGCCTGGTACCGCCGCATCCGGCGCTCGGTGGACCAGCCGGACACGTCCTCGTCCAACGGGCTCACCGCGGCCTGCCGGGTGACCACCCCGGAGTTCGCGAAGATCCGCCGGGCCAGGCCGCGGCGGCCACCCGCGTAGTGCCCGGCGAAAAAGCCCTCCCAGAGCGCGTCCTGCCCGGCGGAGGGCGGCAGTGCCACGCCCAGCCCGCTGATCACCGCCGCCACCTAGAGCCGTGCTTCCTGAGCCGCGGACGACGCTGTCGGCGAGGCCGCGGGCGACGCCGAGAAGGTCCCGACGCCCTGGTAGAGGACGGCGGTCGAGAAGGTGGGCACCATCCGGCCGAGGGGGCCGTCATCCGGCGCCCGCCGCCCGGTCAGCCACCGCGCCAGCCCGGCGGCGCTCGGCCGGACCCCGCGCACCGCCAGCCGCACGCCGTGCCGGGCGAACTCGGCCCGCAGGCGCGTCGGCGTCACGAACAGCCCCGGATCGTGCAGGCCGGCCGGTGCCACCCCGACCCGCTCACCCAGGGTGACCGTGATGAACCGGCTCAGCGCGTTGTCGTTCACCGTGTCCAGCACCACGCGCCCGTCCGGCCGCAGCACCCGGCACAGCTCGGCCACCGTGCCGCTCAGGTCGGTGACGTGCTCCAGGATCTCGCCGGCCGCCACCACGTCGACCGACCCGCTCGCGAACGGCAGCGCGGCGACATTCCCCGCGACCGGCACGACGCCCTGCTCACGGGCCAAACCCAACCCGGCGGTACGGAGGTCGACGCCGACGTGCTGATAGCCCATCGCGCGCACGTGCGGCGCGAGCAGCCCGCCGCCGCACCCGGCGTCCAGCAGGACCCGGCCGGGCCCGGCGGGTGGCGGGATCAGCTCGGCACGCGCCGCGGCCAGCCAGTGCAACAGCTCGAACCCGCCGCCTGGCCGCCACCACTCGCCGACCAGGTCGTCGTACTGGCACGGATCGTTACGCCGGATCGACAGCATGTGATCGAGCGTGGCACGGTTGCGCCCCGCCCACCACCGGAGACGATCAGCCTGTGGAAAACCCCTCCGGCCGTGAAGACGATCCGGCTGTGGAAAACCCGGCTGGCACGGTGGCCTCGTGAACCGCAGACTGCTTGGCATGTCCCGAGCCCTGGCCCTGCTGCGCTCGTCCCATCCGGAGCCGGGCGCCGCGGTCACCGTGGCGATGACCCTGCTCGCCTTCGGCGCCGGTCATCGCGGGTGGCGGCTGCTCTGCGTCTTCCTCGCGGTCGGGGCGAGCCAGCTCGCGGTCGGCTGGGTCAACGACTGGCTGGACGCCGACCGGGACCGGCTCGCCGGCCGGCGGGACAAGCCGATCGCGGACGGGGCGATCTCCCGCCGTACCGTAGGAATCTCGGGTTTGATCGCGGCCCTGGCCGCGCCTCTCGCGGCAGTTCCGCTGGGCGCGGCAGCCACCGTGACCATCGCCCTCGCCGCGATCTTCGGGCTGCTCTACGACTGGCCGCTGAAGTCGACGGCGTTCTCGGTGGTGCCCTATCTGGTGGCGTTCGGGCTGCTGCCGGCCTTCGTGGTGGTCGCCCTGCCGGGGCGTCCGATGCCGCCGTTGTGGCTGGTCGCGGCGGGTGCACTGCTCGGCGCCGGGGCGCATTTCGCGAACGTGCTGCCGGATCTGGAGGACGACGCGGCGACCGGGGTCCGCGGTCTGCCGCACCGGATCGGCGCCGCGGGCTCCCGGTTGGCCGCCGCGGTGCTTCTGCTGGGCGCGACGATCACGCTGGTCCTGGGACCACCCGGAGCGCCGTCGTGGTCCGGGTGGGCGGCCGGCGCGGCCGCCGTCGTGGTCCTTCCGATTGGCTGGTACGGAGCCCGCCGCGCGCACGGCCGACCGGTCGCACTGTTCCGCGCGGTGATCGTCGTGGCGCTGATCGACGTTCTCTTGCTGATCTTCAGTGGGCGCGTGGTGTGATCCACTCCGGCCGGATGGATGGGTCGGCGTACGCGGCCGTTTGCCGCCCACTAGGCTGATCTCACACCTTGGTGTCGCTATTTGGAGGATCGTGATGCGCTCGCTGGTAACCCGTCGCGCCGCCCTGGTCGCGGGTGTCGCCACCGCCGGTGCCATCGCGCTGGCCGGTTGCTCGGCCGGCCAGGTTGCCGAGACCGCCGCGCTGGACACGCCGATCGCCGGGGTGAACGCCGACGCCAAGTCCGCCGACGGCCTCGTCTCGGTCCGCAACGCCCAGGTGGAGTACAACGGGCTGAAGGGCTATGCGAAGGGCGCGAACGCTCCGCTCGAGCTGAGCCTCTACAACCAGACCGAGAAGGACGTCACGGTCACGATCGCCAGCACGCCGGCGACCCAGCCGCAGGTCGTCTCGGGCACCCAGGTGGGCTTCGTCACCGAGGCCGCGCCGGTCCAGCCGGCCGCCGGTGCCTCCGAGCCGGCCGTGGGCGCCTCGGTGGACGCGTCCGCCCCGGTCCTGCCGGTCACCCCGGCGGCCCCGACGGTGACCCCGGCGGAGATCAAGATCAAGGCGCTCGGCTCCGCGCTCTACCGTTCCTCCGACGCGCAGAAGCTGCAGATCATCGGCCTGAGCGACAACCTGGTCCCCGGCGCGAAGGTGAACCTGGTGTTCCACTTCAGCAACGGCGCGCCCGACCTGACCATCCAGGCGCCGGTCGCGATCCCGCTGACCCCGGCTTCCCGCGCGCCCGGCCTGGAGCACGAGAACACCGAAGAATGACGTTGTCGTACCCGGCGGCTAACTTGGCCGGGTGACGACCTCTCGGACAAGTTCCAAGGCGGCCCGGCCGGCTTACGTCTGCGACGCCTGCGGCCACCAGCCGCCCAAATGGCTGGGCCGGTGCCCGGAGTGCGCCGAGTGGGGCTCGATCATCGAGTCGACGGTCACGGTCGGGGTCTCCGGCCGGGTGGTCAGCTCGCAGATGCCGTCCGAGCCGGCCAAGCCGATCTCGCAGATCAGTGCCGCGCCCGCGCGCGCCGTGCCGTCCGGGGTCAGTGAGCTCGACCGGGTGCTCGGCGGCGGCATGGTGCCCGGCGCGGTGGTGCTGCTCGCCGGTGAGCCGGGGGTCGGCAAGTCGACCCTGCTGCTCGACGTGGCCCAGCAGTGGGCGGCCGGCGCCGGCAGCCCGTCGCTGGTGGTCAGCGGTGAGGAGTCGGTGAGCCAGGTCCGCCTGCGGGCGGAGCGGCTCGGCGCCTTGCACGAGCGCCTGTTCCTGGCCGCCGAGAACGATTTGGGTACGGTCATCGGCCACCTCGACGCGGTCAAGCCGGGCCTGCTGGTGCTCGACTCGGTGCAGACCTTCTCGGTTCCCGGCACCGAGGGCGTGCCCGGCGGGGTCACCCAGGTCCGCGCGGTGACCGCGGCGCTGGTCTCGATCGCCAAGGAGCGCGGCATCGCCACCGTCCTGGTCGGCCACGTGACCAAGGACGGTCAGGTCGCCGGTCCCCGGGTGCTGGAGCACCTGGTCGACGTGGTGCTGCACTTCGAGGGCGACAAGCATTCGTCGTTGCGCCTGGTGCGCGGGGTGAAGAACCGGTTCGGCGCGGCCGACGAGGTGGGCTGCTTCGAGATGCACGAGGGCGGCATCACCAGCCTGTCCGACCCGTCCGGGCTGTTCCTCACCCGCTACCAGGAGCCGGTGCCGGGCACCTGCGTGACGGTCGCGATGGAGGGCCGGCGGGCGCTGGTCACCGAGGTGCAGGCGCTGATCGGCGCCGAGGTGCAGGGCTCCCCGCGGCGGACGGTGTCCGGCCTCGACAGCGCCCGGCTGGCGATGGTGCTGGCGGTGCTCGAACGGCGTACCAAGCAGTTGAAGCTCTACAACCGCGAGGTCTTCGCGGCGACCGTCGGCGGCATCCGGCTGACCGAGCCCTCCGCCGACCTGGCGATGGCCCTGGCGGTGGCGTCCGGCGGGCTGGATCTGGCGATGGCGCCGACCCTGGTGGCGATCGGTGAGGTCGGCCTGACCGGGGAGATCCGCCGGGTGAGCGCGATCGGCCGGCGGCTGGCCGAGGCGGCGCGGCTCGGTTTCCGGGTGGCGCTGGTCCCACCGGGGAGCACCACCACCGGCGAGGGCGTCGCACCCAAGGGCATGCAGGTGATCGAGGTCGGCGACCTGCGGTCGGCGTTGCAGAGCGCGGCGCGCGCCTCGGCCGAACACAACAAAGGGTGACCCAGAGTGACGAATCATCACGCTACGGAGCATTCATCGAACCATGCCTCGTTGCTCTGTTTCGCAGTTCGTAGACTGTACCGGTGCCGCTCGACCGCGATGGTTCCAAGTCCGCCGCCAGTTCAACGCCGCGCCCCGGCGTCAACGGCACGGGCCACCGTGCCGTGGCCCCGTTGACCGGCGTCGGCCTCACCGGAGGCGCCAGCGATCCGATCCGGGCCAACCTCGCCCTGATGGCGCCCGGCACCGCCCTGCGCGACGGGCTGGAACGGATCCTGCGCGGCCGCACCGGCGCGCTGATCGTGCTCGGCTACGACTCGACCGTCGAGCAGATCTGCACCGGCGGCTTCCCGCTCGATGTGGAGTTCTCCGCCACCCGGCTGCGTGAGCTGTGCAAGATGGACGGCGCGGTGGTGATGTCCAGCGACGGCACCCGCATCCTCCGGGCCGCCGTGCACCTGATGCCCGACCCGTCCATCCCGTCGGAGGAGTCCGGCACCCGGCACCGCACCGCCGAGCGGGTCGCCAAGCAGACCAGCTTCCCGGTGATCTCGGTGAGCCAGTCGATGCACATCATCGGGCTGTATGTGAACGGCCAGCGCCACGTGCTGGACGACTCGGCCGCCATCCTGTCCCGGGCCAACCAGGCGCTGGCCACGCTGGAGCGGTACAAGCTGCGGCTGGACGAGGTGTCCGGCACGCTCTCCGCGCTGGAGATCGAGGACCTGGTCACCGTCCGGGACGCGGTCGCGGTGGTGCAGCGGCTGGAGATGGTCCGCCGGATCGCCGACGAGATCTCGGGCTACGTGGTGGAGCTCGGCACCGACGGCCGGCTGCTCGCCCTGCAACTCGACGAGCTGATGGCCGGCGTCGACTCGGACCGCACCCTGGTGATCCGGGACTACCTGCCCACCGGCCGCAAGGCCCGCACGCTGGACGAGGCGCTCGTCGAGCTGGACCTGCTCACCGCGACCGAGATGATCGACCTGGTCGCGGTCGCCAAGGCGATCGGCTACCAGGGCGCATCCGACGCGCTGGACGCGGCGGTCTCGCCGCGCGGGTTCCGGCTGCTGGCCAAGGTGCCGCGGCTGCCCGGGCAGATCGTGGACCGGTTGGTGGATCACTTCGGCAGCCTGCAGCGGCTGCTCGGGGCGACGGTGGAGGACCTGCAGGCGGTCGAGGGGGTGGGCGACGCGCGGGCCCGTGGGGTGCGCGAGGGGCTGTCCCGGCTGGCCGAGGCGTCGATCCTGGAGCGTTACGTCTAGGCGGGGTTATCCACACCAGCGCGTTGTCCACAGGCCCCGGCATGATCTTGGGGTGGCGCGGGATAATGGTTGTGGGGCCGCCCCCCGGTGAGGGTGGGGGCTGTTTTTTCGCGGTTCCATGATCACGCCCCTCACAGGGGATGTGCGATGTCGTTCGCGTGGTCGGCGATCGCCGCGCCGGTCACCGTCGCGGTCAGCGGCAGGATCTCCAGGCACCGCCGGATCGCCGGCGCCATCATCGGGTTCGGCACCCGCATCGACACCGTGCAGTGCGGCACCCACAACCCCGGCCGATAGTGCTCCCAGACCTCCACACCGCCCGCTGAGAGCCGTTCGTGCACCACCCGGTGGTGCGCCATCAACTCGGCCGTCATGGTCACACCGAGCCACAGGACCCGTCCGACGAACTGGCCGGCGAAATCCATCCGCAGGGTCAGGCCCCGCCCGACGGTGAGGCCGTCCAGGGCGGCCGCCGCGGCATGCGGGTCGATGGTCCGCGCCGCCGCGAGCGAGACGTGCGGCCGGTGCTTCTGGTGCAGTGCGCCAAGGGTGGGGATGCCCTCGTCGCCGAGGGCACGCCACAGTGTCCGGATCCGCCGCGTCGCGTCGACGTCCAGGTAGAGCTCGAGGGCGGCGACCAAGCTCAGGAGATGGTCAGGTCGACCGGGCTGCTGACGATCGTGTCCAGCCGGCCGCGCAGGGTGTACTGCCCGGCGGCGGGGGCCGGACCGGACGCTTCCACGCCGCTGCACGCGGTGGACTGGCGACCGTTCCAGGTGATGTTGTAGTTCCGCTGCTCACCGGGCTTGAGCGTCTGCACGTCGCTGCCCTTGGCGGTGCTGCACTTGTCGGAAGACCAGTACTTCTGGGCGCCCTGCTCGAGGTAGAGCTCTTGCGGGTCGGCGCCGACGTCGCGGGTACACGTACGGGAACCGATGTTTTTGATCGTCAAAGTGATCGCCAGGTTGGCGCCGCGCTTGACCGTCTTGGCGGCCGGGACCGGTGTGACGGAGATCTCGGTGTCCGCGCAGGCGGTGCCGGACTGGCCGTTGGCGTTGGTGTTGGTCCCGTTGGTGTTCGTGTTGGCGCTCGGCAGCAGGCCGCTGTCACCGTCGGTGGACTGCGGCTGCACCGGGTCGGGGTAGGCCTGACCGCCGGGCGGCGCCGAGTCGATCAGGCCGTCGTCGGTGGGCGACGCCGAGCTGGACGGCGCTTTCGCCCCGCCGGAGGCCGGTGCCGGGGTCGGCAGGGACGACGAGGCGTTCTTCTTGTCCGCCGGCTTGTCGTCCTGTTGGGAGCACGCCACGAACAGCGCGATGAGGCCCAGCAGCAGAGCGCCGAGCACGACCGCGCGTCGCCGCCAGTAGACCGCGGAGGGGAGGGGACCAACCGTCGTACGCATGATGTGGCCCACCGTAAACCCGACCCCGGTAGCCGTCGCGCGCGACGCGCCGAGCGACCGAATCCGACTCCCCGATAGTTCGTTAGAAATAGACCTCGCGCGGAAATTTCTGTCCGGCGTAGTGATCGATCTCGTGCTCCCCCGCCCGCCTACAGTAGGTCTCGCTATGACTCTCGCCGACGAAGTAATCGCCTGGTACGACCTCAACGCCCGGGACCTGCCGTGGCGGCAGCCGGCCACCACCCCCTGGGGTGTCCTGGTCAGCGAGGTGATGCTGCAGCAGACCCCGGTGGTCCGGGTCGAGCCGGCCTGGCGGTCCTGGATGACCCGCTGGCCCACGCCCGCCGCGCTCGCCGCCGACCCGCAGTCCGAGGCGGTCCGGATGTGGGGGCGGCTCGGGTACCCCCGGCGGGCGATGCGGCTGCACGCGTGCGCGCTGGCGATCGTCGAGCGGCACGGCGGCCGGGTGCCGGACGAGCTGGATCAGCTGCTGGCGCTGCCCGGGGTGGGGACGTACACCGCACGGGCGGTGGCGACGTTCGCGTACGGCCAGCGCCACCCGGTCGTCGACACGAACGTCCGCCGGGTGGTCTCCCGCGCCGTCGAGGGCAAGCCGGACGCCGGCCCGGCGACCACCGCCGCCGACCTGGTCGCGATGGAGGAGCTGCTGCCCGAGGAGACGGCTCGCGCCGCCCGGGCCAGCATCGCGTTCATGGAGCTCGGCGCGATCGTCTGCACCGCCCGCGCGCCGAAGTGCGTGGACTGCCCGTTCCATCAGGTCTGCGCGTGGCGGCTGACCGGCGAGCCGCTGCCGGCCGGGCCGAGTCGCAAACCGCAGCGGTACGCGGGCACCGACCGTCAGGTCCGTGGCCTGCTCCTGGAGGTGCTGCGGCACGCCACCGGCCCGGTCCCCCGCCAGCGCCTCGACGTGGTCTGGGCCGACGAGGTGCAGCGCGCCCGGGCCCTGGCCGGCCTGGTCGAGGACGGGCTGGTGGAGTCGCTCGGGGCGAACGACTTCGTGCTGGCCGGCGACGCGCCTGCGTTCGAGCGCCAAATTCTTTGAGTCGGGGCGGCAACCCTCTTCGGACGGTCGGCGTGTGAAGGGTTGTGAATGCAATCACGGGGGTCACGGAGGACTTCACCGACTTCGTCCGATCCCGAACGCCGGCGCTGCTGCGCACGGCCTTTCTCCTGACCGGTGATCGGCACCTCGCCGAGGACCTGGTCCAGGACGCGCTCGCGCGGACCCACCGGGCCGTCCGGCGACTCTCGGCGGACGGACATTACGAGGCCTATACCCGTACGGCGATGTATCACCTCCAGGTGAGCCGCTGGCGGCGCCGCCGGGTCGCCGAGTCGCTGCCCGGCGAGCTGACCGACCGGGCCGACCCGGGCAGCGACCACGCCGGGCGGGTCAGTCTGCAGATCGCCCTGCACAAGGCGCTCGCCCAGCTCACCCCCCGCCAGCGGGCGGTGCTGGTGCTGCGCTTCTTCGAGGACCGGACCGAGAGCGAGGCCGCCGAGATGCTCGGCTGCTCGATCGGCACGGTCAAGAGCCAGACCAGCAAGGCGCTGGCGCGCATGCGGCAGATCGCGCCGGACCTGATGAACGCCGGGCAGATGGAGGGAGTGGATCGATGAACGAGGATTTCAGCGTCCTGCGGGAGACGATGGGCCGGCTCTCCGAGCACGGCGGCGAGGCCGATCTGCACGACCGGATGCTGGCGACGTCGCGGCGGATCACCCGGCGCAACCGGGTGGTCGGGACCGCCGCGGTGGCGGTGGCGATCGTCGCGATCGGCACCCCGTTCGCACTGGCCGGGACGCGCGGAGCGGCGCCCGATCCGAACGTGGCGACCCAGCCGTCGGTCACCTTCTCGCCCGCACCCAGCGTCTCCGGTTCCCCCTCCGCCACCCCGTCGTCGCCCACTTCGTCCAGGTCGTCCACGTCGTCGACGCCGACCGTGCAGAACGGCTGCCCGGTCACCTCGCAGGTGCTCTTCGACGCCGTCGAGGCGGACGGCGGGCAGGTCAAGAGCGGTGACAAGTGGCGTGACATCGAATGCCACGACGGGTGGGCCTCGGCCTGGTACCTGCAGAAGGTCCCGACCGGTGACCCCGGGGCGACCGTCTTCAAGTACAGCGAGGCGGCCGGCAAGTGGACCGCGGTGGGCAGCGGCAGCGGGGACTACTGCACGGCGTACCTGCCGCGTGGTGAGTGGAGCAAGTTCGCCAAGGCGTGCGACGGCGTCGACCCGGCCGCGCCCTGCCCGACCGGGAACACCGAGACGGTCGACGCCATCGAGGCCGGCCAGTGGGCCGGGGACGTGCGGGCCGGGGACGTGTTCCAGGAGCTGGCCTGCGGGGACAAGTACGCCGTCCAGCAACTGATCGACGGGTCCAAGAAGACGTTCGTGATGCGGTGGGACTCCGGGCGGGAGCGGTGGACGGCCATCGCGGCCGGCGCCTGCAAGGCGGTCGTCAAGAGTCCCTACGGCAACCCGTCGATCTGCCCCTGACCTCCGGATAGACGCGCTCGGGCGGCAGCAACGCCACCGCCCGGGCCTCGTCGCCCGCGTCCAGGTGCCGCCGGATCTCCCGGACCCGATCGGTCACGTCGGTGATCCCGGTGGTCCACTCGTCGACGTAGCGGGGCACCGCCGCCCCGCCGATGCCGAGCTGCAGCGATCGGTACGGCAACTCGCGCAGCCGCAGGTCCCGCTCCGGATCCCACTGCACCCGGACCGGCGCCCGCTTCAACTCCCGCTGCCAGTCGGCGCGGCTCGCGTGGACCCCGCGCTGGTAGCTGCTGTGCGCGGCGTGCGCCAGCGCCCACTCGAAGCCCGCCCGGGTGATCGTGACGGCGAGCACGTGCTCCTGGCCCTCCTTGGTGGCCCAGCCGCAGCGGTACATCATCCACAGGAACGACGGCTTGATCCACGTCATCCGGTCCCGTTTGAACGGCGGAACGAACCGCCCCGCGCGCACCGCCGGCACCGCGATCGCCGGTGAGTAGGCCTGGTAGACGGTGATCGTCTGGTCGTCGTAGACCGCTCGGATCTCATGCACGCCCACATCGTCCGCGATCAGATCTGCCGGAGCCACCCGATAAAGAACAGCGCTCCGGCCGCCCCCGAGAGGATCACCACCGGCAGCACCCAGGCTCCGCCCGGCGCCCCGGCCAGACGGGCCGTCCAGCGCCGGTGCAGGGCCGCGAGGCCGGCCATCATGAACAGCCCGGCGACGGCCAGCGCCGCACCGATCACGGCGTGCGCGGTCCAGGCGCCGGCCAGGCCGGGGCCGCCCCAGGCGGTGTCGTAGGGCCCGGGGTCCACCCAGCCGTAGCCGAGACCACGGATCGGGAAGATCAGCTCGAAGCCGAGCGGGATCAGCGCGAAGAGGCCGAGCAGCAGCCCGACGGCCGCGTTCGCGGCGGCCGGCAGGACCCGGCCGGGCAGGTCCGGCGGCGGGCCGATCCGGCTCTGCCAGGCGGTGGAGAGCCGTGCCGCGGCGGCCGGGCGGCCGGTCACCGCCAGGCCGAGACTAGCGGCGCTGACCAGACCGAGCCCGGAGCAGTAAACAACGAACTGACCGATGCGTCTGATGTCCATGCATCGGAAAATATGGATCGACTCGGGTCGCCGGCATCAACCCGGGGAGCCGTCCGCCACGTAGTACCCCGGTATGACGCGGAACGGCCCGGCCGCGAAAACGCAGCCGGGCCGTTCCGTCATGCTGACTTGCGGATCACTCCTCGCCGGTGGCCGCACCGAGGTCGGCCGGCACCGCGTCGGGCACCGCACCCGCCTTCTCGGCACCGCGGAAGACCAGCTTGGACTTCTCGATGTTGGCCGGGTCGCCCTCGCAGTCCACGACCACGATCTGGCCGGGGCGCAGCTCGTTGAACAGGATCTGCTCGGACAGCGTGTCCTCCAGCTCGCGCTGGATCGTGCGGCGCAGCGGCCGGGCGCCCAGGACCGGGTCGAAGCCCTTCTTCGCCAGGTACTTCTTGGCGTTGTCGGTCAGCTCCAGACCCATGTCCTTGTTCTTGAGCTGGCCCTCGATCCGCGCCACGAAGATGTCCACGATCTGCAGGATCTCCTGCTCACGCAGCTGGTGGAAGACGATCGTGTCATCGATACGGTTCAGGAACTCGGGCCGGAAGTGCTGCTTGAGCTCGTCGTTGACCTTGATCTTCATCCGGTCGTAGTTCGACTCGGTGTCCTCCGAGGCCTGGAAGCCCAGCGACACCGCCTTGGCCACGTCCCGGGTGCCGAGGTTGGTGGTCAGGATGATCACCGTGTTCTTGAAGTCCACGATCCGGCCCTGGCCGTCGGTCAGCCGACCGTCCTCCAGGATCTGCAGGAGCGTGTTGAACACGTCCGGGTGGGCCTTCTCGATCTCGTCGAACAGCACCACGCTGAACGGCTTGCGACGGACCTTCTCGGTCAGCTGCCCGCCCTCGTCGTAGCCGACGTAGCCGGGAGGGGCACCGACGAGCCGGGACACCGTGTACCGGTCGTGGAACTCCGACATGTCCAGCTGGATCAGCGCGTCCTCGGAGCCGAACAGGAACTCGGCGAGCGCCTTGGACAGCTCGGTCTTACCCACACCGGACGGGCCGGCGAAGATGAACGAGCCGGACGGGCGCTTCGGGTCCTTCAGACCGGCACGGGTACGCCGGATCGCCTTGGAGACGGCGCGGACCGCGTCCTCCTGGCCGATGACGCGCTTGTGCAGCTCGTCCTCCATGCGCAGCAGGCGGGAGGTCTCCTCCTCGGTGAGCTTGTAGACCGGGATCCCGGTCCAGTTGCCCAGCACCTCGGCGATCTGCTCGTCGTCGACCTCGGACACCACGTCCAGGTCGCCGGCCTTCCACTCCTTCTCCCGCTGCGCCTTCTGGCCCAGCAGGGTCTTCTCCGAGTCGCGCAGCTGGGCGGCGCGCTCGAAGTCCTGCGCGTCGATCGCGGACTCCTTGTCGCGACGCACCTGGGCGATGCGCTCGTCGAAGTCACGGAGGTCCGGCGGCGCGGTCATCCGGCGGATGCGCATCCGTGCGCCGGCCTCGTCGATCAGGTCGATCGCCTTGTCCGGCAGGAAGCGGTCCGAGATGTACCGGTCGGCCAGCGTCGCCGCGGCCACCAGGGCGGCATCGGTGATGCTGATCCGGTGGTGCGCCTCGTACCGGTCGCGGAGACCCTTGAGGATCTCGATGGTGTGCGCCAGCGACGGCTCGCCGACCTGGATCGGCTGGAAGCGGCGCTCGAGCGCGGCGTCCTTCTCCAGGTGCTTGCGGTACTCGTCCAGAGTGGTCGCGCCGATCGTCTGGAGCTCGCCACGCGCCAGCATGGGCTTCAGGATCGAGGCGGCGTCGATCGCGCCCTCGGCGGCGCCGGCGCCGACCAGGGTGTGGATCTCGTCGATGAACAGGATGATGTCGCCGCGCGTGCGGATCTCCTTGAGCACCTTCTTCAGGCGCTCCTCGAAGTCACCGCGGTAGCGCGAGCCGGCCACCAGGGCGCCCAGGTCCAGCGTGTAGAGCTGCTTGTCCTTCAGCGTCTCGGGCACCTCGCCCTTGACGATGGACTGGGACAGGCCCTCGACCACGGCGGTCTTGCCGACGCCGGGCTCGCCGATCAGCACCGGGTTGTTCTTGGTACGGCGGGAGAGCACCTGCATGACCCGCTCGATTTCCTTCTCCCGGCCGATGACCGGGTCGAGCTTGCCCTCGCGGGCGGCCTGCGTCAGGTTGCGCCCGAACTGGTCGAGGACCAGCGACGTGGACGGTGCGGCCTCGCCGGTGGCGGTGCCCGCGGCGGCCGGCTCCTTGCCCTGGTAACCGGAGAGCAGCTGGATGACCTGCTGGCGGACCCGGTTGAGGTCGGCGCCGAGCTTGACCAGCACCTGGGCGGCGACGCCCTCGCCCTCGCGGATCAGGCCGAGCAGGATGTGCTCGGTGCCGATGTAGTTGTGCCCGAGCTGCAGGGCCTCCCGCAGGGAGAGCTCCAGCACCTTCTTGGCACGCGGCGTGAACGGGATGTGCCCGCTCGGCGCCTGCTGGCCCTGGCCGATGATCTCCTCGACCTGCTGCCGGACTCCCTCGAGAGAGATGCCGAGGCTCTCCAGAGCCTTCGCGGCGACGCCCTCTCCCTCGTGGATCAGACCGAGCAGGATGTGCTCTGTTCCGATGTAGTTGTGGTTGAGCATCCGGGCCTCTTCTTGGGCCAGGACGACAACCCGTCGCGCTCGGTCGGTGAACCGCTCGAACATGCCCTCGTGCTCCTCACGTGCCGTGCGCCAATGCTGATCTTGATCCGACAGCTGGCGGGGCCAGCGCACGGGCATCGGTGATACCCGTGCAGTAACTCTATCGCCGCCCGGAGGATCCGCTGGGCCCTCGCAGCCCCTCGAAACGATCCGCGACGTTGATACAGCCAACTTCGCACGGTCAGCGCCTGTTCCCCTACCCGAACGTGTACGCGGACAGCGAAATCCCGGTAGTCCACAGGCTGTGGACAACTGGGGTCGGCCTGTGGATAACGGTACTGGAAGCACGAAGAGGGCGTACCGATGATCGGTACGCCCTCTTCGCGACGAGCTCAGGCCCGGCCGGGGCCCTTCGCGTGGTACTCGTCGACGATCTCCTGCGGGATACGCCCGCGGTCGGAGATGTCGTAGCCGGCCTTCTTGGCCCACTCGCGAATCGCCTTGTTCTGCTCCCGGTCGGCTGCCGCCCCGCCACGGCCACGAGCCGCGCGGCCACCGACGACCACACCGCCCCGGGCCACCTTGCTGCCGGCGCCGACGTACTGAGCGAAGACCTCCCGCAATTCTGCGGCGTTCTTCTCCGAGAGGTCGATCTCGTACTGAATACCGTCGAGCGCGAACTTCACCGTCTCGTCGGCGTCGCCGCCGTCGATGTCATCGACCAGCTTGTGAATGATCTGCTTGGCCACGCGCCGTTATCCTCCCGAACACAGGTACTCTCCCACGCAATGGGAGAACAATAACGCCAGGGGCACATCGCCCGTCAATGGCGGGGCGATAATTGACGATCGGCTACTCCGCGCGGACCAACGGGAACAGGATCGTTTCCCGAATGCCCAGGCCGGTGAGCGCCATCAAGAGCCGGTCGATTCCCATTCCCATGCCACCGCTGGGCGGCATTCCGTACTCCATGGCACGCAGGAAATCCTCGTCCAGCTGCATCGCCTCGGCGTCCCCACCGGCCGCCAGCAGGGACTGCGCGACGAGACGTTCCCGCTGGATGACCGGGTCGACGAGCTCCGAATACGCGGTGGCGAGCTCGAAGCCGCCGACGTAGAGATCCCACTTCTCGGTCAGGCCGGGCGTCTCCCGGTGCGGCGCGGTCAGCGGGGCGGTCTCCTCCGGGTAGTCCCGGACGAACGTCGGCTGCTGCAGGCTGTCCTGGACGAGGTGCTCGAACAGCTCCTCGGCCAGCTTGCCCGCGCTCCACTTGGGGTCGACCCCGAGCTGGACCTTCTCCGCGTACTGCCGGAGCTGGGCCAGATCGGTCGCGATGGTGACCTCCTCGCCGAGCGCCTCGGAGATCGCGCCGAACAGGGTGATCTGCTTCCACTCGCCGCCGAGGTCCAGCTCGGTCCCGTCGTAGTGGGTGACCACGTGCGAGCCGGAGACGGCCTGCGCGGCCTCCTGAATCCACTCCTGCACGGCGGTCTGCATCACGTTGTAGTCGGCATACGCCTGATACGCCTCCAGCATGGCGAACTCCGGGGAGTGGGTGGAGTCCATGCCCTCATTACGGAAGTTCCTGTTGATCTCGAAGACCCGGTCGATGCCACCGACCACGGCGCGCTTCAAAAATAGTTCCGGCGCGATCCGCAGATAAAGATCGGTATCCAACGCGTTGCTGTGTGTCACAAACGGACGGGCCGCCGCGCCGCCGTGCAGCAACTGCAACATCGGCGTTTCCACCTCGAGATAATTGCGGCGGAACAGCGACTCACGAAGACTACGGATCACGGTTGCGCGAGTACGCACAGTGTCCCTGGCCTGCGGACGAACGATGAGATCCACATAACGCTGCCGCACCCGGGTTTCCTCGGAAAGCGGCTTGTGCGCGACCGGAAGCGGGCGCAACGCCTTCGCGCTCATCGCCCAGGAATCGGCGAGGACCGAGAGCTCCCCGCGCCGGCTGGTGATCACCTCACCGGTGATCGCGACCAGGTCACCCAGGTCGACCAGGCGCTTCCAGTCCTCCAGGCGCCCGGCGCCGACCCGGTCCAGCGAGAGCATCGCCTGCAGCTCGGTGCCGTCCCCCTCGCGGAGGGTGGCGAAGCAGAGCTTGCCACCGTTCCGGATGAAGATCAGCCGGCCGGTGATCGAGACCTGGTCGCCGGTGGCGGTGTCGGTCGGGAGTTCCGCGTACTGCTGGCGGATCTGGGCCAGGCTGATCGTCCGGGCGACGGTGACCGGGTAGGGCGCCTCGCCGTTGGCCAGCATCTGGTCCCGCTTCGCCCGGCGGACCTTCATCTGCTCGGGAAGGTCCTCGGCGGGGTCAGTCACTGGCACGTTCTGCTCGGTCACGGCACGGTCTTCCTGTGTAGTGGGGGGCTGTGCAAGACCTGGAAAGCCTACTCAGCCCGGTTCAGACGTTCCGCTCATATACCATCCGCAGCCCGATCAGCGTGATCATCGGCTCGTGCGCGGTGAGCGTGTGGCACTCGTCCTTGACCAGCCAGGCCAGGCCGCCGGTGGCGATCACCGCGCGGACCGGGCCGATCTCCTCGACCATCCGCTCGACGATCCGGTCCACCTGACCGCCGAAGCCATAGTAGAGCCCGGCCTGCAGGCACTCCACGGTGTTCTTCCCGATCACCGAGCGCGGCTTGGTCGGCTCCACCTTGCGCAGCTGGGCGGCGCGGGCGGCGAGCGCGTCGAAGGAGATCTCGATGCCCGGCGCGAACGCCCCACCGAGGAACTCGCCCTTCGCGCTGATCAGGTCGAAGTTCGTGGTGGTGCCGAAGTCGACCACGATCGACGGTCCGCCGTAGAGGGCGTGCGCGGCCAGGGTGTTCACCACCCGGTCGGCGCCGACCTCCTTCGGGTTGTCGATGGCCAGCTGCACGCCGGTCTTCACGCCCGGCTCGACGATCACGCTGGGCACGTCGCCGTAGTAGCGCTTCAGCATCGTGCGCAGGTTGCGCAGCGCGGCCGGCACCGTGGAGCAGGCCGCCACCCCGGTGATCTCCACCGCGTCACCGGCCAGCAGGCCACGGAACATCAGGCCGAGCTCGTCGGCGGTCGAGGCGGCGTCGGTCTTGATCCGCCAGTTGTGCACCAGCTTGTCACCGTCGAAGGTGGCCAGCACGGTGTTCGTGTTACCGATGTCAATGCAAAGCAGCACAGAGGCCCCTAAGAATCAAAATCAAGACCCCTATTTTGTACGGGGGCAGCACGGTCATCGCGGACGCAGGTCCAGTGCGATGTCCAGGATCGGCGAGGAGTGGGTCAGACCGCCCACCGACAGGTAGTCCACGCCGGTCGCCGCGTAGGCCGCGGCCGTCGCGAGCGTCAGGTTCCCGGTCGCCTCCAGCTCGGCCCGCCCACCGATCGCGGCAACCACCTCGGCCAGCAGTTCCGGGCTCATGTTGTCGCAGAGCAGGAACGTCGCGCCGGCCGTGACCGCCTCCTCCGCCTCGGCCAGCGTGGTCACCTCGACCTGCACCGCCACGTCCGGGAAGGTGTCCCGGACCAGGCGGTACGCGGCGGTGATGCTGCCCGCGGCCAGCTTGTGGTTGTCCTTGATCATGGCGACGTCGTACAGGCCCATGCGCTTGTTGGTGCCGCCGCCGACGCGGACCGCGTACTTCTCCAGCGACCGCAGCCCGGGGGTGGTCTTCCGGGTGTCCAGCACGGTCGCCTTGGTGCCCTCGAGCTGGTCGGCCCACCTGCGGGTGTGGGTGGCCACCCCGGACATCCGGCTGATCAGGTTCAGCGCGGTGCGCTCGCCGGTGAGCAGCGCGCGGGTCGGCCCGGTGATGGTGGCCAGCACGTCGCCCCGCACCACCCGGTCGCCCTCGCCGGTGATCTGCCGGAACTCGGCGTGCCCCTGCGAGGTGACCGCGAAGACCTCGGCGGCGACCGGCAGCCCGGCCACCACGCCGTCGGCCCGGGCCACCAGCTCGGCGGTGTCCACCTGGCCGGCCGGGATGGTCGCCTCGCTGGTCACGTCGCGGGGCGGGGCGCCGAGGTCCTCGGCGAGCGCGGTCAGCACGATCCGCTGGACCTCCGCGAAGTCCAACCCGAAGTCGATCACTGCATCTCCTGGAAGTCTTGGCTCATGCTGCCGTCCGGGTTGATCGCGTTGAGCAGGTGGCCGCGCCACTCGTCGGCCGCGGTCGGGTAGTCCTCCCGCCAGTGGCAGCCGCGCGTCTCCCGGCGGCTGCGGGCCGAGGCGACCAGCGCGGTCGCGACGGTGAGCAGGTTCGTCGCCTCCCACGCCGCGGTGTTCGGGGTGGCCCGCGACTCGGCCAGCCGGGACAGCTCCTTGGCCGCGGTGGCCAGCGAGTCCGCCGAGCGCAGCACGCCGGCCCCGCGGGTCATGGTGCGCTGCACGTCGGCACGGATCGCCGCGTCGGCGACCCAGGCCGGGGTCATGTTCATCCGCACCGGGTCGGCCTGGGCGGGCAGGTCCCGGCCGATGTCGTCGGCGATCCGCTTGGCGAAGACCAGGCCCTCCAGCAGCGAGTTGCTGGCCAGCCGGTTCGCGCCGTGCACGCCGGTGCAGGCCACCTCGCCGCAGGCGTAGAGCCCGGCGATGCTGGTCCGCCCGTGCAGGTCGGTCCGCACCCCGCCGGAGGCGTAGTGCGCGGCCGGGGCGACCGGGATCAACTCGGTCGCCGGGTCCACGCCGGCCGCCCGGGTGGACGCCATGATCGTCGGGAAGCGGCCCTCCAGGAACTGCTTGCCGAGGTGCCGCGCGTCCAGGTAGACGTGGTCCGCCCCGGTCGACCGGAGGACCCGGTAGATGCCCTTGGCGACCACGTCGCGCGGGGCCAGCTCGGCCTGCTCGTGCTGGCCGACCATGAACCGGGTGCCGGTCTCGTCGACCAGGTGCGCCCCCTCGCCGCGCAGCGCCTCGGAGATCAGTGGCCGCTGCACCGAGCTCAGGTCGGCGGTGACGAACGAGGTCGGGTGGAACTGGACGAACTCCACATCGGTGACCGCCGCGCCGGCCCGCAGCGCGAGCGCCACGCCGTCGCCGGTGGAGACCGACGGGTTCGTGGTGGAGGCGTAGATCTGCCCCATCCCGCCGGTGGCCAGCACCACCGCGCGGGCCAGGATCGCGCCGACGCCGTCCTCCGAGCCCTCGCCGAGCACGTGCAGGGTGATCCCGCAGGCCCGGCCGTCGGCGGCCCGCAGCAGGTCGAGGACGAGCGCGTGCTCGACCAGCCGGATCCACGGGTCGCGGCGGACCGCGGCGTGCAGGGCGCGCTGCACCTCGGCGCCGGTCGCGTCGCCACCGGCGTGCACGATCCGGTCCGCCCGGTGGCCGCCCTCGCGGGTCAGCATCAGCGAGCCGTCCGGGTTGCGGTCGAACTCGGCGCCCCGGCGGATCAGCTCGCGAATCCGCGCCGGACCCTCCTCGACCAGCACCTTCACCGCTTCCGGGTCGCACAGCCCGACCCCGGCGATCTCGGTGTCGTAGGCGTGCGCCTGCGGCGAGTCCAGCGGATCGAGGACCCCGGCGATCCCGCCCTGCGCCCAGCGCGTCGAGCCGTCGTCGATGTTGACCTTGGTGACCACCGTGACGTGCAGGCCCAGCTCGCGCAGGTGCAGCGCGGCGGTCAGCCCGGCGACGCCGGACCCGACCACGACCACGTCGGTGGTCTCGTTCCAGCCCGGCTCGGCGGCGGCGAGCCGGCGCGGCAGTGCCGGCAGATCCGCGAGAGGTGACATGTGTGTCAGTACACTCCGCCCGTGCGCACCCGTCACGGCGGGGGCACCATCAGTGGTCACCGTTACTTGTACTGGACCGGCAGGGCCTTGGTCCCCTTGCCCTTCATCGAGGCGGTCAGCTCGGCCCCGTCCAGCCACAGATAGCAGCGGACCCCGCGGTCACCCTGGGCCCAGACGTCGGAGTTGCCCGGCAGCGAGACCACTCCGGTACGGAACTGCAGGTTCTTGTCGTCCGGCACCCCGGCCCAGGCGGCGACCACGGTCCGGCAACCGTCGTGGAAGGCCTCCCACGCGGTGTCGCCCTTCGGGTACGACGCGTCGGCGGGCGCGTCCCAGACCCCGACGAACTCGGCGTTGTGCTTGTCCGTGCAGACGGCCCGCGGCATGGTGTCGATCGCGCCGCTGTCGTTCAGCTTGATCGCGTAGCAGCCGAGCTCCAGGTCGGAGCCGCCGGCGAGGGTGCCCCGCAGGCTGCCCTGCCGCTCGACCAGCGCCCCGTCGTCCTCGATCGAGTCGAGCTCGACCACGTCGCAGCGGAACCAGCGGGAGCCACCGGTCCAGGCCGCCGGCGACGGATGCGTCACGCCGATCCACAGCCTCGCGGTACGCCACGGCCCACCCACGTACGCCGAAGTCTTTTGATCGCAGGTTTGATAGGCGGCCTCGGCCGCCGCGGAGGTCTCGGCCGGCGGCTGATCGCCGTCCGCGGCCGTCCCGGTGTACGCGCCCACGTAGACCGTCTCGGTCCGGTGCTGGACCGAGCAGTCGACCTCTTCGTAGGTCGCCCGCGGGCCGGTCGCCGCGAAGTTCGCGAGGTGGCACGTGTCGGCGATCGGCTCGAACCCGGTCGCCGGCGCCATCGCGCCCCAGTCGTTGGTGAGGTCGCCGTCGACGTTGCCGGGACTGCCGCAACCCGCGGCGACCAGCAGGATCACGCCGAGCGTGGCGGCCAGGTCGAAGCCGAGCCACGGGCCGGACCAGGACTCCCGGTCACGCCATCGGGCCCGCCAGTCTCGCATGAAGGACCCTCCCACACGCCGCCGATGTCCGATTTATCGATCATATGGTGATCGCAGCGGTTCATCGGCGGCGTTCCGGAAAGTCAGTCCCCTCAGCGCGCCGACCGCGTCAGATCACCCCGGACCAACTCGTCGGCCATCCCGGCGACCGCCTCGGCCGGGTCCGTACCCAGCTCGATCACCCGGTTGTCGGCGTCCACGTGCACCACCCGCGGCTGGTGGGCGCGGGCCTCGGCGCTGTCCATCTGTCCGTAGGAGATCAGGATGACCAGGTCTCCGGGGTGCACCAGGTGCGCGGCGGCGCCGTTGATCCCGATCACGCCGCTGCCCCGCTCGCCCGGGATCACGTAGGTCTCCAGGCGCGCCCCGTTGGTCACGTCGACGATCGCCACCTGCTCGCCGGGCAGCAGATCGGCCGCTTCCATCAGGTCGAGGTCGACGGTCACCGAGCCGACGTAGTGCAGGTCGGCCTGCGTCACGACGGCCCGGTGGATCTTCGACTTCAGCATGGTGCGGAGCATCAGGCTTCCTTCCGGAGAGCGATCGGGACGTTGTCGATCAGACGGGTGGCGCCCACTTTCGCGGCCACCAGGAGGCGGGCGGGACCATCGGCCGGCGGGTCGCCCAGATCCACACCGGTCAGTTCCAGGTAGTCGACACGTACACCGGGCTCTTCCGCCAGAATCTTGCCGGCGGCCGCCAGAATCGCGTCCCGGTCGCTCAGCGCGGCGCCCTCGCGCAAAGCGCGGGAAAGTGCCAACGCGGAAGCCCGCTCCGCCGGCGAGAGGAACCGATTCCGGCTGGAAAGAGCAAGACCATCAATTTCCCGTACGGTCGGAACGCCCACGATCTCCACGCCGAGCTCCAGATCCACGACCATCCGGCGGATCAACGCCAGCTGCTGGAAATCCTTCTCGCCGAAGAACGCGACATCCGCGCGGGTGAGCCGCAACAGTTTCTCGACCACGGTGAGCATGCCGGAGAAATGGCCCGGCCGGCTCGCGCCCTCCAGGATCGCGCCGAGCGGCCCCGGATTCATCGTGATCGACGGCGCGCCACCCGGATAGACGTCGTCCCGCCCCGGCGCGAAGACCACCGACGCGCCCTCCGCCCGGCACGCCGCCAGATCCTGCTCGAGCGTCCGCGGATACTTCTCGAAATCCTCGCTCGGGCCGAACTGCAACGGATTCACGAAGATCGTCACGACCACGAAGGCGGACCGCTCCCGAGCCACCCGGATCAACTGCCGGTGCCCCTCGTGCAGCGCCCCCATGGTCATCACGACGGCGACGTCGGTGTCCGCTTTTGACAGCTCAGCGGCAAGCTCGTCGCGGGTGTGCGCCACCTGGGTCACGCGGGACTCCCAACCTCGGCTCGGTAGAGGACTTCCAGAAGGGCCGCGGCATCCTGCGGGCGCAATCTCCCGGCCGCGAGGGCACGGTCCGCGGTGCGCCGGGCAAGAGCCAGATACGCCGGTACGGCGTCCGCCGGCAACCGGTCGAGATGCTTCGCGACCGTGCCCGCGTCACCCCGCGAGACCGGCCCGGTCAGCGCCGCGTCACCCATCCGCAGCGCGTTGTCCAGCGCCGCGGTCAGCAACGGCGTCAGCAGCCGGGCCGGCTCGGCCACCCCCGCCGCGCGCAGCGTGTCGGCCGCCTCGTTGACCAGCGTGACCAGGTGGTTCGCCCCGTGCGCGAGCGCCGCGTGGTAGACCGGCCGGGCCTCCTCGGCGATCCACTCCGGCACCCCGCCCAGGTCCGCGACCAGCCGGGTGGCGAACGCCCGATCCCGGGTCGTCACCCCCCAGGCGATCCCCGGCAGCCGGGCCAGATCGGAGTCCGCGCCGGTGAACGTCATCGCGGGATGCAGGGCCATGCCGTTCACATCGCCAAAAACGTCCAGCCCGTGAGCCCCGGAAGTGTGAGCAACAACCTGATCCGCGCGCAGCGCCCCGGTGCGGTGCAGCCCGGCGACCACGCCGCGCAGCGAATCGTCCGGAACGGCGAGCAGCAGCAGATCGGTGGCGGCCCGGGCGACCTCGTCGGCCGGCCGGATCTCGGCCCCGGGCAGCAGCCGCGCGACCCGCTCACGGGAAGCGGCGGAGACAGCGGCGGCGGCGACCACGCGATGCCCGGCCGCGGTCAACGCCGCGCCCAGCACCGCGCCGACCCGCCCGGCCCCGACCACGCCGACGGTCAATTCGTTCATGGATCCAGTCCTCACGCGCGGGTACCGGTCGAGCGCCAGTATGCGCCGCCGTAACACGCGTGTAGCAACCACGTGTGAACAACCGCACGACCGTTTCCTCCCAGCTTCGGCTCGGCGCCCCCGGCACTGAGCCTTTACCCCCACCCCGAGGCCCACACCTCCCCTACGTTGACCGATTCCTCCCGTCGCCGTTCCGGCCGCCCGCGCCCCGCTCCCTCAGCCGGCACCCCGCCCCTTCAGCCCGCGCCCTGCCCCCTCAGCCTTTGCCGCTCCCCATCGGCCTTCGCCGCGCTCTCTCCGCCTTCGCCGCGCTCTCTCCGCCTTCGCCGTGCCCGGCCTCTCGCCCGCCGCCCTTCGCCCGCGCCGCCGCGCTCCCCGCCGCGCCGCCTCTCGCGATCGCTCTGCCGCACGTCTCCCGCCTCGATCACCTTCGCTCTTCACCGCTCCTACCAGGCCGGATCTGGCTCCGAGCGCCCCGCGAGGTTTTCCACAGCGGGCGGTTATCCACAGCCCGTCGGCGTGATCTTGGGAATTCCCGGGAGAATGGGCTGTGGGGGCCTACCCCCTTGGGTGGGCGGGCCCCTGGGTAGGCGGGCCCCTGGGTGGGCCTTAGGTGGACACGCCCTGGGCAGGCGCCAACCCGACCGCAACCCCACATATCGCCTCGCCCCAGACAGGCGGTCGTGGCCGGGCAGGCATCGCGGGCCGGGCAGGCATCGCGGGCCGGGCAGGCAGTCGTCGCCGGTAGGCATCGTGGCCGGGCAGGCAGTCGTCGCCGGTAGGCATCGTGGCCGGGCAGGCGGTCCTCGCCGGGCAGGCTTGTCGGCTGGTGGGTGCCTAGGCTGGCGTTGTGGTGGGCATTGGGTGGCGGCTGGCGATGGATTCGGCTCTCTACGGGCCGGAAGGGTTCTTTGTGCGGCCGGCCGGTGGGCCGGCCGATCACTTTCGGACCAGCGTGTTGGCTTCGCCGCTGTTTGCCGGGGCTCTGGCGCGGGTTGTCGAGCGGGTTGACGCGGCGCTCGGGCGTCCGGAGCGGTTTGATCTCGTGGATGTCGGGGCCGGGCGCGGAGAGTTGCTCACCTTGCTCTGTCTGATGCTTCCGGGGGATCTCGCCGGCCGGGTTCGGCCGGTGGCCGTCGAGGTGGCCGGGCGGCCCGACGGGCTGGACGCACGGATCCGGTGGCGGCGGGACGTTCCCGAGTCGGTGACCGGGCTGTTGATCGCCACCGAATGGCTGGACAACGTGCCGCTCGACATCCTCGAGACCGGGCCGGACGGGCGGCTGCGGAAAGTGCTCGTAGACCGGCATACCGGGGTGGAGACGCTCGGTGGGCTCGCCGATCCCGCCGAGATCTTCTGGACCAGCCGCTGGTGGCCGACAGCGGGACGAGCCGAGGCCGGAGCATCCCGGGACGGGGCCTGGACAGGGCGGGTTGAGGTCGGGGCGGCTCGGGACGCGGCTTGGGCGGGGGCCGTCGAGCGGGTGCGGCGGGGGGCGGCGCTCGGTATCGACTACGGGCACCTCCGGGCGGAACGGCCGCCGATGGGGACGCTGACCGGGTTCCGGGCGGGGCGGCAGGTGGCGCCGGTGCCGGACGGGAGCTGTGACGTCACGGCGCATGTCGCGATGGACTCGGCGGCGCTGGCCACCGGGGTTCCCTATCGGATCGTCCGGCAGCGGGCGGCGCTGCGCGGGCTCGGGGTCAGCGGGGCGCGGCCGCCGCTCGCCCTGGCCGGCAATGATCCGGCGGCCTATCTGCGCGCGCTGTCGTCGGCCGGCGAGTCCGCCGAGCTGACCTCCGGCACCGGTCTCGGCGCGCACTGGTGGCTCTGGCACCCGATCGGCATCGACCTCGACCTCGGCTGAGCGGGACGGCTACGGCCGTACCGGGAAATGGTCTTGAAAAAGCTGGCGGCGCGGGGCGGCCCGGACCCGGGGAATGGTCGCGATGGGGCTGGAACCGGACCGGCGGGCTGGACCACCGGAACCGCGTGATCCGGGCGGAAAGCGGGTCGGCGGAGCGGGACCGGGTGGGGCGCGGCGTGCGACGATGCGTCGGTGACGGATGCGCTGCGGGAGATGACGGTCGGGACCGGCGCCGGGCTGGAGACGGCGGACATGGTCCTCAACATCGGGCCGCAGCATCCGTCGACGCACGGCGTTCTGCGGCTGAAGCTGACGCTGGACGGGGAGCGGGTGGTGGCCTGCGAGCCGATCGTCGGGTACATGCACCGCGGCGCCGAGAAGCTGTTCGAGGTGCGGGACTACCGGCAGATCATCATGCTGGCGAACCGGCACGACTGGCTCTCCGCGTTCTCGAACGAGCTGGGTGTGGTGCTCGCCGTCGAGCGGCTGATGGGCATCGAGGTGCCGGAGCGGGCGGTCTGGCTGCGGATGGCGCTGGCCGAGCTGAACCGGGTGCTCAACCACCTGATGTTCCTCGGCTCGTACCCGCTGGAGATCGGCGCGATCACGCCGATGTTCTACGCGTTCCGGGAGCGGGAGACGCTGCAGACCGTGATGGAGGAGGTCTCCGGCGGGCGCATCCACTACATGTTCAACCGGGTCGGCGGGCTGAAGGAGGAGGTCCCGGCCGGGTGGACGAAACGGGCGCGGCGCGCGGTGGCGCTGGTCCGCAAGCGGATGCCCGACCTGGACCACATCATTCACCAGAACGAGATCTTCCTGGCCCGTACGGTCGGTGTCGGGGTGCTGTCGGCGGCTGACGCCGCGGCCTTCGGCGCGTCCGGGCCGGTCGCGCGGGCGAGCGGTCTGGATTTCGACGTACGGCGGGACGAGCCCTACCTCGCGTACGACGAGTTGGACGTGCCCGTGGTGACCAGGACCGCCGGTGACTGTCACGCCCGGTTCGCGGTGCTGCTCGAGCAGGTCCGGGTGTCGCTCGACCTGGTCGACCAGTGCCTGGACCGGATCGAGCGGATCGGCGGGCCGGTGAACGTGCGACTGCCCAAGGTGGTCAAGGCGCCGGAGGGGCACACGTACGCGTGGACCGAGAATCCGCTCGGGGTGAACGGGTACTACCTGGTGTCCCGGGGGGACAAGACGCCCTGGCGGCTCAAGTTGCGGACCGCCTCGTACGCGAATGTGCAGGCGTTGGCGACGCTTATCCCGGGATGCCTGGTCCCTGACCTGATCGCGATCCTCGGGTCGATGTTCTTCGTGGTCGGCGACATCGACAAATAGCCGGCCCGCGGAGCTACGCCGGGCCGGCGGGGTCTCGTCCTACCAGCCGGCCTGGGGGTCGTCGCGGTAGCCGGGCATGTTGGCGAAGTCGGCCAGGGAGCCGACGTTGGTGTCGTTGGCCGACGGGCGGTGGCGGCGGGCCTTGTACCGGGCGTCGCCCTGGGCCGGATCGCCCGGGCCACCCTGGCCCGGACCGCCCGGGCCGAAGCCGCCGCTGCCGTCGTCGGGGCCGTAGCCGTCCGCCGGGTCGAAGCCGTTGTCCGGGACGTAGCCACCGTTCGGGCCGTACCCGTCGTCCGGCTGGAACCCGCTCTCCGGGCCGTAGCCGTTGTCGGGACCGTAACCCTGCTCCTGGCCATAGCCCGGAGCCGCGGGACCGCCGTAGGCGGCCTCGTAGTCGTCGCCCGGGGCGCTGTAGCCGTTCGCGGCGCCGAAGTCGCCGTTGGGGACGTCCGGGCGACCGTAGGTGGCTCCGGGCCGGACCGCGGCGGACGCGCGCTGACCGGGCACCGCCGCCTGGCCGCCGGCACCGTAGACACCCGGGCCGGGCCCGGCCGGCATCGGGCCGCCCGGGCCGGGCGGCCCGACCGGGGCGCGGGCCGCGCCGGACGCCGGCGGGGGCACCGAGGCGGCGCCGCGCTGGCGTGGCATGGGCCCGGCCGGGGACGGCACCTGGCCGTTCATGGCCGGCATCGGGCCGTTCGCGGGCGGCGGGACGACCGCGGCGCCGACGGACGCGGAACCGGTGGGGACCGCGGCGGACGCGCGACCGGCCGGGCCGCCCGGTGACATCGGGCGGGCGCTGCCGCCGACCACCGCGCGGCCGCCGTTGGGGCGGGGCGGCTCGGGGACGTACTCGTCGTAGTACTCGTCCTGCTGGCCGGGGGCGTAGCCCGGGTCG
The DNA here is from genome assembly GCF_019704555.1 of Actinoplanes sp. L3-i22. NCBI lineage: Bacteria > Bacillati > Actinomycetota > Actinomycetes > Micromonosporales > Micromonosporaceae > Actinoplanes > Actinoplanes sp. L3-i22. The sequence continues at coordinate 11,609,335 of NZ_AP024745.1, forward strand.
GCGTCGTAGCCGTTCGGACCCGGGCCGTAGGTGGTCGGCTCCTCGAACGCGGGACCGGGCCGCCCGTTGTAGCCGGGCTGGCCGTTCGTCCCCGGCTGGCCGATGAACTTGGGCTGGCCGGTCATCACCGGCTGGCCGTTGAAGTTCGGCTGGTCCTCGAACGCGGGCTGCTGGTTCTCGTAGCCGCCCTGATCGTGGTGCGGCTGGTCGCCGAAGAACCCGTTCGCGGAGTCGTCCGGCGGGAAGCCGAACTCAGCGCCCCGGTTCGACTGCGGACCGTAACCATTGGGGGCCGCGGCGGCGACCGGGGGCTTGCGCGGGTTCAGCGGCGGGCGGTTCGGATCCGGCCCGGCCGCGGCCTGCGCCTTGATCTCCGCGGTCAGCTCCCGGCGGAGGCGGTCGATCTCCTCCGCGACGCGGTCCTCGACATCCATCCGGAGCAGCACCGGATCGCTGCGGATCAGCACGGACGCGCCGACCAGCACGACACTGACGGCGACCAGGAGCACCCCGAACCGCACGGTGCCCGGGCTGCCGCCGATCAGCACGAGGGCCGCGGCCAGCGGGGCGAGAATCACCCCCGCCCATAGAAGACCACGGAGCAGGCGTGCGCTGTGTCCCGCTTGGGAGTCGCGTTCCGGCATGGGCGCTGATGTTACCGAGAGTGCGCCCAGGACGAAACGGCCGAACGCCGGGTGGCACACACCAACCCGGCGTTCGGTACATCTTTTCTGACCGACCCGTCAGCCTTTCTGACTGACGCGTCAGCCCGCGGCCAGTGCGCCGTCCGAGCTGAAGACCAGGCCGACCGAGATGGTGCCCTGCTTCAGACCGTTCTTGGTGAGCGGGCCGCCCGCGTCCAGGGTGTCGAACTTGCCGGCCTGGAAGTTGTAGACCGAAACCAGGCCCTGCTGGCACTTGGGCCGCTGCGGGCACTCGGCCGGGCCGCCGAGCACGGTCGCCGCGCCGGAGCACTTCGACGCCAGGTCGGAGAGCGTGGTCAGCTGGTTCTTCTCGGCGAAGGCGGTGGTGACCGCGAACGCGTTCTGGTCCTGCGCCTGGCTGGGCTGGCCGAAGACCAGGCCGCGCTTGTCGCCGAGCGCCGTCAGATTCGTCACCGTGGTGGTGAGGTCGGACGAGGACGGGTCCGCCGCGTTCTTGTCGACCTTGCCGGAGAGGAACGTGGCGAGGGTCGCCGCGTACTCCGGGACCACCGTGATGTCGCCCTTCTCCAGGGCCGGCTCGTAGAGCTCGCGGTTGCCGATCTGCTGCACCTTGACGGTGTAGCCGGCCGCGGTCAGGACGATGCCGTAGAGCTCGCCGAGCGTGGCGTTCTCACTGAAGTTGGCGGCGCCGACGGTGACGCTGCCGCCCTTGCCCTTGGTCAGGCCGGCGGTCAGGTTGTTCGCCGTGGCGAAGTCCTGCGCGGCGGCCTTGGAGGACTTGCGGTCGATGTCGACCGCCTTGTTCAGCTCGACCAGCTTGGGCGTGTCGAGCGCCGCGGACACCTTGTCCAGCGCGGCGATCAGCTCGGGGCTGGACGCCTTCTTGTTGATGGCCGGGATGACGTTGTCGGTGTTCTGCAGCTTCTTGTCGTCGGTGAGGACGACCAGCTTGTCCCCCGCGACCGGGGCACAGCCGGCGCCCGCACCGGCCGCGGCCGACGGGGGCGCTTCGGTGCCGGAGGAGCCGGCCTTGCCACAGCCGGCCAGGACGACCACGGTCGCGGCGAGAACACCGGCCGTACGGAATAGGTTGTGACGCATTGCTTGCCGCCTTCTGTGTCCCGGCGCCGCCCCGGTGGCGATGCCGCGTGTCCGGCGGGCGGCCGAGGTGCGGTGCCCGCGTATTGCTCACGTCCTTCGTACCCGGTGGGTACGACAAGATCGGCCATTGATGCCGGAGCGTTATGGCGTGCTCACCGTCACAGCCGACCGGCGCCGCTTCCGAACCCGCAGCGCAGGGGGTGTGACCAGGCGCTGGAAGATCGCCAGGAGGCCCTCCACCAGCAGTGCGAGCAGCGCCACAGCGAGGCCGCCGGCGACGATCTGGCCACCGCCGCCGTTGCTCATCCCGATGCCGAAGCCGGCGCTGATGATCTGCCCCAGCCCACCGCCGTTGACCAGCGCGGCCAGCGCCGCGGTCGCGACCACCTGGACCGACGCGGTACGCAGGCCGGCCGCCAGGTACGGCACCGCCAGCGGCAGCTCCACCTGGCGCAGCAGCTGCCCGCCGGAGAGGCCCATCCCGCGGGCCGCCTCCCGGGTCTCCGGGTCGATCGAGCGCAGCCCGGTGACCGCGTTGGCCAGCAGCGGCGGCACCGCGAAGACCGCGAGGGCGACCACCACCGGCGGCTTGCCGAACCCGAGCGGGGTCAGCGGCAGGATGGTGAGCAGCGCCAGCGTGGGAATGGCCAGGGTGAGGTTGGCGATCGTGACGGCGGTGGCACCGCCCCGGCCGCGGTGGCCGAGCCAGATGCCGATCGGCCAGCCGACCACGCAGCCGAGCAGCACCGCCCAGAAGCTGATCACCAGGTGCTCGGTCAGCCGGTTGAGCAACCCGTCGGGATTGGTCCAGTTCAGCGGGTCGTTCAGCCAGGTGATGCCCTCGTTGAAGTAGCTCACGCGGTCCTCCCCCGGGTCCACGGGGTGAGTGCGCGGCCCAGCCCGGCCAGGATCAGGTCGAGCACCAGGGCCAGCCCCACGCAGAGCAGCGTCCCGGTGAGGATCTCGGCCTTGTAGAAGTTGTTCCGGAAGCCGCCCAGGATCAGGTCGCCGAGGCCGCCCTGCCCGATCAGCGAGCCGACCGTGACGAGAGCCACAGTCGAGACGGTGGCCAGGCGCAGGCCGGTCAGGATGCCGGGCAGCGCGAGGGGCAGCTCGACGCGGAGCAGCCGGCCGAACCGGCCGTACCCCATGCCGGTGGCGGCGTCGATGACCTCGGGCGGAACCTGGGTGAGCCCGGCCAGCGAGTTGCGGACCAGGACCAGCAGCGCGTACATCACCAGGGCGATCAGGACCGAGGTGGTGCTCGTGGTGCCGACGAGTGGGGCCAGCAGCGAGAGCAGCGCCAGCGAAGGGATCGTGTACAGGATGCCGGAGAGTGCGAGAATCGGCGCGGTCAGCGGTTTGATCCAGTAGGCGACGACCGCCAGCGGCACGGCGACGACCAGTGCGAGGAGCACGGTCTGCGCGGTCAGCCCGGCGTGGAAGCGCAGGGCGGTGCCGATGGTGTCGGCGTTCTCGTGGACGTACCGCCAGGAGAACCACGGATTCCCCGGGCCGTCATCCGCGGGTGCGGCCACCGGCGTCAGCGATGCCGGTCCCCAGGACAGGAGAGACATACGTGGACGCTACCGCGGCATCGATCACCCTGGCGGACGTCGGCAAGGTCTATCCGGACGGCACCGTCGCGGTCGACAAGTTCAGCCTCGAGGTGGGCGCCGGCGAGCTGGCCGTGCTGATCGGCGCCTCCGGCTCCGGCAAGTCGACCATCCTGCGGATGATCAACCGGCTGATCGAACCGACCCGCGGGACGATCACGATCGACGGCCGCGACGTCCTGAAGCAGGACCCGGTGCAGTTGCGCCGGCAGATCGGCTACGTGATCCAGAACGTCGGGCTCTTCCCGCACCAGAACGTGCGGGCCAACGTCGGTACGGTCGCCCGGCTGCTCGGCTGGGACCGCAAGCGGGTCAACTCGCGCGCCGACGAGCTGCTGGAGCTGGTCGGGCTGGACCCGGCGCGGTACGGCAAGCGCTTCCCGCACGAGCTCTCCGGCGGTCAGCGTCAGCGGGTCGGGGTGGCCCGGGCGCTCGCCGCGGATCCGCTGGTGCTGCTGATGGACGAGCCGTTCTCGGCGGTCGACCCGATCGTGCGGGCCCGGCTGCAGGAGGAGTTCCTGCGCCTGCAGGCCGCCGTGCGCAAGACGATCGTGCTGGTCACCCACGACATCGACGAGGCGGTCCGGATGGGCGACCGGATCGCGGTGCTGGCCGAGGGCGGCCGCCTGCTGCAGTACGCGACGCCGGCCGAGCTGCTGAGCCGACCGGCGTCCACCGAGGTGCGGGACTTCGTGGGGACCGACCGTGGCATCCGGCGGCTGGCCGTGACCCCGGTCCGGGACGTGATGACCGCCGTCGAGGGCCCGACCGGCGACCTGCCCACCGTGGACGCGTCGGCGACGCTGCACGACGCGCTCGCGATGATGCTCACCGAGAACGCCACCACGGTCGTGGTGACCGAGGCCGGCCGTCCGATCGGCCAGGTGACCCGGACGGCCGTGTTCGAGACGCCCGCGGGGACGGCCGCCTAGTCGCCGGTGCCCCGGCGGCCGCCGAGGGTGGCGATGCCGATGATCCAGCCGACGAACATGCCGTACGCGGCGCCGCCGCTGCTCGCCCCGAAGATGCCGAGCAGCGAGGGGTCGGTGTAGAAGAGCGTGGACAGGAGCGCGGCGAACGCGCCCGCGAAGATGTACGCGGCCCAGCCGGCCAGCAGCTGCGCCACCGTGCCGCGGGCCCGGGCCAACTGCGTGCCCGGGAGCAACACCAGGAACACCAGCGTGAGTACGACGACCAGGATCGCCCGCAGGTCGCCGACGATCACGCCGCGCATCGAGTTGGAACTGTCGACCGTCCACGCCGGCCAGTGCAGTAGATGGAGCCACCAGCCGAGACCGGTCTTCTCGTCGACTGCCTCGTTGACCCAGTCCCCGTACCAGGGACTGCCGAAGATGAGCACGAGCAGGAACGCAGCGAGCGTGCCCGCCCCGGTTGCGGTCTTGTACCTGCTTTCGAGAGCCATGGCCCCTAATTCCCTGGCGGGCCACGGCCTCAAACGACGACTGTCACTACCTCGACAGATAATCGATGAACGCGGCACGCAACAGCGGCTCCTGCTCGCCGAGGTTCCGGCCTTCGAACTCACGGAAGAGCGCGACGGCCTCCTCGACGGTCGGGCCGATCGAGTTCGGCGCGCCGTCCAGGGCGGCGGCCTCGTCCGCGTCCGGCAGGTGCTTGAGCACCGACCAGAAGAAGCGGACGTCGTGCTTCTCCCGAGCCTTGGTGAAGGCGCGTTCCCGCAGCTCTTCGGTGGGCAGGGCGTCCAGTTCGGCGAAGCCGGGCAAGGTCATGCCGGAAAGCATACGTTCAGCGGGTGGCGCCCCACGGGCCGTCGTCCCACCGGTCGCTGCGGGCCGGCTGGGCCGGGGTGTTCCAGGTTTCCGGCATGGTCGGCGACCAGCTGGTGTCCAGCCCGCCGGAGGGCGCGGCGTTCCAGTCCTGGGTGGTCGCGGCGGTGGCCAGGCGACCGTAGGACTCGACGATCCGGGTGGCGATCAGGCCCGCGGCGAAGACCGCGCCGGCGATCGCGAAGAGCGAGATCTGCAGGTCCCGGCGGTCCTGGTAGTCGAGGAACAGGGTCAGCCCGATGACCGCGAAGAGCGTGCCGAAGATCCCGCCGCGGCGGCCGTAGGCGCTCGTCCCGCCGAGCAGCGCCAGGCCCAGGCCGATGCCGGTCCACTCCAGGCCGGTGCCGGGCCGGACCGGGTCGGTGGACTGGGCGGCCAGGATCACGCCGGCGCCGGCCGCGAAGACCGACGAGCCGATCAGGGCCACCAGGACCGGCAGCACGACCGTGAGGCCGCGGCGCCCGGCCGGGTCGCCGGAGGTCCGCATCCGGCCGAAGAAGCGGCGCACCGGGCCGATCGCGCCCAGCATCGCGCCCACGATCGCCAGCAACGCGAACCCGCCGAAGAGCAGGAACGCGCGGCTGGTGGGCTCCCAGTCGCCCTGCACCACGACCGCGTTCACCCGGAGCTGGTCGAAAGTGATCACGCCGAGCGCGGCGGCCAGGGTGGCCGCCCAGCCGGGCACGTGCAGCACCAGGATCAGCACGGCGACGATCAGACCGCCACCGGCCGCGATGATCAGGGCCGGGACCAGGGCCTGCAGGATGCCCTTGTCCCCGTTCTCGGCGAACTGGAACTGGGCGGCCAGCACGATCGGGCCGATCGCCAGGTTCGGCACGCCGGCCCGCAGGGACAGCCCCGCGCCGAGCGTGATCAGGCCGATCGCGGCGCCGGTGACGAGCAGCGCGTCCAGCGCCGGGCGCTGCAGGGCGGCCGAGCTCTCCCGCCAGAGCAGGAAGCCGAGCACGCCGGCCGCGACCAGGAGGACGACCTCCCAGCCCAGGTGGACGCCGAGCCGGTCCCGGCCGTCATCCTCCGCCGGGCCCGCGGTCACCGGGGCGCGCAACGACTGGTCGAGGGTGTTGCCTCCGGTGTCGTCGAGCTGGACCCGACGCCGGTACGCAGCCGGGTCGGTGTCGGCGGTGCTCTCGCCGGGCCGACGGAACGTCGCCTCGTCGTACGCCATGGTCCGCGCCTCCTTACGCCCCCAACCAGCGGTTCGAGGCGCACGCTACTCCGGGACGGGTCGCCCGCCGCACAGGATACGGATACGAAGCGGCCTCAGTTCAGAGCATGCAACGCTGTGACAAGTGTCAACGTCTGCCGGTCTGCCGACCGGTGCCGTCGCCCTCCCGATCGGGGTCGTCCGGCACCCGGCAGGCGCGCTCCAGCCAGAGCGCCGTGCCGATCAGCGCGACCGCCGCGACCAGCGTGGTCGCGACCGTCGGAAGATCCGTCCGGGCCGAGTCGGTCGGCTCCATCACGAGCCAGATCAGGATGCCCGCCGAGAAGCCCGCGGTCAGCGAGCCGACCAGCGAGGACGCCTTGGCGAGCGCGACGTAGCGGGCCACCACCAGCGGCTCGACGCGCGGCGCGCCGGGCCGGCGCTGGATCCGGGCGCTGGTGTTCTGTGCCAGATAGCCCTCGGCCACGGCGAGCGCGAACAGCACGATCGCCGCCGTCCAGGGCAGCGGGGTGACCTTGTAGAACAGCTGGTTGTAGCCGAGCAGCAGCCAGCCCACGGCCGCGCCGACGAGCGCTGCCAGCACCAGTGCCGAGATGCTCGTCGGTTGCAGTGACGGGTCGGTCCGGCGCTCGTTCGGGGAGCCGTCGGGGTTGGTGCTCACGCCGTCGACTCTAGCTTCAGATCCGGACGCGCCGTCACTCCGGCGACGTCCGTGGCGAGTTCCGGCGCGGCGAGCAGATCGGCCAGCGGCGGGTGCCCCGGCAGGCCCTCGCCGGGGTGCAGGTCGAGCCACGGCCGCAGCACGAAGGCGCGCAGGTGGGCGCGCGGATGGGGCAGCGTCAGCTCGGGGTCGTCGCTGATCACCGGACGGCCGTCGGCGTCCCACACGGTGATCACGTCGACGTCGAGGGTGCGCGGCCCGAACCGGCGCGCCGGATCCCGCTCGCGGCCTTCGGCCGCCTCACAGGCCCGGGCCCGGTCCAGCCAATCGTGCGAGGTCGCGGCCGGGTCCCGGACAAAGACCACGGCATTGAGGTACGGCGGTTGGTCCGGATCGCCCCACGGCGGCGTCTCGTAGACCCCGGAGACCTCCCGGACGCCGGCGCCGAGCAGGGCGACCGCGGCCCGCAGATGCGCCAGCCGGTCGCCCAGGTTGCTCCCGAGCGAGAGCACCGCCTCGCTCATGCCGTCGCGCTCCGGCGCAGGGTGACGGCCACGTCGGCGAACTCGTGCGGGATCGGGGCCTGCGGCTTGTGCACGGTGACCTCGGCGGCGGACACCCGCGGGTCGGCCAGGCAGACGTCGAGCAGCCGGTCGGCGAGCCGCTCCAGCAGGTTCACCGGCTCGCCGGTGAGCACCCCGACCAGGGCCGTCGCCAGCTCGCCGTAGTGCACGGTGTCGGCCACGTCGTCGGTCTCGGCGGCCCGGCTCAGGTCCAGGTCCAGCCGGACGTCGACGACGAAGTCCTGGCCCTGCTCGCGCTCGAAGTCGTAGACCCCGTGCCGGCCGTGGGCGCGCAGCCCCGTCAGCGTGATCTGTCCGGTCACCACGGTTCCCCTGTCTCGCTCGTGGTCGGCGGGCGGGTGCTCACGCCGTACCGAATAATTCTTTAGATCTTGGAAAGTCGCGGCGAGCCGGTGGCGCGCCAGACGGCCCGGGCATCGACGGTCTCGCGGACCTCGTGGACCCGGACCCCCCAGGCGCCGGCGGCGAAGGCCAGCAGCGAGGTGGCGAGGGTGGCCGCCTCGCGGCCGTCGACCGGGCGTGGCGTGCCGTCCGCGGCGGCCAGCAGCCGGCCCAGGTAGGTCTTGCGGCTGGCCGCGAAGAGGACCGGGAAGCCGAGGCCGATCAGGACGTCGAGGTGCGCGCTGAGGGCCCAGTTGTGCTCGGCGGTCTTCGCGAAGCCGAGGCCGGGGTCGAGGATGATCCGGCCGGGGTCGACGCCGGCCCCGATCGCGGCGTCCGCCCGGGCCCGCAGCTCGTCCCGGACCTCGGTGACCACGTCCTGATAGGTGGCCAGCCGCTGCATGTCGCGGGAGTGCCCGCGCCAGTGCATCAGGATCCAGGGGCAGCCGGCCGCGGCGGCGACCGCGGCCATGCCCGGATCGGCCAGCCCGCCGGAGACGTCGTTGATCACCGAGGCGCCCGCCTCGAGCGCGGCCGCGGCGACCGCGGCTCGAGTCGTGTCGATGCTCAGCGGCACCCCCCGGGCGGCGAGCCGTTCGATCACCGGCACCACCCGGGACGCCTCGGTGGCGGCGTCGACACGCTCCGCGCCGGGACGGGTCGACTCGCCCCCGACATCGATGATGTCCGCGCCCTGAGCAAACAGAGAAATGCCATGTTCGACGGCGGCGTCGAGCCCTGACCAGCGGCCGCCGTCGGAGAACGAGTCCGGCGTGACGTTCAGGACGCCCATCACGACCGGGTGATCCCGATGCAGCAGTTCAACCGCGGTGACCTGGGGTTCTGTCGGCGGAGTGAGCACGTGCCGAGCGTACGGGGCCAGGGTCTTTCGAACAGGTGTACGATGCCTCGGTGACTCTCATTCATCCATTCCTTCACCTTGGGTAACGAAACGGACGCTTGTTGCTCGCAAGTACGAGCCGTACTCTTCGGAACTGGGCATCATGAAGTGACCGAAGAGAGCAGAGACAAGCATGGCAGTGCCCGAACGGCTCACTCGACGTGGTGAGCTACAGGCAGCACGATATGGGCAGTGCCGTACGGCTTTACCACTGCAGCGTGTCCGTAACCCCCATACCGGACACGGGGAGGTTTACCGATGATTGCCACCGAGCTCGCCGGTCATGTCGCGACGGCGCTCCAGAGCGGTGTGCTCGCCGCCGCTGCTGAGCCAACCGGCATCAACACGTCGGGAATCGTCACTTTCTTCGCGAAGAACATCGCGCCGATCCTGCTCGCGGTGCTCGGCGTGATCTTCATCGGCCGCGCCAGCCGCGGTGAGGTCTCGAAGGTGCTGACCAGCTCCGCGATCGCGATCGTGGGCCTGGCCTTCATCGCCGGCGCGGCGACACTGTTCTTCGTCGGTGACGCCCTAATTAAGTTGATCTTCAACTGAGATGCGGCTCAGGACCGACGACGACATCTACCGGGCCCGCCTGCTCTATCTGGGCCCGCCCGGTTACACGCTGCCGATCCACCTGCCGTACGCGCAGTACGGCATGTTCGTCGTGCTGGTGCCACTCTTCATGGTCCTGCACTACCTGATCACGTTCAGCTTCGACATCTTCCCGGCCTGGGAGATCGCCCTGGCCATGGTCACGACGTCGTACGTGTTCCGGCACGTCGATCCCGATCGGCCGGCCCGGGTCGTCATCCGTACCGCGCTGACCGACTGGCGCCGCACCCGCGAGCCCGCCGCGGAACGCCGCGACCCCAGACTTGTCGCCACTCGTATCCGGGTTCGGGAGGAGTTGGTATGACCGGTTCTGCCATCCTCGGCGGTGTTCGCGCATGACCGCGAATCCCCCCTCGCGCCAGCCGGCTGCCGGCCAGCCCGGCTCCCGTCAGCCCGCCTCCCGCCGGCCGGGGGACTACTCGGCGGCTGATTCTCTGGAAGAGGTCGAAGAGCTTGTCGCCGCGCCCGGGCACGGCGGCGTGGGCGTGTTCCAGGCGCCCAACGCGGTCCGTTCGGCGGCGGTCCCGCTCGACACCACCATGGACATCGACTCGCCCTTCCTCGACCTCTTCGGCGGGGCCGCGCCGGTTCCGCCGCCGCCGGCTCAGCTGCCGCCCCCACCGGCCCAGTTGCCGCATCCGCCGGCCCAGTTGCCGGCGCCGCCGCCGGCCAACGGACGTCGGTCGAACGGGGCCGGTCCAGCGCCGTTGCCGGCCGGTCCGGCGCCCGCCACCAACGGGGCGCAGGGTGCGTCCTTCACACGGGCTCCGGCCGGGCCGGAGCCCGACTTCTACGCCGAGCCCGCCCCCTCCCCTGCCGAGCCCGGCGCCGGCCCCGGGCAGGTCCCGGATGATGTGGACGAGTGGGCCGAGTTCGACGAGTGGCCGCCGCAGCCCGCGGTCGCGCCGCCGCACGTCGCGCCGCTGAGCAGCGCGTCCGCGCCCCGCCTACCGGCCGCCCCGGCGCCGCTCCCGGTGCCGATGCCGGAGAAGGCCCCGTCCCGGCGCAAGGAGAAGGCCCCGGCGCGCCGCGAGCCCAAGCCGGTCAGCCGCAAGGAGAAGAAGGCGGCGCCGCTGCGCCCCCAGAAACTCAAGTTCAGCGACCGCGACCCGGCGATCGAGCTGGCGATCAGCGAGATCGCCGGGCACCTGACGTTCACCCAGAGCACCGTGACGGCGTGGTATTCGCTGCCCGAGGTGCGCTGGGCGTTCCGCCCCGACGCGGAACGGGAGGCACTGCTCAGCGCGATCTCCGAGCAGTACGCCGGCCTCGCCGGGTTCCGCCTGCACCTGCGGCGCACCACCCGGCCGTTCCCGGCCGACGAGTGGGCCCGCGCGGTCGACTCGTTCACCACCAAACCACTGCCCGACGTGCAGGGCGCGACCTCCTGGTCGGACCACCTGGTCGCGGCGCAGCGGCACCTGCTCTCGGTGAACCACGCCGAAGGGCAGACGTTCCTCGGCGTCACATTCGCCCGGCGCTCGCTCGGCGACACGTTCTCCGAGCGGATCCTGCGCGCCTTCGGCAAGGGCACCTCGGAGAACGAGCGCCGCAAGCTGGGCCGGACCGTCGAGCAGTTCGACGAGGTGCTCAACGCGTTCGGCATGCGCGGCCGGCGGGTCACCCCGCAGGAGCTGGAATGGCTGCTGTTCCGCTCGGTGGCGCTCGGCATGTCGCCGCCTGGGCTGCTCTCCCCGGTCTCCAACGGGCACTGGGAGACCGGTGACCTGCTCGCGCTGACCGAGCAGGTGGAGCGGTACCGGACGCCGTACGGCTCCACGGTCAAGCTGGTCAACCGGATGACCGGCGAGGAACGCCACGTCGCGGTCCTCTCCGTCGGCCGGATGGAGCCGCTGGAGATCCCCGAGAAGCACGAGCCGTGGCTGCACTTCCACGAGCGGCTGCCGTGGCCGATGGAGCTCTCCTCCCGCCTCGACATCCTCGGGTCGAACAGCTCGTTCAAGAACCTCGAGCACCGGCTCCGGATGATCCGCTCCCAGCAGCTCGACTACGCCGAGCACGGCATCGACGCCCCGCCGGAGCTGGAACGCCTGGCCAAGCGCGCGCTGGTGATCGGCGACGAGATGACCACCGGCCTGCCCACCGACTCGGCCCGGGCACACGGCTGGCACCGGATCGCGGTCAGCGGCGCCAACCGCGAGGAATGCCTGGAACGGGCCCGCCGGCTGATCCAGCTCTACTCCCGTGAACTGCGGATCTCCCTGCAACACCCGAAGAACCAGGACCAACTGGCCCGCGAGTTCATCCCGGGCGAGCCGATCGCCAACACCGGGTACGTCCGGCGGATGCCGGTCAAGCTGCTGGCCGCGGCCCTCCCCCAGGCCGCCTCCACGGTCGGGGACAAGCGCGGGGACCTGATCGGGCGGACCTCCGGCACCTGCCGCCGGCCGGTCTTCCTCGACCTGCACTTCCCGATGGAGGTGCGCGAACGCTCCGGGCTCGGCGTCTTCGTGGCCGAGCCGGGCGGTGGCAAGTCGACCCTGATGGGTGCGCTCGGGTACCTCAACGCCCGGCGCGGCGTGCAGGTCACCCTGCTCGACCCGTCCGGGCCGCTCGCCCGGTTGTGCCAGATGCCGGAGCTGCGGCCGTACAGTCGCGTCCTGAATCTCACCGGCTCCGAGCAGGGCACCCTCGCTCCCTACGCGCTGATCCCGACCCCGGTCCGATCCGAGTTCTCCACCGGCCCGAGCGGCGACCGGGAGTTCGAGATCGCGGTCTCCAACGCCCGCGCCGAGCGCCGCATGCTGGTCCAGGACATCTGCTCGATGCTGGTGCCCCCGCAGGTGGCCAAGGAGGCGTCCACCGCGACCCTCCTGCGGCACGCCGTGCGACAGGTCCCGGCCGAGGAGACGTCCACCCTCGACGACGTCGTCACCACCCTGCGGAACCTGGACGACGACGAGGGCCGCGAACTGGCCAACCTGCTCCTGGACACCGCGGAGATGCCGCTCGCGCTGCTCTTCTTCGGCCGGCCGCCACAACACCTGCTCGGTGCCGACGCCGCGCTCACCGTGATCACCATGGCCGGCCTGCGACTCCCCGACCTCAAGATCGAGCGGGAGTACTGGTCGGCCGAGGAATCCCTCGCCCTGCCGATGCTGCACACCGCGCACCGCTTGGCGGTCCGGCGCTGCTACGGCGGCTCGATGTCCAGCCGCAAGATGGTCGGCCTCGACGAAGCCCACTTCATGGAAGGCTGGCGCTCCGGCCGCTCGTTCCTGGTCCGGCTCGCCCGCGACTCCCGGAAGTGGAACCTGGCCGCGCTGGTCGCGTCGCAGAACCCGCGCGACATCCTCGGCCTGGACGTACAGAACCTCGTCTCGACCGTCTTCGTCGGCCGGATCGCCGAAGATCAAGAGATCGCCTCCGAAGCCTTGCGCCTCCTGCGGGTGCCGGTCCATGACGGGTATGAGGCGACACTTGCCTCGCTCTCCCAGGTGGATACGTCGTCGCAGCATCGGCTCGGCTTCCGGGAGTTCGTGATGCGGGATGTGGACGGGCGGGTTCAGAAGGTTCGCGTCGACGTTTCGTACGTCGAAGGGCTGCTGGAACATCTGGACACGACGCCTGGAACACCGGCGCCTGCGGTGGTGCCGCTTCCGTCCGACCTGGAGGTTTGAGATGGTGCGGCGGGGGGTGGCGCTGTTTTCGGCTCTGGTCGTGATGGTGGTCGCATCAATCGCCTGGGCGGTGGCAGCGCCAGCCGGCGCCTACGCAGCCCCAGCCAAAGCACCAGGAGGCGCCTGCAGCGTCGAAGAATGGAAAACGAATCTCAGCCAGTGCGTCAATCGGCTCATCGAGACGGTCGGCGACAAGGCGAAATGTGAAAACGCGCCCATCCCCAGTACCCCGGATTCCGGCCTTGCGGGCTGGTTTGCGGAAAGGCCGGCAGCATCTAGCGAACCCGGCCCCAAAGGCATGTACACCCTGTACGGATATGCCGGATACAGCTTGCCAAGCTACGATCAGAACGGCGGATGCGCTGCTGCGGTCACCGAAGCCGATTCGCGAGTCGAAACAACCATCGCAAACGGTGAGTTTATGGTCGCGACCGCAACCATTGGGGCCTCGAATGCTCTCCGTGAACGCGCCTGGGATCCGCAGTCGCTTTGGGGGTGGGCCGACACCCTTGTCGAACAGGCAACAAAGGCGGTCTACGAGAAGGTATTTACCGTATTCGGTGTAATCACTCTCGCAGTAGTCGGTCTGTATCTGCTTTGGCGCTCCCGGCAGGCAGATATGGGCGCAGCCACCACAACGGCCGGGTGGGCGATTTTGGTCATGGTCGGCGTTACTGCAATCGCGGCATGGCCCGTCCGCTCAGCCAACATTGCCGACCAGAGCCTTGTTACATCACTCAGCGTAATCCATGATGCAATCGGCCCTCAGCCCCAAAGCGCAGGCCCTGGAACGGACTGCAAGCTCGGCAAGGCCGATGCATGCACCGATAAGCGACCTCCTGCAGTCCGCGCAAGCGATACGGCAACAGAGACTATGCTTTATCGAAACTGGCTGCGCGGTATTCTAGGGTCGGCGGATAGCGAGACCGCCCAAAAATACGGCTTCGCACTTTATGATGCGCGCTCCTTGCGATGGGACGAGGCCGAAGAAATTCGGAAGAATCCCGCTCTTCGAGATGCCATGATCGAACGCAAACAAAATCAGTGGAAGGCGCTTGCCGCGCAAATCAACACTGAGGACCCGGAAGCATATCAATACCTGACGGGCACCAACGGCATGGAGCGTATCGGGTCCGGATTCATCGCCGCACTCGCCGCACTCATGTTTGCCATGTTCGACCTCACAGCCTCAATCCTCGTACTTCTCGGATTCCTAATCTTTAGATGGGCCGTCATCGCGGTTCCCATTCTGGGAACAGTCGGTCTCCTCCGTCCCGCGAGTGCCGGGATTCGACGTCTCGGAAACGCTGTCATAGCAGCCCTCTTCAACATCGCCATTTTCGGCACCGGTTCTGCGATTTACCTCTTCGCCGTCGATTTGATTATGAACACGGCGACACTCCCAGGATGGCTCCAGGTGGTCCTGGTTTGGCTGTGCGGCGTGGTCGGGTGGCTTCTGCTTCGTCCATACCGGCGCATTACTCAACTCGGCGGTAAGGACGGCGCCGCTGCCATCGCATCCGGAGGATCGTGGCACCGTCGGTTCTTCCGTGACATGCGGGAGGCGGCGAAGTTCGACATCGCGGAGGGCGGTGGCACCCGGGAGCCGACGTTCGGCAAGGATAGCCGGACGGTCTTCGTCGAACCGCGGAACATGCGTCCCGAGTCTCGGTTGGAAGATCCGTCGCACTCAGCTTCAACCCGCCGCGAGCCGACCCACACCACTGCGGCAGACGACTCGAAGCTGCCGGTGCCAACGCGACCGGACGGCAAGGAAACGGTCCGCAACGAAAGACCGGTCGCGGAATCAACAAGTGACAGGACCAGCAGCGGACGTCCTGCTCAGACTCGGCCCAGGACCCGGCGTACCGAATGGACCGAACCGGACGTAGTCGAGCAGCCGGCGTCGTACACGATCTACCGACCGGCCACGGGCTCCACAGCCCAGGAGCCAGTCACCCCGCGGGTGCGTTCCGAGGCACGGTGATCGCATGTCGGGGATAGTCGCGCGCGCACTCAATGCCCTCTTCCGTACGCGGTGGGGCGTCGCACTGGTCTTGGTTGCAATCGTGCTGGCCATCGTCGGCGTCGGCCGGCTTTTGTCGGATGGAAAGTCCAGTTCACCCGCGGTCGGATTGGGCTCTCCTGCTCCCGCGATCAGCATCGACCCCTCTGAGGACGACAGCATCGTCTCCTCGCAAGCCCCGCCCAAACCGAAGACCAGTCCGGGGCGGGCCCAGCCGGAGCAGGTGGCCTACGCCTTCGCCTCTGCTTGGGTGAGCCACACCAACGTCACCTCGAAGAAGTGGCTGGACCGGCTGCTGCCAAACGCCACATCCGACCTTGCCGACCAACTTCGCGGAGTGGACCCGGCCGGAGTCCCCGCCGATCAGGTGCTCGGGCGTCCCACTCTTGAGGTGGTCAACGAAACCCAGGTCAACGCAATCGTCACGATGAACTCCGGTCAGCTCAGCCTCCGGCTGGTCGCGCCCGAAGGTCACTGGCTGGTCGACGGCATCGACTGGGAGGGTGCATGACTTTCCGGCGCCCTCGCAAGGCCGTGCTGCTAGTCGCACTGGTTGCAACACTCGCCCTAATGTGCTGCGGCGGAAGTGTCGCGATACTTCTCTTCGGTGAACTCGCCGACGATAACAGCCAGAGCAACCTAAACTCTGCGGCGTTCGACTGCGGCCAGGGCGGGCCGATCGATGCGAATGCGAAACTGCCAAAGGCCCGGGAATACGGCGCCCAACAAGTCCGCAACGCCGCCGTCATCATCAACGTCGGCTCAAAACTAAAGTTGCCCCCTCGTGCCTGGGTAATCGCCGTGGCCACCGCGATGCAGGAGTCCCGGCTGTCCAACCTAGGCAACCTAGGTTCTCGTAACGACCACGATTCCCTCGGTCTGTTCCAGCAACGGCCGAGTTCCGGGTGGGGGACACCACAGGAGGTCCAGAATCCGGAGTACGCCGCCACGAAGTTCTACGAGAAGCTCAAGACAATCAAGGGTTGGCAGAGCATGTCGCTGACCCGGGCAGCGCAGGCCGTGCAGATCAGTGCGTACCCGGATGCGTACGCCAAGCACGAATCCGCAGCCACCCAGATGGTGAACATGCTGGCGCATGGCGCGGCGAATGCCGTGGGGAACTCGCTTTCCATGTCATGCGCCTCGGCCGGACAGGTCGCCGCATCCGGTTGGACCATCCCGGTGAAGGCGGAGGTGGGTTCCGGCTTCCGGAGCCCGGAACGACCCAATCATCAGGGCGTCGACCTGATCGCATCGCGTTACACACCGATCGTGGCGGCCGCGAGTGGCATCGTGTCGGTAGTGAAGTGCGATGAGGATTTCAAGGGACGGAAGACGTGCGACGTCGACGGGTACCCGGGCAAGGGCGGATGCGGCTGGATGGTCGAGATCCAGCACGCCGGAAATGTCATGACCCGTTACTGCCATATGGTGCAGCACCCCTTCGTAAAGGTGAATCAGAAGGTGACCGCAGGCCAAGTACTTGGCCGAGTCGGAACCAGCGGCAACTCGTCCGGTCCCCATCTCCACTTCGAGGTTCACTACAATAATGATCGATCAAGCGCGGGCGCAACTAATCCCGTACCGTTCATGCAGAAGCAAGGCGCACCGCTAGGCAACGCAGGATAATGGACGAATCTTTTTCAGACCCATTCTCGAAAAATGATCGCTGGGAGCTTGATCCGCCACGCCCGATCGCTCCGACTCCTGCCACTATGACCGATACATTACGTGGCCGTCGTGTATTGATCGGACTTCCCGGACTCGGCTGGCGTGGAGACCTTCGCGCAGACGAAAAAGTTATCCAGGGAAGCAGGACATACATTCCGGTAATGCCAGAGGCAGAATGGTACCGAGCAGAGGCAGAACAGACCGAAGTATTTGCCGTTCTCGTCCCAGTTGATCGGGTGTGGGTAGAGGAATTAGGGGTGGTTAGCACACAAAACCGTGCTGGGCAATTGCACCCCAGGGGCGTATCTCTTGATTATCCACCTCGGCGGCCACCGACACAGTCAGACCAGGCGGGGCCGATAACGGGTCGACGCTCAATAAGGTTGCTCGACGATGGAGGCGAGCAGCGAGATCTACGCGTGACGACGGAGCTCTACGCCAGCCAGAACGGTGATATCTGCGCACGAGTTTGCGTCGAACTCGAATGGTATCGATGGTCCTGGACTGGAAATGTTCCGCAAACGCTGGAAGTTCCTGCAACACTTCTCTGGATCGAGTGACTTAAGAAGCTGGACTAGCCGAACAGACTCTCCAGCCGTCCTCGTCAGACATCTCGAACTTCCAGGGATCAAATGTTTCTTCAGAGCCACCTGAGATTGTACGAACAATATCTACCGACGCGGAAGCATGACTGCCAGAAGCTTGAACATTCAAGTTCTTCCAGCTAACCATCACACCGATAGAAAACTTCCCCTCTGTCCTTCGAACCTCGTCACGAAATGCGCCCAACCGACTGAGATCAATATTTTTTTTACAGGTATACAACTCAGCCTCCTGGTCATCTCGGTCTGTCAGGTAGGCCCCCAGAAAGTTTACTAGGACGACACTCGGGTCGGTACGCTTGATTTCGGTAGCATTGTCGTAAACCGCGACAATCACCCCAACACCGCCCAGGCAGAGCAGCGCCACGACCCCGGCGCCCAAGGCCAGTAGCAACCGCGCTCGCCGACTTCGAAATCGACCGACACGTCGCTGCGACTTTGCGGTGACGGGAGGCTCCTGCGCGCCACCCCTGTCGATCCCCGCCATCGGCACCGCGGGGGTCGATGGCACGTTCGGTGATGCTGGGCCGAGTCCGGGTTTTGGGTCGTGCGGCTGCATACATACGACACTAATTCGTCATCGCTCGCCCATCACGGTAGGGACAGCACCGAACCTCACCCGCCCCGCGCCCGTACCCATGATCACAAGCTCCTGATAGGACACTCCCGACATCCGGGACCCGAACCCGCACCGGGACCGCATTGCGTGGACCCTCGCTGGTCTGGGATAGGTTTTATGCGCGCGACAGGAGGTGACAGCAGTGGCGGATTCGGCTCTGCGGGTCCGGCAGGCCGCTGCTTTGCACCGGCAGGCGGTGGCGACAGCGGATGCGGCCTCCGCTGCCCTGGAGGCATATGCGCCGGGCACTGCCGACCCTGGGGAACAACATCGTCTGGCTCAGCGACTGCAGCAGGCCGCGGCGATGGTCGCGCCGGGCTGGCTCGGGGCGCCGCTCGACGCGCTCACGCCGAAGGCTCCGCTGGGTGGCGGGCTGACGCCGCAGTTCGTCCGGATCGGGGTGGCGCAGCCGCTCGACGACGTCCGGTTCCCGGCGATTGTCCCGCTGCTCGGGGTGGGTCATCTGACGATCGACGCGAGCGCCACCGATCCTCGGGTGTTCGGCCTGCTCAGGTCGCTTCTGTTGCGCATGCTCGCGGCTGCCCCGGCCGGTTCGCTGCTGGTTCGCACGGTGGACGGGGTGGGTGGCGGCGCGGTCTTCGAGCCGTTCGAGGAGCTGGCCGACGCCGGCCTGATGTCGCCGCCGGCGACCGATCGGCAGGGGCTTCGGGACGTGCTGTCCGAGGCGGAGAAGTGGCTGCGCCCGGTCCGGACGGGCAGCAAGAAGGTCCGGCGGGACCGGATGCTGCTGGTGATCATCGCCAGTCTGCCGGAGATGACCGAGGGCGAGGAGTTGCGCCGGATCGCCGCGCTGGCCCAGCAGGGGCCGGATTCGGGGCTGCACCTGATCGTGGCCGGCTGGCCGCCTCCGCCGTTGACCGCGGAGACCACGCAGGCCCCGCTGCCGCGCACCACCGCCGTCTCGGTGCGTAATCCGTTCGCGGTCGTCGGTGACCCGCCGGGCGGCTCGTTCGGGTCGACGCCGGAGGCGCCGTGGCTGAACGCGCCGGTCTTCCTGGACGAGGAGCCGCCGCCGCACCTGGTCGACGCGGTCTGTCAGGAGCTGGCGGCGCATTCCGCGGCCGCGTCCCGGGTGACCCTGGCCGACCTGTTGCCGGAGCCGGCCGAGGAGCTGTGGTCAGCGGACGCGTCGGCCGGGGTGGAGACGGTGGTCGGCCATCACGGCGACGTGCCGCTGGTGCTGCGATTCAACGACCTGACCCCGCACTGGATGGTCGGCGGGCGGTCCGGCGCCGGCAAGACCGCCTTCCTGATCAATGTGTTGTACGGGCTGGGCGCCCGCTACTCCCCGGACGAGCTGGCCTTCTACCTGCTCGACTTCAAGGAGGGCGTGTCGTTCGCCGAGTTCGTGCCGACCCGGCGGGACCGCACCTGGCTGCCGCACGCGCGGGCGGTCGGCGTCGAGTCCGATCGGGAGTACGGGCTGGCCGTCCTCCGTGAGCTGGACGCCGAGATGACCCGCCGCTCGATGGCGTACAAGCGGGCCGGCGTCTCCCGCTTCGCCGATCTGCGCGCGGTCGCCGCCGAGGAGGGCCGGGGTCGCCCGCTGCCCCGGGTCCTGTGTGTCATCGACGAGTTCCAGGTGCTGCTGGCCGGCAACGATCCGACGGCGGCCGAGGCGGTGGGTCTGCTCGAGTCACTGGCGCGCAAGGGCCGGTCGTACGGAATCCATCTGGTTTTGGCAAGTCAGACGGTCCTCGGCGTCGAGGCGCTCTATGCCAAGCGCGATTCGATCTTCGGCCAGTTCCCGGTGCGGATCGCGTTGCCGGGCGGCGGTGACGTGCTGGAGCCGACCAACGATTCGGCGGCCGGCCTGCCGCTGGGCAGCGCGGTGGTGAACACGGCCGGCGGTCTCGGCGGCCCGCGCGGGGCGACCCGGGGACACGAACGGGTGGTTCGGTTCCCGGATCCGCACGCCGACCAGGATTTGCTGAGTGACCTGCGACACAAGCTGTGGGGCGCCCGCGATCCGGAGTCGATCCCCCCGCGCATCTTCGCGGGGTACGCGCTGCAGCACCTGGCCGACGACCCGACCTATCGGGCCGCGCTGGCCGGCCGGGCCAGCCGCCCGACCGCGCTGGTCGGCCGGATGATCGACGTGAGCCTGTCGACGGCCGCGTTCGCGCTGGACTCGTCGCCGGGCCGGCACCTGGCGATCCTGGGCTCGCAGGTGACCGGTTCCGAGGTGCTGGACGCGGCGGCCCGCAGCGTGGCCGCCTGTCACGCCCCGCGGACCACCCGGTTCGTGATCGCCTCCCTGGTCGCCGAGGGCGACGCGCTCGCCGCCGAGCTGGCCGCCGAGATCGCGCACCGGCAGGAGGTGGTCGTGGTGGACGCCGCCGGCCTGGCCGCCGAGCTCGCCGCCGACCAGCCGGGCTACCGGGTGGTGTTCGGGATGGACGCCGCCCCACCGGGCAGCCTGTCCGGCCTGCGGCAGCTGCTGCGCGAGGGCCCGAGCCGGGGCGCGCATCTGCTCTCCTGGTGGCGCGGCGTGCGCCGGTTCAGCGAGGAGACCGGCGGCAGCCTGGGCCGGGAGGACGTGGCCGGCCTGCTGTTCCTGAATGTGCCGCAGTCGGATGTGACGCTGATGCTGGGCCGCGCGGTCGACTGGCAGCCGAGGCCGAACCGTGCGCTGCTGCATGACCGGCACACCGACCGCACGACCACCGTGGTTCCGTTCGTGCAGCCGGAGGGCGACAACCCATGACGGACCAGGAGCAGGCAGCGCAGAGCGGGGTGGTGCCGGCTCAGGCCGGTCCGCCGGCCGACGGTCCGTGGGCGGCCTATCTGGCGGCGGCCCGGGATCTGGACGCGGTGCGCCGGGCGGCCAGCACGGTCGCCGGCGAGCAGGCGGCCACGATCGCGACCGCGCGGCAGGAGCTCGACGCGGTTCGTGCTCGGCTGGCGCCGCAGCGGGCTCGGCTGGTGCGCGATTTCGGCGTACCGGAAATGGATCTGATGCCGTTGGAGGGCGAGCGGGCAACCGCTCTCGCGGCGGTGACCGGTGGTCCGGGTGCCGTTCTTTCCGCGCTGCGGCAGGCCCGGCTCACCGCGGACGCCGCCGATCATGCCTTCATCGGTCCGCTTCCGGCCGGCTCCGGCCGCCCCTGGGCGCGGAATCTGCTGGTCTACGGCCCGTTCGCGGCCGCGGTGCTGTTTGTCCAGATCATCCTCTACCTGGTGGCGCCGAGCGGCTCGCTGCCCACCTACACGCTGCTGTGCGGCCTCAGCATGCCGCTGCTCGCCTTCGGCCTGGGGTGGGCCACCATCGGCTTCGTCTGGGGCGCTGACGGCGAGCAGGGCGGGCCGCAGGTGGATCGCACGCCGGTGGTGGGCATCGTCGCGTGCCTGACCCCGGTCCTGCTCACCTGCATGGGCGTCGGCCTGCAACAGCTGGTCAGCTGACTCACGAGAGGACGAGAACAGTGGCGAACGTCGAAGAGATCAAGGTCAACATCGCCGCCTCGGTGGACGGCGCGGACCGCGCGATCGCCGGCATCCAGACGGTTTCCGATCAGCTCGACCAGTCCCTGGCCATGCTCCGCCTGACCGCGATCGGCTCGTTCCACCCGGCCGCCGCGGCCGCCATCGCCCACCTCGAGCAGGCCCGCACCCGTCTCGACGAGGCGACCCAGCTGACCCGCGCCGCGATGGACTCCGCCAACCAGTACCGCAGCATGATCTAGTGCGTCCGAGATAGATCAAGATCAACTTCAAGGTCTTTCTTGCCTCGGTCCGCCGGGGTACAGATCGTCGCTCCCGCGGGGACCCTTCCGGTCTTTGCAGGGCGCGGGGCGCCCAGAACGCAAAGCCCTACAGGGCGACGTCCGAGGGTGGGCACGGTTCAAAAGAACCCACGCGACGCGGCGGCCACACGAGGTCCAGCCGCGTGTCACGCCCCCGGCTGGCGCTCACGGCTGTTCCCGGCACGCAAAGCAGCCCTGAGCACCAGCCACGACCGCACCCCGCGAACCGGCCAGAGCCGCGAGCACCACGCGAACCGGTCAGAGCCGCGAGCACCACGCGAACCGGTCAGAGCCGCGAGCACCGCGCGGGACCGTGGCCCGAAACGAGCATGAGCACCCGCCGACCGGGTCGGCTGGTGCTCATGGCTGTGACAAAAGAGCTCAGCGGGCGTTTATCAACGCCATCGCCTCGGCCCGGACCTTGCCGTCGGTCTGGAACGCACCCCGGACCGCCGACGTCACCGTCCGCGCGCCGACCTTGCGGATCCCGCGCATCTCCATGCAAAGGTGCTCGCACTCGAGGACCACGATCGCCCCGCGCGCGCCCAGCTTCGCCATCAGGAGATCGGCTATCTGCGACGTGAGGCGTTCCTGCACCTGGGGCCGGCGGGCGTAGACCTCGACCAGGCGGGCCAGCTTCGACAGCCCGGTGATCCGCCCATCGGTGCCCGGGATGTAGCCGATGCTCGCGACGCCCTTGAACGGCAGCAGGTGGTGCTCGCACATGCTCTGCACCTCGATGTCGCGGACCAGGACGAGTTCCTCGTGGTCCGCCTCGAAGGTGGTGGTCAGCACGTCGGCCGGCTCGACCCGCAGGCCGGCGAAGAGCTCCGCATAGGCGCGGGCGACCCGAGCGGGGGTCCGCTGCAGGCCGTCCCGGTCCGGGTCCTCACCGATCGCGATGAGGATCTCCCGGACCGCCTTCTCGATCCGCCCGAGGTCGACGGCGTCCTCCACCGGAGTTCCGGTGAGCTTGCCGTCGACCAACCGGGCAGCGAGATAATCGATTTCGTCGCGCGTGCTGATCAGTTACTGCCTTCCACGGCGCCGTTCGCGTTCGGTCCGACCGCGAGCTGCCCGTCCGACTCGGCCTGCGCCTTGAGCTTCTCCCGCTCGGCGGGGGTCAGCACGGGCGGGGCCTCCGACGGCAGACGCTTGCCGAAACCGTTGAACGGCGACATGGGCGGCCGCTTCTGCACCCGGGCGCAGATCCGGTCCATGTCCTCGCGGGTGAGCGTCTCTTTCTCGATCAGCTCGAGGACCATCTCGTCCAGGACGTCCCGGTACTCCACCAGGATCTCCCAGGCCTCGTCGTGGGCGAGCTCGATGAGAGCGCGCACCTCGGCGTCGATGTCGGCCGCGACCGAGTCCGAGTAGTCCCGCTCGTGGCCCATGTTGCGGCCCAGGAACGGCTCGTCCCCGCTGGTCCCGTACTTCACGGCACCCAGCTTGGAGCTCATGCCGTACTGCGTGACCATGGCACGGGCCAGACCGGACGCCTTCTCGATGTCGTTGCCGGCGCCGGTGGTGGGCTCGTGGAAGACGAGCTCCTCGGCGGCCCGGCCACCCAGCGCGTACGCCAGGGTGTCGATCATCTCGGCGCGGGTCTGGGTGTACTTGTCCTCGACCGGCAGGACCAGCGTGTGACCCAGCGAGCGGCCACGCGGCAGGATCGTCACCTTGTGCACCGGAGCGGAGTGCGGCAGCGCGTAGGCGACCAGTGCGTGTCCACCCTCGTGGTACGCGGTGATCTTCTTCTCGTTGTCGCTCATCGCCCGGGTACGGCGCTCGGGGCCGGCGATGACCCGGTCGATCGCCTCTTCGAGGAAGTAGTTCGAGATCGCCCGCTTCTCGTTACGCGCGGTGAGAAGCGCGGCCTCGTTGATCACGTTGGCCAGGTCGGCACCGGAGAAGCCCGGCGTCCGGCGAGCCACCGAGTCGAGGTCGACGTCCGGCGTGAACGGCTTGCCCTTGGCGTGCACCCGGAGGATCGCCTTACGGCCCTCCATGTCCGGGTTGTCCACCGGGATCTGCCGGTCGAAACGGCCGGGACGCAGCAGCGCGGGGTCCAGGATGTCGGGCCGGTTGGTGGCCGCGATCAGGATCACGCCACCCTTGGTGTCGAAGCCGTCCATCTCGACGAGCAGCTGGTTGAGCGTCTGCTCGCGCTCGTCGTGACCGCCGCCCATGCCGGCACCACGGTGCCGGCCGACCGCGTCGATCTCGTCGACGAAGACGATCGCCGGAGCGTTCGACTTGGCCTGCTCGAAGAGGTCGCGGACCCGGCTCGCGCCGACACCGACGAACATCTCGACGAAGTCCGAGCCGGAGATGGAGTAGAAGGGCACGCCGGCCTCGCCGGCGACCGCGCGGGCCAGCAGCGTCTTACCGGTACCCGGCTGACCGAAGAGCAGGACGCCCTTCGGAATCTTGGCGCCGAGTGCCTGGTACTTCGCCGGGTTCTGCAGGAAGTCCTTGATCTCCTGGAGCTCCTCGACCGCCTCGTCGGCGCCCGCCACATCGGCGAACGTCGTCTTGGGCGTGTCTTTGGTGATCATCTTCGCTTTGGACTTGCCGAAGTTGAGCACCCGGGAGCCGCCGCCCTGCATCTGCGACATGAACAGCAGCAGGAGGACCACCAGAATGGCGATCGGCAGCAGGTTGATCAGCAGACTGAGCAGGATGTTGTCGCCGGAGACGGTCGCATTGATCGTCCCCGTGATCCGCCCCGCCGACTTGGCCTGCTCGACGTCATCCCAGATTGCGCTGGTGACCTCGTACGGATACTGGGTCTCGATCTTGTCCGTGCTCTTGCCGTTGAACTGCTCGGTGCTCTTGAGATCGATCTGGAGCGTCTGCTCCTTGTCCTTCTGGACGACCTTCTCGATACCGGGCTGGTTCAGACGCTCGAGAGCGACGGAAGTGTCTACCCGTTGGTAGCTGGGACCGCTGGTGAAGATCGAGCTCAGCGCGACTACGCCGATGATCACCAGAATGATCCAGACCACCGGGCGGCGGAAGAAACGCGTACGTTCCATACTGTTGTCGGGCGCCAAGCGCCCGGACCCTCCTGATCGGCGTCCTGGTCACCTCAACGTGGCCGCCCACCGGCGGCAGCCGGAATCAATGCCCCCGTTTGGTGACGGTGAATCACTCCCGGCCCCTCCGGCGCTCGTGACACCACGCCGTCGGTCACTCGACCGTACACCGTGGGCACGGATTGCGAACCCGTGAGGCCGTAGGGCGAACTCCACGTAACCCCCCGCAATCCGGCGCGTTTCAGCAATAAAACGGTTCATAACCACCATTACTGAGAACACGCTGAGAAAGCGGTTCAGCTACGGGCGTAGACCTCCGGCTTGAGAACCCCCACGTACGGCAACTCGCGGTAACGCTCCGCGAAGTCCAGTCCGTAACCGACCACGAACTCGTTGGGGATGTCGAAGCCGACGTAACGGACCGGAACCTGCACCTTGACCGCGTCCGGCTTGCGGAACAGCGCGACCACCTCGACGCTGGCCGGCTGCCGCGACTCGAGGTACTTCATCAGCCAGGACAGGGTCAGCCCGGAGTCGACGATGTCCTCGACGACCAGCACGTGCCGGCCGGCGATGTCCCGGTCCAGGTCCTTCAGGATGCGCACCACGCCGGACGAGGTGGTCCCCTGTCCGTACGACGAGACGGCCATGAACTCCATCTCGGTGGACGGGCCCTGCCGTCCCAGCGAGCGGGCGAAGTCGGCCATGAACATGACCGCGCCCTTCAGCACGCAGACCAGGAGGATGCCGTCCGGAGCGTCGGCGTGGTCCGCGGCCACCTGCTTCGCCAACTCGTCGATCTTCTCGCGGATCTGCTCCTCCGAGATGATCACGTGGTCGATGTCGGTGTCGTACCAAGAACCATCAGCCATGGGCCTAAGCCTGCCGCATCGAGGTTACCGTTCGTGAAACGGGGCCGGATTCGCTCCGGATCGTTCAGCTGACATGGGTCGGAACCACCCGAACGAGGTCGTTCTCCCGTCGCGCCACGGCGATCCCGCCGGGCAGACACGCCGGCCCCTGCCCGTGCCAGTCGGTCACCAGCGCGTCCAGGGCGGTCACGTGGCCGTACGCCAGCGCGCCCCCGGGCGCCCCCAGCTCCCGGGCCCACCGGTGCAGCACCCGCCCCCGGATCGCGCCACGCAGCCCGGCCAGCACCGGCACCGCCAGCCCGGCGGCCGACCGGGCCCGGGCCAGGGCGTCGGCGGCCAGCTCGTCCAGCGTCTCGTTGTCCGCCGCGAGCAGCGCCGCGGTCCGGGCCAGGTTGCCGATCACGGCCGGGCCCAGCTCGGCGACGAGGGTGGGCAGGGCGGTGCCACGGACGCGGGACCGGGCGTACGCCGGATCGGTGTTGTGCGGATCCTCCCAGGGGGCCAGGCCCAGGGCGGCACACGCCTTCCGGGTGTCCGCACGGGCCACGTCGAGCAGCGGCCGGCGGAACACCCCGCGCCGCGGCGGCATCCCGGCCAGCCCGCGCGGGCCGGCGCCCCGGGCCAGCGCCAGCAGCACCGTCTCGGCCTGGTCGTCGCGGGTGTGCCCGAGCAGCACGGCGGCCGCCCCGAGCTCGCCGGCGGCGGTCTCCAGCGCGGCGTACCGCGCGGTCCGGGCGGCCGCCTCCGGCCCACCGGGCAGGCCGGCGACCGTGACGGTCGACACACTGACCGGATCGAAGCCGGCGTCCCGCGCCCAGGCGGCGACCGAGCGGGCCCGGCGATCCGAGCCCTCCTGCAGCCCGTGATCCACGGTGACCAGCCCGACCCGGCCGGAGACGAACCGGGCCGCGGCGGCCAGCGCGAGGGAGTCGGCGCCGCCCGAGCAGGCGACCAGCACCAATGCGCCGGACGGCAGATCCGCCAGGCCGCGACGGACGGCCGTGCGGACCGCGGCGACCGGCGCCGGGATCCGGGCCACGGTCAGTCGAGGGCCGGGCGCGCGCCGTGCACCCGCGCCACCCAGGCATCCGGATCGCTGAGCTCCTCCAGCCAGGGCAGGGTCAGCGGGGACTCGAAGATCTTGTTGAAGCCGTCCATCCCGACCCGCTCGACCACGGCGTGCACGAACTTGTGGCCCTCCGCGTACTGCCGCATCTTGACGTCCAGGCCGAGCAGCCGGCGCACCGCCTTGTCCAGCGGGTTGCCGCCCTCGCGGCGGCGGTTGAACTTGGCCCGGATCGCCTCGACGCTGGGGATCACCTCGGGGCCGACGCCGTCCATCACGAACTCGGCGTGGCCTTCCAGCAGGGTCATCAGCGCGGTCAGCCGGTCCAGCACGGCTTTCTGCCCGGGGGTCTGCACGATGTCCAGCACCGAGACCCGGCTCTCCGAGTCGCGCAGCGCGTCGGAGAGGGTGGCGACGCCGCGGCGCAGCCGCTCCAGCATGTGCTCGCCGCCCTGCGAGGCGTCGACGAACGCCTGCACCTGGCCGAGGAAGTACCCCCGCATCCAGGGGACCGCGGTGAACTGGGTGCGGTGGGTGACCTCGTGCAGGCAGACCCAGAGCCGGAAGTCCCGCGGGTCGGCGCCGATCTTGCGCTCGACCTCGACGATGTTCGGCGCGTTCAGCAGCAGCTGGCCGGGGTCGCCGGAGAACACCTCGTACTGCCCGAGGACGCGGCCGGACAGGTAGGCCAGGATCGTCCCGGCCTGCACGCCGGTCACCCGGGAGCCGATCGCCTCGGCGAACGCGCCCGGCGGCTTGTCCCCGGAGAGCTTGGTGACCAGCGGATTGATCACCTGTTGGAGGCCGGCGATGTTCACCTTGGCCCAGTCCCGCCGGTCGACCACCCGGACCGGCGGCACCTCGACCTGGGCGACCAGGCCGGTGAAGGCCGCCACGTGGCCGGCTGCCTCCTCGGTCAGATCCCGCAGCTCGGACACCACCTGAGCGGCCTCGTCGTAAGAGACCGCCGGGCCTGATTTGGACAGCGCGCCCGCGGTCGCGGCGGCCAGATCCCAGTCAACGAACTGCGCCATGCAGCCGACAGTACCCGCGCGGCTCCATAGCGCACTCCGGTGAAACCCCTAGGACCCCGCGCTACGCGCAACCGCAGGCGACCAGGGCCGTCGCCACCTTGTCCAGCGCCGCCTTGGCGCTGCTCGCGTTCGAGGTGGCGCTCGCCATGATCGCGAAGGAGAGCACCCGCCCGTCCTTGGTGACCAGCACGCCGGCCAGCGTGTTCACGCCGCTCAGGGTGCCGGTCTTGGCCCGTACGACGCCCTGCGCGGCCTGGTTCGGGCTGGGCGTGACGAACCTGGTCCGCAGCGTGCCGGACCAGCCGGCCACCGGCAGGCCGTTGAACATCGCGGAGAGCTCCGGCTTGGTGCCGCCGGCCGCCAGGGCCAGCGTCTGGACCAGCAGGGTCGGGCTGATGCCGTTGTGCCGGGAGAGGCCGCTGCCGTCGTACAGGTCGGCCTCGTCGCCGGGCAGGCCCAGCTCGCGCAGCTTGGCGATCATCGCCTCGGAGGCGCCGTCGAAGCTCGGCTCGTCCCCGGCGGCCAGCGCGACCTGCCGGGCCATCGTCTCGGCCAGCGTGTTGTCGCTCTGCTGCAGCATCCAGTCCAGGATCTGCACCAGTGGCGGCGACTCGACCCGGCCCAGCTCCTGACCCGGGGCGACGCCCGCGCCGGCGGCCGCGGAGGCCGGTGCGGAGGCGTCGGCGGCCGGCGCTTCGCCCTTGGCGACCTTCGACGAGGCCACCCCGAGCTGCTTCGCGAACGCCTTGCCGGCCGACAGCGCCGGGTCGGTGAAGCGCGGGTCGCCGCCGTTCTCGTGGTGCACCGGGGTGACCCGGCCGGCGTTGGTCATCAGCGACTGGATCTTGGCCACCTGCCCGTCCGGCGAGACGTCGCCGGACGACCAGCCGAGCGCGGTGGTCGGGCCCTTGAACAGCGAGACGTCCACGGTCACCTTGGTGATCGGGGTGTCGCCCATCGCCGTCTTCACCTGCTTGGCCAGCAGATCGAGCCGGGCCGCGCCGGGGAACTGGCCCTTCGCGTCGATCGACAGGGTCGGGTCGCCGCCCCCGATGATCACGACTTCGCCCGGGTTCTCGCCGGCCACCACCCGGGTGGCCAGCCGGTAGGCCGGGCCGCGGGCGGCCAGCACGGTCACCGCGGTGAGGATCTTGGTGGTGGACGCCGGGGTGGTCGGGATGTCGGCGTTCTGCGCGTAGAGGACCTGCGACGACGCCACGTCCAGGACCGAGACGTGCACGGTCGAGCCCAGCGCCGACGACTTGACCAGCGGATCCAGGACCGCCTTGACCGCGGACGCGCTCGGCGCCTGGCCCTGCGACGTCGCGGCGGCGAGCACCGGCGTCGGGGTCGGCTCGGGCGTGGTCGCGTTCGGCGTCGGGGTGGTCGCGTCGCCGAACCAGCCGGCGATCGGGCCCGGCTTCTCCACCAGGCCGACCACCACCACGGCCAGCGCGACGACCACCGCGAGGACGATCGAGGCGACCTTCGTACTGGAAAAGATCCCTGGTCCGGAATCGGCCGATTCGGTCTCGACGGCCGGTTCGGCGGCGGCCTTCGGCGCCGCGGGTGGCCGGGCGCCGCCGGACAGCGCCGGCACCGCCGGGCGCGCGGTGTTCAAGGGCACAGAGGCTTTCCCGTACGCGTCCACGCCGCTCGCCGCGGCCGGCGTCGGAGCGGCCGGCGGCCGCACGGGTGGCGGCGCGGCCGGTGGCGGGGAAGCGGGCTGCGGCGGCGTGGGCTGCGGCGGCGTGGGCTGCGGCGGCTGCGGACCGCTGGGCGGATAGCTCCCGGCCGGTGGGATCGGAACCGTGGTCTGCGCGTCCGGCGACGGCGGCGGGAAGCTCGCCCAGCCGGGCGCAGCCGTCGGCATGCCCGGAACGCCGGACTTCGGCGGAAGCTGGGACGTGGGCACGTCGGACCAACCGGGCTGCCTTTTACCGGCATCCGGGTGATTCGCCCCGTCCGACACGCCGCTGTTGTCCGGACCGCTCTGTGAATCTTGCCTCGTCACACGCCCCTCCTCGCCCGTGGCGTCAGACTTAGGGGAGACTAGCGACATCCGGCACACCGTTGCGCGCGGATCCTGCGGGCCTGCTTCCACTCCCCCGCTTCCCCGCCCGGCGGCCCGGTCTAATCAGCGGGCAAGCTTAAGGGGAGCGACATAATGGATTTCGACGTTCTGGTTGAGATCCCCAAGGGGCAGCGCAACAAGTACGAGGTGGACCACAAGACCGGGCGCATCCGGCTGGACCGGACGCTCTTCACGGCCACCCAGTATCCGGCCGACTACGGCTTCATCGAGGGCACCCTGGGCCAGGACGGCGACCCGCTCGACGCGCTGGTGCTGATCCAGGAGCCGACCTTCCCCGGCTGTCTGGTCCGCTCCCGCGCGATCGGGATGTTCCGGATGAGTGACGAGAAGGGCCGCGACGACAAGGTCCTCTGCGTGCCGTTCGAGGATCCCCGCCAGGAGCACCTGCGCGACATTCACCACCTGGGCGAGTTCGACCGGATGGAGATCCAGCACTTCTTCACGGTCTACAAGGACCTGGAGCCGGGCAAGTCCGTCGAGGGCGCGACCTGGGTCGGCCGGGTCGAGGCCGAGGCGGAGATCACCGCCTCGTTCAAGCGTGCCGCGGACGCCGAGGCGCACGAAGAAGCGCACTGATCGCTCGCATCCCCTGATACCGCTGACGACCGCACCTGCGGGGCCCGGGCCTCGCAGGTGCGGTCGTATGGCTACCCGAAAGCTATGCCGCTGACCGCGCTGTAGAGGCCGGCCACCGCGCAGGCGACCGGGATCACCGCGACCGTGGCCAGCACGTCCAGCAGCTCCGCGCCCCGGCTCAGGTACCCCGAGGGCGGCCGGTCCGACCAGGTCACCCCGACCGCCACCACGATCAGGGCGAGCACCACGCACCCCACGGTCACCACCGGCAGCGCCACCTCGGGCGCCCCGCCGACCAGGTCCGCGCCGAGCGCCGCGGCGGCGGCCAGCCCGCCGGCAATCAGCGCCAGCCGATGCCGCCGCGCGCGGAACAGCCGGGAGCGCAGCAGCAGCGCGACCGCGGCCGCCGCGAGCAGGATCCGCGCGGTCCGGGTGCCGGTGACAGCGAGGACGGCCGCCGCCCCGGCGACCAGCACCGCGTGGCCGAGCAGCAGACCCGCCAGGAACTCGTCGGCACGGCGGGCCGCGGCGAAGACCACCTCCCGGTCCGGGCGCCGGCGCATCGCCTCCAGCGCCACGCCGGCCGGCTCGTCCGCCGGGTCCGCCGGCAGCACGTCCGGTGGCGCCGGGGTGCGGCCCAGGCGCAGGGCCAGCGCCGGGAGCAGCGCGACCCCGCAGACCAGCAGCGCGAGCAGGGCCGCGGCGCCGGCCGCCGGATCCGTCGCCAGGGCGATGAGCGCGCCCAGGGCGCCGAGCACGCCCACGGTCGAGCCGGCCGTGAAGACCCGCGGGCCGGCCGCCACCCCGGCCCCGCCGAGCGCCGCCGTCAGCAGCACCGCGACCGAGCCGGCGAGCACCTCGGGAGCGCCGAGCCGGTCCTGGCCGGGCAGGGTGACCAGGGCGGCCGCGCCCAGGAACGCGTACGGCATGGCGAACCCGCCGAGCACCACGCCGGCGATCGCCACCCGGTAGGCCCGGGCGGCGGCCGTCGCGGCCACGACGAGTAGGGCGGCCAGGCCCAGGCCGGTCCAGCCGGTCGGGTCCCCGCGCAGCGCGACCAGGCCCAGGGTGAGGACGACACCGGCACCGAGCAGGGCGGCCGCCCGGGTGGACGCCGGGCTCCAGACGCCGCCGCGCCGGCGGGCGCCCTCGGCGACCGCTTCGACGACGTCGTCGTACTCCAGCTCCGGCCAGTCCTCGTGGGCCGGGCTCAGGTGCAGCACCTCGCCGTCGCGCACCCCCTGTGGATGCAGCCCGCTGCCGACCTCGAGCTGGACGCCGTCGGCCCGCCGCAGCACCCAGCCGCCGTGCCGCTCGCCGGTGTCGGCGAGGTCCTCGCCGGCGTGCCGGAGCACCTCCGGGAGCAGCTCGGCCAGGGGCACGTGCTCGGGGAGCGCCACGTCCACCCGGCGCTGCGGGGCACTGATCGTCACGCGAGCCAGACCGGTATCCACCAGGCCCCTCTCGGTTATCCACAGGGGAGGAAGTTGATGCTGCGGGATCGACCGAACTTTATCTAGCATGGGCGCGTCGTGATGCCCCGTGATCGGCGAGGCACGGTGAGCGACGGAGAGGCGGCGTGGGATGGGCACCGTGGCGGTCAAGCGGGCCGAGCGCCGGCCGGCGCCCGAGATCCCGTTCGGCGACCTGCCGGTCGAGCCGCCACCCGAGGTGCCGCCGCCGCTGGCCGGTCGGTGGCAGCAGGCGCTGATGGTGCTGCCGATGCTGGGCGGCACGGTGGCCATGGCGATGATGATGGGCCAGGGGCGGGGCGGGGCTTACTCGTACGTCATCGGTGGTCTTTTCGGGGTTTCCTCGCTCGCGATGCTGGCGACCTCGTTCGGCTCGGCCACCGGCCCGCGCCGCGCCGAGATGGCCGCCGCCCGGCGCGACTACCTGCGCCACCTGGCCGTCCTGCGGCGCCGGGTCCGGGAGACCGTGCGCCGGCAGCGCGCCGGCCTGCTCTACCGGCATCCCGACCCGTCCCGGCTGTGGTCCACGGTGTCGAGCCACCGGCTCTGGGAGCGCCGGCCCGACGATCCGGACTTCGGCGTGGTGCGGGTCGGGCTCGGGCCGCAGTCGCTGGCCACTCCGCTGCAGGCGCCGGTCGCCCGGCCGCTGCACCAGTTGGAGCCGATGACCGCGGGCGCGCTGCGACGTTTCCTGGACGCCTGGTCGGTGGTGCCGGACCTGCCGGTGGCGATGTCGCTGCGCGGGTTCGCCCGGGTCCACCTGCGGGGCGGCGAGCCGGCCCGGGCCCTGGTTCGCGCCGCGGTCATCCAGCTCGCGGTCTTCCACGCGCCGGACGATCTGCTGGTCGCGGTCTGCGCCGGGCCGCGGCGGCGGGCCGAGTGGGAGTGGGTGAAGTGGCTGCCGCACGGCCTGCACCCGGAGCGCGGTGACGCGCTCGGCCCGCTCCGGCTGGTGGCCGGCTCCGGCGACGAGCTGGACCGGCTGCTCGGCGACGTGCTCGCCGGCCGGTCCCGGTTCCAACCCGGCGCGTCCGGCGGGGCCGGGCCACACGTGGTGATCGTGCGGGACGGCGCCGACCCGCTGCCCGGCGACGACGGGCTGGACGGCGTGACCGTGCTGGACCTGGACACGCCACCGCCCCGGCTGCTGGACCGGGCCACCCTGGCGCTGGAGGTGGACCGGTCCGGCGCCCTGCGCACCCTCACGATGGAGGTCGAGACCGAGGCCGGCCGGGCCGACGCGCTGCCGGTGACCGCGGCCGAGGCGATCGCCCGGCGGCTGGCCCCGCTGCGGCTGGCCGGGCCGGCCGATCCGGACGGGGCGCCCGCGCCGGCCGAGGCCGGGTTCACCGACCTGCTCGGTCTCGGCGACCCGGAGAGCTTCCGGCCGGCTCGGGGCTGGCGGCCGCGCTCGGCCCGGGAGCGGCTGCGGGTGCCGATCGGGGTGACGCTCGAGGGCCTGCCGGTCGAGCTGGACCTGAAGGAGTCCGCGCAGGGCGGGATGGGCCCGCACGGCCTGCTCATCGGCGCCACCGGGTCGGGCAAGTCGGAGCTGCTGCGCACCCTGGTGCTCGCGCTGGCCGGCACGCACTCGTCGGAGTCGCTGAACTTCGTGCTGATCGACTTCAAGGGCGGGGCGACGTTCGCCTCGCTGGACCGGCTGCCGCACACCGCCGCGCTGATCACCAACCTGAACGACGAGCTGCCGCTGGTCGACCGGATGGCCGAGGCGATCGACGGCGAGCTGATCCGCCGGCAGGAGCTGCTGCGCCGGGCGGGCAACTTCGCCGGCCTGCCGGACTACGAGCGCGCCCGGGCGGCCGGTGCGACGCTGCCCCCGCTGCCGTCGCTGTTCCTGATCGTCGACGAGTTCGCCGAGCTGCTGATGCACAAGCCGGACTTCATCGAGATGTTCCTGCAGATCGGGCGGGTGGGGCGATCGCTCGGCGTGCATCTGCTGCTGGCCAGTCAGCGGCTGGAGGAGGGCCGGCTGCGGGGGCTGGACACGCATCTGTCGTACCGGATCGGGTTGAAGACCTTCAACGTCGTCGAGTCGCGGGCGGTGCTCGGTGTGCCGGACGCGGCCGACCTGCCCAGCGCGCCCGGGCACGCCTACCTGAAGTTCGGCAGCGGGCCGCTGACCCGGTTCCGGGGGTCGTTCGTGTCCGGGCCACTGCGCCGCGCCGGGGGCCGCGGTGGCGGGGCGGCCGGGGCGCGGGAGGCGCGGGTGATGGCGTACACGACCCGGGCGGTCGCGACGCCCGTGACACCCCTGCCGCTGCCCTCGGCCGAGCCGGCGCGGGACGGGCCGACCCTGCTCAGCGTGCTGGTCGACCGGATGGCCGGGCAGGGGCCGCCGGCCCACCAGGTGTGGCTGCCGCCGCTGGACCGGTCCGCCGCGCTGGACGACCTGCTCGGCCCGCTGGTGGTCGACGCGGATCGCGGGCTGGCCTGCGCCAACCCGGCGCTGCACGCCGCCCTGCAGGTCCCGGTCGCCCTGGTCGACAAGCCGCGCGAGCAGCTGCGCGACGTGCTGTGGCTGCAGCTCGGCGGGGCGGCCGGGCACGTGGCGGTGGTCGGCGGGACGCTCAGCGGCAAGTCGACCGCGCTGCGCTCGCTGATCTGCGGGCTGGCGCTGACCCACACCCCGACCGAGGCCCAGGTGTACTGCCTGGACTTCGGGGGCGGGTCGCTCGGCGGGCTGCGCGGGCTGCCGCACGTCGGCGGGGTGTTCGGACGGCTGGAGGCGGAGGGCGTGCGCCGGACGGTCGGCGAGATGGTCACCCTGCTGGCCGAGCGGGAGCGGTCGTTCGCCGAGCTCGGCGTCGGGTCGATGGCCGAGTTCCGGCGCTCCCGGGCCGGCGCCGACGTGTTCCTGGTGGTGGACGGCTGGGCCACCGTGCGGACCGACTTCGAGGAGCTGGAGCCGGTGCTGACCGACCTGGCCACCCGCGGCCTGTCGTACGGGATCCACCTGGTGGCCGGCGCCTCCCGGTGGATGGACTTCCGGCCGGCCCTGCGGGACCAGTTCGGCTCCCGGGTCGAGCTGCGACTCGGCGACACGTCGGACTCGCACGTCGGGCGGCGGGCCGCGGCGGCGGTGCCGGATCAGCCCGGGCGGGGCGTGACCGAGCACCCGGCGGTCAAGGGACAGGGGCTGCACCTGCTCACCGTCCGGCCCGAGGTGGGCTCGATCGGCGACA
Organism: Actinoplanes sp. L3-i22; assembly: GCF_019704555.1. Classification (NCBI taxonomy): domain Bacteria; kingdom Bacillati; phylum Actinomycetota; class Actinomycetes; order Micromonosporales; family Micromonosporaceae; genus Actinoplanes; species Actinoplanes sp. L3-i22. The sequence goes on from NZ_AP024745.1 coordinate 11,644,535, forward strand.
CCGCGGCGCTGGTCAAGGCGGTGGCCGCGGCCTGGTCCGGGACGGTGGCGCCGCGGGTGCGGTTGTTGCCGCCGATGGTGGCGTACTCGGAGATCGCCGGCGCCGGTGCGGGCCTGCGGCTGCCGATCGGCCTGGCCGAGGCCGACCTGAAGCCGGTGACCATCGATTTCGCGACCGACCCGCACTTCCTGCTCCTCGGGGACGCCGAGTGCGGCAAGTCGTCGTTCCTGCGCGCCCTGGCCAGGTCGGTGACCAGCCGATTTGAGCCGGAGCAGGCCCGGCTCATCCTGGTCGACTACCGCCGCAGCCTGATGGACGTCCCGGAGACCGAACACCGGATCGGGTACGGGATGCAGACTCAGCCCACCCTCGACCTGATGCACTCGGTGGCGGGCTACATGGCGAAGCGCCTGCCCGGCCCCGAGGTCACCGCCAAGCAGCTCCGGGACCGCTCGTGGTGGACCGGGCCGGAGCTGTTCGTCCTGGTCGACGACTACGACCTGGTGGTCGCCGGGCCGGTCAACCCGCTCACCCCGCTGCTCGAGTATCTGCCGCAGGCCCGGGACATCGGGCTGCACCTGGTGATCACCCGACGGGCCGGCGGGGCCGGGCGCGCGCTCTACGAGCCGGTGATCCAGCGGCTGCGTGAGCTCTCCGCGCCCGGGCTGGTGATGTCCGGGGCACCTGAGGAGGGCGCTCTGATCGGCACCGTCCGGCCGGAACGGATGCCGCCGGGGCGTGGTCGGCTGATCACCCGTCGTGAGGGAATTCGGCTGATTCAGCTGGCTCATCCGGAATACCAGCCGGGGACAGACTCCCAGTGCGATTAGGGACCCCGGACCGCAGCGATGCGCAACGTTTTCGGAGTAATCTCCCCCCATCGACTGACCATCGTGAGAATGGCGACGCCGACCCGTGACCAGATTGAGCGCAACGTTCCGGCCGCAACGGCCGCGGTGTCGTGCGCCCTTCGGCGGTGCCCGTTGCTGAGCGGACGCCGTTTCGGGGCGGCGGCCCTGGCCGGATTCATCGCGTTGGCGCCGGCGACCGCACCCGCTTTCGCGGCCGAGCCCGTGCGCGCTTTAACTGAGCCGGTTCTCGGCTCGCCTGCGCTGGCCGCACCCGTCCTCGCCGTGCCGGTTCGCGGCGCGCCTGCCCTGGCCGCGCCCGTCGTCGCTGAGCCGGTTCGCGGCGCGCCTGCGCTGGCCGCACCCGTCCTCGCTGAGCCCGGTGTCGCCGACGAGATGGTTGAGGACAGCACGCTGGGCCGGCCGCTCGCCGATCCCGGCGCCGCGATCGACACCGTCCGGGCCGACGAGTGGCAGCTGCAGACCCTCGACCTGGCCGACGCGTGGACCTATGCGGACGGCACCGGCGTCACCGTCGCGGTGATCGACTCCGGGGTCGACGCGCACCACCCCGACCTGGAGGGTCAGGTCCTGCCCGGGCTGGACCTGGTCAACACCAAGGGCGACGGCGACACCGACCCGGTCGGCCACGGCACCACGGTCTCCGCGATCATCGCCGGCCGCAACGACGACAGCACCGGCGTGGTCGGCATCGCCCCGAAAGCCAAGATCCTCCCGGTCCGGGTGCTGAACGAGGAGAACCGGTACGACGACGCGCTCATCGTGGCCAAGGGCCTGCGCTGGGCCGTCGACCACGGCGCCCGGGTGGTGAACCTGTCGCTCGGCGGCAGTGCGAACAGTCCCGCGCTGGCCGCCGCCCTGGACTACGCGTTCGCCAAGGACGTGGTCGTCGTCGCCTGCACCGGCAACGTGAACGCGTCCTCGTCGACCGCGCGCGGCGTGTGGTACCCGGCGCGCGAGCCCGGGGTGATCGCGGTCGCCGGCATGGAACGCAACGGCACCGACCTCTGGGACGGTTCGATCACCGGCAAGGAGACCGTGGTCACCGCGCCCGCGACCGAGCTGGTCGGGGCGAAGCCGGGTGGATACTGGCGGGTGCAGGGCACCAGCTTCGCCGCGCCGATGGTGACCGGCACCGCGGCGCTGATCCGCTCCCGCTGGCCGGACATGTCGGCCAGCGACGTGATCAACCGGATCATCCGGACCGCGAAGGACCGGGGCTTGCCGGGCCGCGACGACGTCTTCGGCTTCGGCCTGATCGACCCGACCGGGGCACTCACCGCCACCGTGCCGGAAGCCGCGACCAACCCGCTGGACAACACGCCGCCGGCCGGGGTGGCCCGGTTCGGCAGTGCTCCGGCTTCGGGCGAGGCGCAGTCCGCGCCGAGCAGCGAGGCCGGTCGCCAGACGGAGGCGGCGGCCCCGGGCACGAACGCTGGGGGCTGGGCAGCTCCGGCGACCGCTGAGCCCGGCGGGTCGCATCGGGGGCGCTTTGTCGCGATCGCTCTGTTCGTGATCTCCGCGCTGGCGGCTCTCGTGACCATCCGCCGCTTCGCCAGCACCGCCGGCTGACCCACCCACCACCAGCCGTTCCCCACCTCCAGTCGCGCGCTGGCGGAGGGTTGGCCACGCGTTGGGCCGCCGGAGCCCGCCAACGGAGGTTGGCCACAGGACCAGGCTGCCTCAAAGGTCAGGGGGCGCCGAGGTCAGGCGGGCTCGGGGGTCAGGCGGGCCTGGGGGTCAGGCGGGCTCGGAGGCCAGGCGGGCCTGGGGGTCAGGCGGGCTCGGAGGCCAGGCGGGCCTGGGGTCAGGCGGGCCTGGGGGTCAGGCGCACTCGCCGGTCTTGACGGCTCGGGTGCTTTCGCGGCCCAGCTTCGCGATCGGCGCCGCCTCCGCGGCCGTCAGAGCGAAGCCCACGTTCTTGTCATCAGCGGCCGCCGCGAAGATCACGCCCAGGACGTCGCCGTTGGGAGCGATCAGCGGCCCACCCGAGTTGCCGCTCCGGACCAGGGACTTGATCGTGTAGATCTCCCGGGTCACGTCACCCGACTCGTAGATGTCCGGCCCGGTGATGTCGCCCACGTCCCGGACCCGGGCGGACTGCGCGTTGTACGGCCCGTCTTGCGGATACCCCAGCACGATCGCGCTCGCCCCGGTCGCCGCCTTCTTCGCGACGAACGGCATGACCGGCGCCTTCAGCCCGGGCACCCGGATCACCGCGAGGTCGCGTTTCGGGTCGTACACCACCACGGTGCCTTCCAGCTGCCCACGGGTCGTCTCGACGACCACGTCCCGGGTCCCGGCGACCACGTGCGCGTTGGTCATCACCCGCTCGTCCGCGTAGACGAAGCCGGTCCCCTCGATCCGCCGGGAGCAGCTGGGCGCGGCGCCGAGCACCTTGAGCACGGACTGCTTGGAGGTCTGCACGATCTTCGAGTTCCGCAGCGCCGGGTCCGGCTCGGCGACCTCTTTGGCCTGGGTCCGGGCGAGCCCGCCGAACACGTCCGGGAAGCCGTTGGTGTCCAGCGTCTCGCGCAGCGCCGAGGAGAGCGCCTGCGCCTGCTCCGGCATCAGCCCGTTGATGCCGCCGAGGATCGCGCTGCTCCGGACCGCCTTGTTGATCCCGGGGAACGGGGTCGAGCCCATCGGCACGGCGACCAGCCACGCGGCGAGCAGGACCGCGACCACCGACACGAGCGCGCCACCGGCGTCGTCGACGTGCTGCAGCGGGCGGTTGAAGATCGCCTTGCGCAGGCTGGTGCCGAGCCAGCCGGCCAGCGTCTGCCCGAGCACGGCCAGCGCGAGGATCACGGCGAGGGCGACGACCATGCGGACTGTGCCGTCGGCGAACTGCTTGGCCAGCAGCGGACCGAGCTGCAGCCCGATCAGGACGCCGCTGAAGAAGCCGCCGAGGGACAGCGCGCCGATCACGAACCCCTGGCGGTAGCCGCTGATCGCGAACAGCAGCATGAGCACGATCAGGAAGACATCGACCACGGGCACTCACTCAACATAGAAGTCAGGTGCACGTCACGGCACCACCTCGTCGGGCGCACCGCCACGCGCCGCCGGAACCGGGGCCGCGGCGTCGGGCAGCTCGACGATACGACCCGGCTCCCAGGGTGCCGCCCAGCCCGCCATGTCCAGCAGAACCGAGATCACCCCCGCCGTGAAACCCCAGACGAGCAGTCCGCGGACCTGGAAGGCCGGTCCGATCCAGCCGCTCGGGTGTCGCACCCGGATACGGTTCGCGGGGTCGGCAAGTTCACTGATCGGCAATCTGGCCACGTGGGCGACCTCGGTCACCTGCCGCGGCCGGACCGGGTGCGGGCGCCGCCACCAGGCCAGCACCGGGGTGACCGAGAACCCGCTGACCGGGATCCACAGCTCGGGCAGCAGGGCCAGCGGCTCGGCGCTGGCCGGGTCCAGCCCGACCTCCTCGTCGGCCTCGCGCAGCGCGGTGGCGATCGCGTCGGCGTCCTCCGGGTCGGTGGCGCCGCCCGGGAACGCGGGCTGGCCGGCGTGGTTCCGCATGGTCGCGGCGCGTTGCAGGATCAGCAGGTCGGGGCCGCCCGGGGTGTCGGCGGCCGGCGGGCTCTCGCCGAGCAGCACGAGCACCGCGCTGGCCCGCCCGGCGGCGCCGGCCGGCTTGCGCAGCACGCTGAAATCCTCGGTGCGACAGGCGGCGACCCGGGTGAGCAGCGGCTCGAACCACGACGGCAGATCATCGGGCCGGTCCAGCAGCATTCCGCCGCTCATGCGACCGATCCGAAAAATCCAGAATCAGGGGTACGCCCCGGAGCAGTCCCGCCACCATTCACAGCTGCACCGAGATTCCGGTGTGCTCGCGCACCAGTTCGGTCAGCCCGGCGGCGTCCATCGGATAGCGGTGGACATACGTCTTCCCGCTCGCGTCGACGAAGATCGTGCTGGGCAGGTTGACCACGCCGAGCCGGCTGATCGCCGTGCGGTCGGGGTCGTAGAGGGTCGGCATGGTCACGCCGTGATCGGATCCGAACGACGCGGCCGCCTGCCGGCTGTCCCCGGTGTCCAGGCCGAGCACGGTCAGCTTGCCGGTGTCGGCCAGCCGCTGCACGACCGGCAGCTCTTCCCGGCAGGGCCCGCAGTACGTGGCCCAGACGTTGATCACCGCGGGACCGCGCAGCTCCCGCAGATTGACCGCGTCACCCCCGGCAAAGCACTCAACCGAAATATCCGGAAGATCGGACACCCCGGAGGAAGCCGCAGCACCGGCAAGCGCGGCAGCGGAAGCGCTGGAAGCAGAGGCACCGGGCGAGCCTGCAGCGGACGAAAGAGCGTCCGGCGAGGCAGCAGCGGACGAAGGAGCTTCAGCCGGCGGAGTGCAAGCCGTGAACGGCGAAGAGACCGCCGCCGACTCCTCGGACCGAGCCGCCGCCGAGCACCCGGCCAGCAGCACCGCGCCCACCGCGCCGGCAACGATCGGAAGACCAGCCCTCACGGTTCCTCCGGCGCGAGCACGGCCGCGGCCGGCACCAGCTCCGGGTCGACCCCGGCGGCCGCCGCCAGATCCCGGGCCCGGGGCCCCTTGAGGAGCTTGGCGGCCGGCGCCGCCTCGGTCGGCCCGGTCCCGTACGACGGGCAGGACGCCGCCAGCGTGCAGGCCCCGCAGGCCGGCTTCCGCGCGTGGCAGACCCGCCGCCCGTGGAAGATCACCCGGTGCGACAGCATCGTCCAGTCGCGCTTCTCGATCAGGTCGGCGACCAGGAACTCGATCTTGACCGGATCCTCCTCGTGGACCCAGCCGAACCGGTTGGTGAGCCGCCGGAAGTGCGTGTCGACGGTGATCCCGGGCACGTCGAACGCGTTGCCGAGGATCACGTTGGCGGTCTTGCGCCCGATGCCGGGCAGCTTCACCAGCTCGTCGAGCTTGCCGGGCAGCCGGCCGTCGTGCGTGGCCAGCAGCGTCTGACCGAGGTTGATCAGCGAGTTCGTCTTGGCCCGGAAGAACCCGGTCGGCCGGAGGATCTCCTCCATCTCGGCCCGGTCGGCGGAGGCGTAGTCGGCCGCCGACTGATATTTCCGGAACAGCCGCGGGGTCACCTGGTTGACCCGGACGTCGGTGGTCTGCGCGGACAGGATCGTCGCCACGGCCAGCTCCAGCGGCGTGCTGAAGTCGAGCTCGCAGTGCGCGTCCGGATGGGTGTCGGCGAGCACCCGGGCCATCTTCCTGGCCCGGCGCTTCACACCGATCGGCGTCTCGCCCGCGAAACGCTTCATCGACCGCGCCAGCACGGCTGGCCCGGGGTCGGCGGGCGCGGTGCGGGGACGGGTCACCGGTAAAGAGTACGTCGGCCCGCCCACCGCTTCGCCTCACGCCGACGGCTTGATCGTCCCGTCGTCGCCGATCGTCACTCCGGTCTGCGGGAAGTCCGCCGCCGTCAGGGAGGTGACCAGCTCACGGCCGTGCTCCCCGGCGGCGTCCCGGGTGGGCAGGCCGTTGCTGTTCAGGGCGGTCGAGACGAACTTCCCGCCGCCGTACGACCCGTCCTTGCGCAGGGTCACGCGCAGGATCCCGGCGTACTTCAGGATGCCGTCCTTGGAGAGCGTGTGGCCCCCGCCGGCGAAGTTGCCGAGGCTGTACGCGATCAGCTTGCCCCGGTAGAACTCCATGCCCCGGACCACGTGCGGCCCGTGCCCGATGACCAGGTCGGCCCCGGCGTCGACGGCCGCGTGGGTGAACTTGACCGGGTCGCCGCGGTTCTCCCCGAGGTAGTTCTCGGTGCCCGGCGTGACGTGGTTCTTCGTGACCCCTTCGGCACCCATGTGCACCTGGACCACGACCAGGTCGGCCGCCGCCTTGGCCTGCTTGATGACGGTCCGGGTGTGCGCCAGGTCGTTCAGGTTGTTGGTGCCCGCGTACGGCGAGAACCCGATCACCGCGATCTTGATGCCCTTGACGTCGACGGTCGTGATCTCGTCGGTCGCGCCGGTGTGTTCGAGCCCGGCGCCCTCGAGCGCCTCGATGGTGTTGCGGTTGCCGGTCGTACCGAAATCTTTGGCGTGGTTGTTGGCCAAATTCATCAGCTGGAAGCCGCCGGCCTTGAGGTGCCCGGCATAGGAGGGCGGCGAGCGGAACGCGAAGCAGCCGCTGCGAGCCGGCGAACCGCACTTGGAGGCGCCGGTGTCCTCGGTGAGCGGCTGTTCGAGATTGCCCATCACCAGATCGGAGGCGAGGTCCTTGCGAACCGCGTCGAAGAATCCGGCGCCGTTCTTCGGCGGCAACCCGTTCGGCGCGCTGGACATCATGATGTCGCCGGTGGCCGAAAGTGTCACGGATTCGACGGTGGTCGACTCCTCGCGGACGGCGGCGGTCTTGCCCGGGACTGCGGTGCCGGGTGCGGATGCGGAATGCCAGCTCGCGTCGCTGCCGCTCCCCCGATTGGCCAGGGCGACGCCACCCACGGCCACGCCGGCGGCAACGGCGAGGACAAGGGTGATATTCAGGGCAGAACGCCCAGAAAAGCTTTTGCGGTGGGACCGGGGGTGCGAATTCATCGACCGGGACGATACCGTCGGCTCGCAAGCGGGAGCGACCGACGAAAGTGCCGTCCCGAATTACCCGTACCGTCGAATTGTCACCGACGGTCCAGGCGATTCTGGTTACCGTCCAGTATCTGGATCAAGGGGTGGCCGCCCGTTTCCCGCCCGCGTGCGCCTAGACTGATCGAGCGCAGACGTTGCGCGTTTCGGAGGTGCGGCGATGGATGAGGTACTGGCGCGCAGCGGAATCTTCCAGGGCGTTGACCCGGAAGCCGCAGAGGCGCTCGCCAAGGAGATGGACACGATCGAGGTCCGCAAGGGCGACGTGGTCTTCAACGAGGGCGAGGCCGGCGACAGCCTGTATATCGTTCTGTCGGGAAAGATCAAGCTCGGTCGCCGTGCTGCGGACGGACGGCAGAACCTCGTCTCCATCATGGGTCCGTCCGACATGCTGGGCGAGTTGTCCCTCTTCGACCCTGGCCCGCGTACGGCCACGGCGACCGCGGTGACCGACAGCCGGCTCGCCCGGCTGAAGAAGTCGTCGCTGCGTCCGTGGCTGAACAATCGGCCGGAGATCGCGGAGCAGCTGCTGCGGGTCCTGGCCCGTCGGCTGCGGCGGACGAACGACGCCCTGGCCGACCTGATCTTCACGGACGTGCCCGGTCGGGTGGCGAAGAATCTGCTGCAGATGGCCGGCCGGTTCGGTACCCGGGACGGTGGTGTGTTGCGCGTCACGCACGACCTCACCCAGGAGGAGCTGGCCCAGCTGGTCGGCGCGTCCCGCGAGACGGTGAACAAGGCACTTGCCGACTTCGCCTCGCGCGCGTGGCTGCGACTGGACGGTAAGAGCGTCATCATTCTCGATCCGGAACGACTCGCCCGGCGCGCTCGCGTCTGACGTTCCGAGGCATCACGTAATAAGGGGCTGTCCAGGTGGACAGCCCCTTAAACGTGCTTGATCCACTCTTCCCGGTGACCGGCCCATGCAGGCCGGATCCGTGTCGCGCCCGCACAGCCGCTCGTTACGGAGGTGGCCGAGAGGCACCGGCGTGACAGGGAAGGGCGCGGCATTGAACGCAGGCAGGCGCGTAACGGGCATCGGGGTGTCGTCGTGACCGTGCTCGACACCACGCTGGACCCGCGCGACCCCGCGTACCTGGAGGGTCGCGGCACCACCATGCAGTGGCTCGCCTCGTTGGAGGGCGCGCTCGACGAGGCGCGCGCCGGCGGCGGCGAGAAGTGGGTGACCCGGCACCACGCGCGGGGGAAACTCCTGCCCCGGGAACGCATCGAGATGTTGCTCGACCAGGACGGCCCGTTCCTCGAGCTGTCCCCGGTGGCGGCCCGCGGCTCGGAGTTCCCGGTCGGCGCGAGCGTGGTCACCGGCATCGGCGTGGTCGAGGGCATCGAGTGCGTGGTGATCGCGAACGACCCGACGGTGGCCGGGGGCGCGGTCAACCCGTACACCGCGGAGAAGATCCGCCGGGCCGCCCGGATCGCCTCGGAGAACCGGTTGCCGCTGGTCAACCTGGTCGAGTCGTCCGGCGAGGCGGCACCGGCCGGGAGCATCGCCCGCGAGCTGAGCCGGCTGACCGCCGACCGGGTGCCGACCGTCTGCGTGGTCTTCGGGTCCACCAGCGGGGACGCGGCGTACCTGCCGGCGCTCTCCGACTACACGATCGTGGTGCGGGGGCACGCCAAGGTGCTGACCATCCACCCGCAGCGCAGCGGGGTCGAGGTGCGGGCCACCCCGGTGGTGCCGGCCGGTCCGCCCGGGCCCGCCGACCAGCTGGCCGAGGACGAGCGGGACGGGCTGCGGCTGGCCCGCCAGTGCGTGCGCCGCTTCAACTGGCGCAAACAGGGGCTGTCGGCCCGGACCACCCGTCCGGGCGAGCCCCGTCACGACCCGGAGGCCCTGCTCAGCCTGGCCGCCGCGGACCCGGCGACGTTCGATCCCCGGGAGGTGCTGGCCCGGATCCTGGACGACTCCGACTTCGACGAGTTCAAGCCGGGCCAGGGCAGCGTGCTGGTGGCCGGCTGGGGCGAGCTGCACGGCTACCCGCTCGGCGTACTGGCCGGCCCGGGCGTCTGGCTCTCCCCGGCCGAGTCGCAGAAGGCCGTGCACTTCCTGCAGCTGGCGAACGCGACCGCGACGCCGGTGCTGTTCCTGCGGTATCGAGGGGAGATCAAGAACAACGACGAGGCCGGCGTACGGCAACACGACGCCCCCCTGGTCCACGCCGTTGCCAAGTCGACCGTGCCGCACCTGGTCGTCACCATCGGCCCGGAGCCCGGGGGCCCACCGGACCGCGCCGACCAGCCCCGATTCCAGTTCAGCTGGCCGCGTCCCCCGGCGGAGCCCGCCGCGGCCGACGACGGCGTCATCGACCCCCGCGACACCCGTACGGTCCTCGGCCTCTGCCTCTCCGCAGTGCACAGCGCCGCCGTGGCTGGTGCCGAGCACGTCGGCGTGTTCCGACCTTGAAAGGTAGACCCGTGATCCGACGACTCTTGGTCGCCGACCGTGGTGAGATCGCCCGCCGGGTGTTCGCCACCTGCCGTCTGGTCGGTATCGAGACGGTCGCCGTCTACTCGGACGTCGACACCGACGCCCCGCACGTCAACGAGGCCGACTACGCCGTCCATCTGGAGGGCAACACCCCGGCCACGACGTACCTGGAGCAGCACGCGCTGATCGCCGCCGCCAAGCGGGCCGGCGCGAACGCGGTGCACCCGGGCAACGGGATGCTCGCCGAGGATCCGGAGTTCGCCGCCGCGGTCACCGACGCCGGGATGATCTGGGTCGGCCCGCCCGCCGCGACGCTGCGCACCCTGCACCGCAAGAGCGAGACGAAGAAGCTGGTCGCCGAGGCGAAGGTGCCGGTGCTGCCGACCTTCACCGACCCGGCGACGGTGCCCGGGTTCCCGGTCCTGATCAAGCCGGACGCCGGCATCGGGGGCGCCGGCATGCGCGTGGTCCGGGACGCGTCGACGCTGGCCGAGGCGGTCGCGTCGGCCCGGCGCGAGGTGGACGGCGACGTGTTCTGCGAGCCGTACGTCGCCAACGTCCGGCACATCGAGGTGCCGATCCTGGCCGACGCGATGGGCGCGGTGGTGCCGTTCGGCGAGCGGGAGTGCTCGGTGCAGCGGCGCTACCAGAAGATCGTCGAGGAGACCCCGTCCCCGGCGGTCGACGCGGCGCTGCGCGAGGACCTGTGCCGGGCGGCGATCGTCGCGGTCCGGGCGCTCGGGTTCGTCGGCGCCGGCGCGGTTGAGTTCCTGCTCGACTCGGACGGCGACTTCTGGTTCCTGGAGCTCACCCCGACCCTGCAGACCGATCACGCGGTCACCGAGTGCACCTCCGGCTACGACCTGGTCCGGCTGCAGCTGCTGATCGCCGAGGGCGGCAGCCTGCCGATGCCCGGGCCGCCGCCGATCCGCGGGCACGCCATCGAGGTGCGGATCTGCGCCGAGGACCCGGCCTACGCCTGGTTGCCGAGCGCCGGCACCCTGCACCGGTTCGCGGTGCCGGACGTGGCCGGCGCGTTCCGCCCGCTGCCGCAGCCCGGCCTGCGCCTGGACTCCGGCGTCGCGGACGGCTCGGTGACCGGGGTCCAGTACGACCCGATGCTGGCCAAGCTGATCGCCTGGGCGCCGTCCCGGCAGGAGGCGGCCCGGATGCTGGCGTCCGCGCTGGCCCGGGCCCAGCTGCACGGCGTGGTCACCAACCGGGACCTGCTGGTCCGCACGTTGCGGCACCACTCGTTCCGGGCCGGCGACATCGACACCGGCTTCCTGGACCGGCATCCCGAGGTGTTCGCCCCGCTGCTCTCCTCGGTGGACGCGGTCCGGCTCTCCTGCCTGGCGTCCGCGCTGGCCGGGGCCGCCGACCGGCGGGCCAGCGCGCCCGTGCTCGGCACCCTGCCGTCCGGCTGGCGCAACGTCCCGTCCGGCTCGCAGACCGCGGTCTACGACGGCCCGACCGGCCCGGTCGAGGTCGGCTACCGGATGAACCGGCACGGCGAGCTGGCCGGCTGGTGGGTCCGCTCGGTCGACCCGGAGGAGCTGGATCTGGCCGGTCTCGGTCAGGCGCCGGTCGACGAGCACCCGCCGATCACCGTCGTCTCGGCGAGCCGCGACCGGGTGGTCCTGAACGTCCAGGGCATCCGCCTGGCGGTCCTGGTGCACCGCGTCGGGGACGTCTCCTACGTGGACAGCCCCGAAGGATCGGTCACGCTGCGTGAGATCTCACGCTTCCCGCTGCCGGCCCCGGAGGCCGCGGAGAGCTCGCTGATCGCTCCGCTGCCGGGGGCGGTCCGCCGGGTCCTGGTGGTGCCGGGGCAGCGGGTCCGGGCCGGGGAGCTGCTGCTCACGCTGGAGGCGATGAAGCTGGAGCACCCGGTGCACGCGCCGTCCGCGGGCGTGGTCTCCTCGCTGCCGGTTCATCCGGGAGCCGAGGTGGACACCGGCGAGCTGTTGGCGATTCTTGACCCTGAGTAATATTTATTTCCTACGCTGCGGCCAATAACTGATCGTCGCTCCCGCGGGGACCCTCGCGACCCTCGCAGGGCGCTGGCGCGCCCAGAACGCGAGGGCCGCAAGGGCGATGTCCGAGGGTGGTCACTCAAAAAAGAATGGGCGGACCACCGCGAGGAAACGCCTCAGCCCGGATGCGGCCCAGCGGCCCGGAGGGGCAGCGGCCTGGCGCTGCTCCCACGGGGCTCGGCCCAGGCCGTACCAAAGCATGATCTTAAAAAGTCACCAGCTGAACCACTTGGCGAAGAAGCCCTTGCGGTCCTGGGTGTGCACGGTCGGGGTCTCGTCGAGTGTCGGCGTGGACGGCGGGATCGGCCGCGGGCGTGGCGCCACATACGTCGACGCGGAGCGGTAGACGGTCGGTGGCGGCCCGTTCGGGTCCAGGCGCAGGTTGCCCAGCTCCTCGAGCAGACCGGACGCGGACGGGCGCCCACGCGGGTCGTTGTGCATGCCTCGGCGCAGCACCTCGAGGAGGGCGCGCGGCACCCCGGGCAGGTCCGGGATCGGCCGCAGGAAGAGGTCCATCAGCGTGATCAGACTCGGACTGCGGTCGGTGTCCCAGCGCGGCGGGCGACCGCTCATCACCGCGTAGAGCGTGGCGCACAGCGAATACACGTCGGCGGCGCCGGACGGCTGCTCGTGGCGGAACATCTCGGGCGGCGCGTAGGCCGGCGTCAGCACCTCGAGGGTGACCGACGAATCCCGCATCTCGCCCAGCACGGCCAGCCCGAAATCGGCCAGCACCGCCTGGTTGAACTGCGAGTAGAGGATGTTGGCCGGCTTCACGTCGCGGTGCAGCACGCCGTTGGCGTGGGTGTGCACCAGCGCGTCGGCGATCTTCACCCCGACGTCGCGCGCCTCGGCCGGGGTGAGCGGCTTGACCCGCATCCGGTCCAGGTACGACCCGTCGCAGAGCTCCATGATCAGGTACGGATGCTGGTCGACCGTGACGCCCACGTCGAACAGGTCGACCACGTGCGGGTGCGAGGACATCCGCCCGGCGGCGCGCGCCTCCCGCAGGAAGCGGGCCTGGTCCCGGGCGTTGTCCAGGGTCCGGTTCTCCATCTTGATGGCGACTTCCCGCCCGACGGAGTCCTGGGTGGCTCGGTAGACGGTCGCGTATCCCCCGCGGGCCATGACCGACAAGCCGGACATGCCCGGGACATACGGCACGGGCAGGGCCCCAGGCGGTGTATCGGTCACGGCTTAGAAAATACGCCAGCGTCGGGGGAGATCATCCGGGCATGTCAGACGCGTAGGCGACAGTTTCCGCCGGAGGGGGTTCGATCTCGGTCACCGCGAGGGTGTCCCGCAGTTCCTCGGCGGCATTCCGCTCGCTCGCCTGCTCGGTCGAGTAGGCCAACCGGACGGCGTCCTCGGCCGACGCGCGGGCCGCCACGAACCGCTCCGACGCGGCCAGCACCCGGGCCCGGACCATCGCGGCCAGCACCCCGCTGCGGACATCCTCGGCCTGCGCCTCCCGGGCCCGGTCGATCCAGGTCAGCGCCTCGTCGACGCGACCCTCGGCGAGCAGGGCGGACGAGTACGACGCGAGCGCGTGCCGCCGCGAGAACAGCAGCGACGGCGCGGACGTGTCACTCGCGATCGGCGCCAGCAGCCCGATCGCGGTCGCCGCGTCCCCGGCCCGGGACCGCGCCTCGGCGAGCAGCACCCGCGGGCCGACCTGGGCCGGCGCCAGCGCGTTGTGCGGCTCCACCGCGGTCATCACCCGGCGCGCGTCCGCCTCGGCGGTGGTCAGGTCGCCCAGCTGCATCGCGACGAACCCGTGCAGTGTCCCGGCCATCCCGAGCAGCAGCGGGTGCCCGGTCCGGTCGGCGAACCAGAGCGCGTCCCCGAGCAGGTCCAGAGCGTGATCGAACTCACCCAGCCCGCGCGCGATCGCCCCGCGGACCACCATCGCCAGCCCGCAGCCCCAGTCGTCGGAGACCTCCTGGAACTCCCGGTAGGCCCGCCGCGCCTGGCTGTCGGCCGCGCCCAGGTCGCCCAGCTCGGCGGCGGCGTACGCCTCGACGACCCGCAGCGTGCCGACCGCCCAGCCCTCGCCGACCCGGTCACCGAAGGGCAGGAAGATCCGGGCCAGCCGGCGCGCCTCCTGCAACCGGCCGGCCAGCAGCCGGGCGAACGCCGTGGTGCCGCGCAGCCAGGACCGGCCGACCGGGTCGCCGAGCTCGGCGAAGAGCCGGGCAGCCCGGCCCAGCACCGCGTCGGTGCCGGCGAAGTCGCCCCGGGTGGTGGTCACCCAGGCCAGGTTCTGCAGCGCCCAGGCCTGGCCGTGCCGGTCACCGGCGGCCAGCGTCACCTGGTAGGCCGCGGCGAACCGGCTGCTCGCCTGGCTCAGCCGCCCGTTCAGGAAGTCGGCCATGCCGAGCCGGCGCATCGCGTTGGCGCGCTCCGGCAGCAGCTGCGCCTCGGTCGCCACCTCGAGCGCCTCCTGCCAGGCCGCGACGGCCCGGCCGCTGTCGCCGAGCGCCTCGTGCGCGCGCCCGACCACGATCATCGCCTCGGCCCGGCAGACCGGGTCCTCGGCGGCGCTCTTGGTGATCTTCTCGCCGTAGGCCAGCGCCTCGTCGGCCCGGCCCAGCCGCAGCAGCGCCCGGGCCAGCACCAGCTGGTCGGGCAGCGGCAGGTCGCCGCCGGTCAGCACGGTGGCGCGCTCCGCGTACTCGATCGCGGCGGCCGGCTCGATGTTGGCCAGCGCCCGCCGGGCCATCCGGCCCAGCGCGGCCACCGCCAGGGCGACCACCTCGCGGACCGTGGCGTCCGGCCGGAGCCGGACCGCGTCGGCCAGCTCGATCGCGGCCTCCGCGTGGGCGGCCACGAACGCGTCCCGCTCGTTGTCGGTCAGGTTCAGCCGGGTCGCGTCGACGGTGTGCCGGCCGACCGACTCCGGCGCGGCCCAGGTCGCCAGGTAGGCGTGCCGCTCGGCCAGGTCGGCCTTGCCGATGCCGGCGTACGCCCCCTCGCGCATCAGCGGGGTGGTGAACTGGAACCCGCCCCGGCTGCGGTGCAGCATCCGCCGTTGCAGCAGCTCGTCGACGGCCGGCTCGAGATCCTCCCCGGGCGCGCGGCGCTCCTGCAGCGCCTCCAGCACCCCGGTCGGCACGGTCGTCCCGGCCACCGAGGCGTCCCGCAGCACCGCCCGCGGCTCGGCCGGCAGCGCGTCGATACGCGCCGCGAGCACCGCCGCGAGGTCCCGGGAGAGCAGCTGGCTGCCGAGCGAGCCGGCCGCGAGCTGCCACTTGCCGGCTGCGTTGGCCCCCACCGCCGGGGTGAGCGCGCCGCGCTCCATCAGCAGGGTGACCATCTCGGCCAGGTAGAACGGGTTGCCCTGGGCGGTGGCCAGCATCCGGTCGGTGTCCGGCTGCGGCAGCTTCCCGCCGGTCAGGTACGACGTCAGCAGGCGCGACGCGTCCGCCCCGCGCAGCGGTGGCAGGTTGTGCACCTCGGCGTCGGCCACCCGGGTCAGCGCGCCGGTCCGGACCAGCTCCGGCCGGCCCAGCAGGAGCACCACGACCGGACCCTCCAGCAGCGACAACGTGCTGCCCAGCGCGTCGACCGTGGTGGCGGTGGCGTCGTGCAGGTCGTCGACGATCACCATCAGCGGGGTGGTGGTGGCCATCGCGTTCAGCAGGTCGGCGACCGCGATCGAGATCGCCTCGGCGTCGACCCGCTTGGCGCTGCGCGGCCAGTCGGCGGGCGCGGCCGGGCCACCCGGGTTGACCGGGGCCTCGCCGTACCCCAGCAGGACCAGCAGCCGGTCGATGTCCAGCGGCACGCCGAGCCGCTGGGCGACCTTGCGCAGGCGCTCCTCGACGACCGTGCGGCCGACCGAGGAGACCACGTCCTTGGGCAGGCCGGCGGCCTTGCGGACCAGGTCGGCCAGCGGCGCGTAGCGACGGCGCTCACCGAACGCGCGACACCGCACCCGCAGCACCCGGGCGCCGTGCCCGGCATAGGGCCCGGTGCCGACCTCGTAGCCGGCCGCGAGCCGTTTCACCTCGCCGGCGAAGCGGGACTTGCCGATCCCGGCCTCGGCGGTCATCACCAGGACCCGGGGCGTGCCCGAGTCGATCGCCTCGGCGAGCCGGCCGGAGACCCGGCCCAGCTCGGTCTCCCGGCCCACGAACGGCGCCTCGTCGCCCAGCCCGGAGCGGGTGCCCGGGGCGTCGTGCAGGCCGAGCAGCTCGAACGTCGGCACCGGCTCGCGCTTGCCCTTGAGCCGCAGCGGCCGCAGCTGCCGCCAGGAGGCGACGTGCCGGGTCCCGTTGCTGGTGCGCTCGCCGGCGTAGACCGCGCCGACCGCGGCGGCGTCGGCCAGCCGGGCGGCGGTGTTCACGGTGTCGCCGATGACGGTGTATTCGATGCCGGCCTGCATGCCGGCGACCACCTCACCGGTGTTCAGCCCGACCCGCAGGCCGAGCGGGGCGCCACCGCCGCGCTCGTCGTCCAGCACCCGGCGGACCGCGCGCTGCATGCTCAGCGCGGCCCGGACCGCCCGCTCGGCGTCGTCCTCGTGTGCGACCGGGGCGCCGAAGACCGCCATGATCCCGTCGCCGGTCAGCTTGTCCACGTGGCCGCCGAACGTCTTCACCGCGCCGGCCAGCGCGGCGAGCACCCGGTCGGTGACCGCGCCGACGCGTTCCGGGTCGAGGTCCTCGGACCAGGAGGTGAAGTCGGAGAGGTCGCCGAAGAGCACGGTGACGATGCGGCGCTCGGCGGCCGGCAGCAGCGCGGTCGTCGGCAGCGCCGAACCGCAGTGATGGCAGAAACGCGCACCGGGGACCGCGACGGTGCCACACACAGGGCAGGTCACAGCCGGTCCAAACCGTCGGCCCTCGCCGCTGATTCCCGGATCAGGTGATCGATCTGCGCGGCCGCCGACCACTCGGCTGCGAACCGCACCCGTGGGTCGATGTCCGGGTACACCACGTCGACCACCGCTTCCGGGGTCCGCGCGCCGGCCGCCATCGCGGCCCTGACCTGGGCAAGGCGTTCCGTCCGGTGCTTCAGGTACTCCTCGGCCAGGGCCGCGGTGTCGGCGCGGGCCGGTCCGTGGCCGGGCAACATAATTACTTTTTCGTACGCCCGGAGCAGCTCGAGACTCGCCAGATAGTCGCTCAGGTTCCCGTCGGGTGCGGCCACCACCGTGGTGCCGCGGCCCAGGATCGTGTCGCCGGTGAACATCACCCGCTCGCCCTCACACTCGACGAGGAAGCACACCGAATCACCGGTGTGTCCCGGAGTGTTCAGGACCTGTATTTCCAGACCGTTCCCACCGGGGCTCTCGCGTGGGTCGAAAGACTCACCGAGGATCTCGACGAGCCGCGGGACGCCCTCGACATGATCATGGTGACCATGCGTGACCAAGATCGACTGATAGGGCCCCGACTCGGCGATCCGCCGCAGGTGCCCCTCGTCGAGCGGACCGGGATCGATCACCGTGGCGAACTCCGCCCCGGGCGCGCGCAGGATCCAGGTGTTCGTGCCGTCCAGCGTCATCGGGCCCGGGTTGGGAGCACGCAGCAGCGACACCCAACCCGGCAGCCGGTCGACCTCGGCCGACGTGGGCTCAGCACCCCCCATGCCGAGAATCGTACGTCGCGATCCCGGTGTGAGCGGAGACACGATGTCCGTTCCGGTCACCATGGGTGAGCAAACCCGGCCGAACCCGCACAAGATCACGCCACTTCGGCGATGACCTCTACTTCCACCGGCGCGCCCAGCGGCAGCTCGGCCACGCCGACCGCGCTGCGGGCGTGCCGCCCCTGCTCCCCGAAAACCTCGCCGAACAGGTTCGACGCGCCGTTGATCACGGCCGGCTGACCGGTGAAGCCCGGGGCCGAGGCCACGAACCCGGTCACCTTGACGATCTTGACGAGCCGGCCCAGGCCGACCAGCGACTCGATCGCGGCCAGCGCGTTCAGCGCGCAGACCTTGGCCAGCTCGGCGGCCTCCTCGGCGGTCACCTCGGCGCCGACCTTGCCGGTCTGCGACAGCTTGCCCTCGACCATCGGCAGCTGGCCGGAGACGTAGACGTAGTTGCCGGACTGGACGGCCGGCACGTACGACGCCAGCGGCGGGACCACGGTCGGCAGGGTCAGGCCCAGCTCGGCCAGCCTCGCGTAGGCGTCCACGCCACCCTCGCCGGCCACCGGCGTCGTCATGCCTTGGCCCGCTTCATGTAGGCGATCAAATTGTCCGGGTTGGGACCCGGCACGACCTGGACCAGCTCCCAGCCGTCCTCGCCCCAGTTGTCGAGAATCTGCTTGGTCGCGTGTACCAGCAGGGGCACGGTCACGTACTCCCACTTCTGCATGCTCGGACACTCCTTAGTCGGGTATCGGCACAGCTTAGGGCCCGATGTTCCCGCCGGTTGGCTAGGCTGAGCGGGAAAACGCACGGAAAGCACGTAAGTGATCGCGGAGGGTTACGTGACGCAGGCCGAGCCCGAGCCCGAGCCGTCCCATCACGCCCGGCACGCCCTTCCCGACGCGACCATGGAGCACCCGGCCGTCGAGCCCTGGCACCAGCCGCCCCCGCAGGGCCCCTGGCACGCCCGGCACGAGAAGCCCGGCGAGTGGCAGCACCCGCCGCCCGAGCACCTGGCCTGGGAGCACTCCCCGCCGGCCGAGGTCCAGCCGCCCGAGCCGGAGCCGATCTGGGTGAGCCTGACCGGCTCGGGCCCGCACGCGCCGGCGCCGGACACCGCCACCGAGCGGCGCTCCTCGTTCTTCATCTCCGCCGCCCTGGTGGCCACGCTCGCGCTCTGCGGGGGCGGGGGCGTCTCGGCGTACCTGCTGTTCCGCGACACCGACAACCCCGGCTCGCCGGACCCGACCACCGCGGTCAACCGGTTCCTCACCGCGGTCTACACCCAGCAGGACCCGGCCGCCGCGCAGGACCTGGTCTGCCGCAAGGCCCGGGACGAGACCAAGCTGGCCGACCAGGTGCGGCAGATCCGCGACTACGCCGACGGCTACGAGGGCGCCAGCTTCCGCTGGGACGAGCCCGCGGTGAGCAACAACACCACCAACCAGGCCGAGGTCGGCGTACGCGTGGTGATGTCGACCGAGGACGAGCGAACCGCCGCTCAGGACCTGGAATTCACCGTCGTCCGCAAGAGCGGGTGGCTGGTCTGCGAAGTCTCCGGCTGAGCCACCTTTCCCGAACGCCGTAACGTGGACGACATGGGCGAGCATCACGGCAACTGGCCGGAACGACTGCACATCGTCACCGGCAAGGGCGGCACCGGCAAGACCAGCGTCGCCGCCGCGCTGGCCCTGGGTCTGGCCGCCGGCGGCCGCCGCACGCTGCTGGTCGAGGTCGAGGGCCGGCAGGGCATCGCCCAGCTGTTCGGGCTCGACCCGTTGCCGTACGCGGAGCGCCGGATCGCCACCACCACCGGCGGCGGCGAGGTCCGCGCCCTGCCGGTCGACCCCGAGGAAGCCCTCCTCGAATACCTCGACATGTTCTACAAGCTCGGCGCGGCCGGCCGGGCGCTGCGCAAGGTCGGCGCCATCGACTTCGCCACCACGATCGCCCCGGGCCTGCGGGACGTGCTGCTGACCGGCAAGGTCAAGGAGGCCACCACCCGGTCCTCGGACGGCCGCCGGGTCTACGACGCGGTGGTGCTCGACGCCCCGCCCACCGGCCGGATCGGCCGCTTCCTGAACGTGACCGCGGAGACCGCCCGGCTGGCCAAGATGGGCCCGATCAAGACCCAGAGCGACGGCGTCTCCTCCCTGCTGCGCTCGCCGATCACCGCCGTGCACATCGTCACGCTGCTGGAGGAGATGCCGGTGCAGGAGACCCTGGACGCGGCCGAGGAGCTGACCGGCCTGGGTATCCGGGTCGGGCGGATCATCCTGAACGGCGCCCGGCCACCGCTGCTGGCCGGCGGGAAGGTGACCAAGGCGGAGCTCAAGCGCGGCCTGGCCGCCGCCGGGCTGCCGACCGCCCCGGCCACGGTCAACCAGCTGGCCGCCGAGGCGCAGGCCCACCTGACCCGGCGGGAGCTGGAGGAATCGCTCCGGGTCGAGCTGGCCGAGCGCCGCCGCCCGATGGTCGAGCTGCCGCAACTCCCCGACGGAGTGGATCGGGCGGGGCTGGATGTCCTCGCCGACCGCCTGATGAGCGTTTGATCACCTCGCGTCCGATCAAGACGCATTACTCTGGAGTAGTGGTTGACGTGACCGCTCCCCGACTCGACGTCGACGGCCTGCTCGCCGATCCGGGCATCCGGATCGTGGTCTGCTGCGGTTCCGGTGGGGTCGGCAAGACCACCACCGCCGCCGCACTCGGGCTGCGGGCCGCCGAGGTGCACGGCCGGCGCACGGTGGTGTTGACCATCGACCCGGCCCGCCGGCTGGCCCAGTCCATGGGCCTGACCGAGCTGGACAACACCCCTCGCCAGGTCAAGGGCATCGACGCCGGCGCCTCCGGCGGTGAGCTGCACGCCATGATGCTGGACATGAAGCGCACCTTCGACGAGGTGGTGGAGCAGCACACCCGGCCGGACCGCGCCGCGGAGATCTTCGCGAACCCGTTCTACCAGGCCATGAGCTCGACCTTCGCCGGCACGCAGGAGTACATGGCGATGGAGAAGCTGGGCCAGCTGCGGGCCGGCGACGAGTGGGACCTGATCATCGTGGACACCCCGCCGTCGCGTTCCGCGCTGGACTTCCTGGACGCGCCGGCCCGGCTCTCCCGGTTCCTCGACGGCCGGATGCTGCGGATGCTGGTGGCTCCCGCACGCAGCGGCGGGCGGAGTGTGTTCAGCCTGGTCACCGCGTCGTTCGGGCTGTTCTCCCGGGCGGTGCAGAAGATTCTGGGCGCGCAGCTGCTGACCGACCTGTCGGGCTTCGTCGCCGCGCTGGACTCGATGTTCGGCGGCTTCCGGCAGCGCGCCGACCAGACGTACCGGATCCTGCAGGACCCGCAGACCTCGTTCCTGCTGGTCGCCGCCCCGGAACGGGACGCGATCCGGGAGGCGGCCTACTTCGCCGAGCGGCTGGTCGCGGAGCGGATGCCGCTCAGCGGTCTGGTGCTGAACCGGATGCACGAGACCGAGCCGGCCGGCGTGCCGGCGGCGGAGAGCGAGGCCGCGGCGGAGCGCCTGGCCGCCGCGGGCGACCAGGCGGTCACCGCGGACGTGCTGCGGATCCACGCCGCGCTGCTGCGCCAGTCCGAGCGGGAGATCCGGGTCGCGGCCGCCTTCACCGAGGCGTTCCCGGAGGTGCCGACGACCTCGGTCGCAGCACAGCCCGCCGACGTCCATGACGTCGACGGGCTGCGAACGATCGGCGCGTTGCTCGCCTAGGCAAGCGCTGCTCGCCTGATCAGCGGGTGGAGACCAGCACCTTGTCGGCGCCTTTCTCCTTCAGAGCGGCCTCGAACATCTTCCGCCAGCTCGCCACGTGCGGGTGGCGGCGCAGCAGGGCCCGCCGCTCCCGTTCCGTCATGCCTCCCCAGACGCCGAACTCGATCCGGTTGTCCAGGGCGTCGGCGAGGCATTCGTAGCGCACCGGGCAGCTGCGGCAGATCCTCTTCGCCACGTTCTGCTCGGCGCCCTGCACGAACAGCGCGTCAGGGTCGCCACTCTGACATGCCGCCATGCTGGGCCAGTCGCTGATCATCCCCATTGGTAAACGTCCCCCCTTGCTTTCACCCCCGAACGTCCAGCGCGGCTGCCCATGTCCCCCAAGGCCGCGCAGACGTCATGCGAGATGTCTCGCCGGACCATCATGCTCTGTAGTTGGGTGATTACGCAACGTTGTCCCTCAAATACGTATAGCCCGGTAGTTCCGGGCAAAGCGACCGCAGCGCAAGGGCCGGTCGGGGGTATCTTTGGTGCAGATGGGGGAAATCGACCCGCCGAAGCGGGTGACAGGTCACACTCATAACGGGCGAAGGCCACCCTCTCGACGGGCGGTCGCGTGCACTGTTCGCGTATCCTGCCTCGGGTGACCTCCTGGATGCGCAGACGCGATCACAACATCTTCACCAACGCGACATCGCTGCTGGTCTGTGGCCTGCTGGCGGGTGTGGTGGTGGCTGCGGCCGCCTTCCCTGCCGCCGCGATGTCCGGCCTCGCGGCGAAAGCTGGTGGGACGGGGTTCGCGAGTCTGCCCAGTGAGCTCAAGGACTTCAGCTCCCCGCAGATCACCCGGGTCTATGCCTCGGACGGTCGCACGCTGCTGACCACCTTCTTCGACGAGTTCCGCAGCGACGTTCCGCTGAAGGACATCTCGAAGAACGTGCAGACCGCGATCATCGCGGCCGAGGACCGGAAGTTCTACGAGCACAACGGCGTCGACCTCAAGGGTGTCGCCCGCGCGTTCGTGAGCAACAACCAGGGCGGCGCCCAGCAGGGCGCCTCGACCCTGACCATGCAGTACGTGCGGATGTCGCTGGCCTATTCGGCCACCAACCCGCAGGAGGTGGTCGACGCGACGAAGGACACCCCGAAGCGCAAGATCACCGAGATGAAGTACGCGCTGCAGGTCGAGAAGCAGCTCTCCAAGGAGCAGATCCTGGAGCGCTACCTGAACATCGCGCCCTTCGGCAACCAGGCCTACGGCATCTACGCCGCGAGCCAGGTCTACTTCAACAAGAAGCCGAAGGACCTGGACGTCGCCGAGGCCGCGATGCTGGCCGGCATGGTGAAGGCCCCGTCCAGCTTCAACCCGACGGTGAAGTCCGGGCACGACCAGATCCAGGCCCGCCGCGACAACTACATCATCCCGGGGATGGTGGAGATGGGCGCGATCACGCAGGCGGACGCGGACAAGGCCAAGAAGGAGAAGATCCCGACCAAGGTCAAGTCGGTCGGGAACGGCTGTGTCTCGGTCACCAAGAACAGCTGGGGCTTCTTCTGTGACTACTTCTACCGCTGGTGGATGAGCCAGGAGGCGTTCGGCGCCACGTCGTACGACCGGGAGCGGCGGCTCAAGAGCGGCGGCTACAAGGTGGTCACCTCGATCGACCTGAAGGGCACCGAGTCGGCCCGCGCCGAGATCGCCGACCGCCAGTCCGACAGCAGCCAGAACGCTCTGCTGCTGGCCGGCGTCGAGCCCGGCACCGGCAAGGTCCGGCTGCTCGCCACGAACCGTAAGTACGCGCTGGACGACTCGGCACACCCGACGAACAAGCTCTCGCCGGACCCGGCCAAGAAGAAGAAAAAGATCCGCGGCTCGTTCCCGAAGACCACGAACCCGCTGATCACCGGTGGTGGCGACATCACCGGTTACCAGGCCGGCTCGGTGTTCAAGATGTTCACCATGGTGACCGCCCTGGAGAAGGGCATCCCGCTCAACTACCCGATCAACGCGCCGGCGGTCTTCCACTCGAAGTACAAGACCTCCCCGACCGACAGCTCGGCCTGCCCGGGCTCGGACGACTGGTGCCCGCGCAACGCCAGCGCCAAGGAGGCCGGCGTCTTCAACATGTGGACCGGCTTCGGCGCCTCGGTGAACACGTTCTTCGTGCCGCTGGAGCAGAAGGTCGGCGCGGACAACGTGGTCGCCACGGCCAAGCGGTTCGGCATCCAGTTCCGCACGAGCACGGACATCCTCCAGGCCAAGAACGCGGCCGGCTGGGGCTCGTTCACCCTCGGCGTCATGAACTCCACACCGCTGGAGATGGCCAACGCCTACGCGACGCTCGCCGGTGACGGCAAGTACTGCGAGCCCACCCCGATCGAGCAGATCACCACCCAGGACGGCGAGAAGATCGACGTCGGCAAGCCGCACTGCATCCAGGCCACCACCAAGGACGTCGCCCGTGCGGCGCTGGACGCGGCCCGCTGCCCGGTCGGCGACTCGTCGCAGCTCGGTAGCTGTGGCGGCCACTCCACCGCCGGCAACACCCACGGCATCGTCGACCACCCGGTCTTCGGCAAGACCGGAACCACCGACGACAGCAAGACCGCGTCGCTGATCATCGGCACGACGTCCCTGGTGGTCGCCGGTTACATGGCCAACCCGGACTGGCAGAACCACCACGACCAGATGTCGCACCCGATCATCAACGCGGCGGTGCAGTACACGCTCAAGGACTACATGAAGGGCAAGCCGAAGGTTCAGTTCAAGACGCCGGGCAACGACAAGATCTCGACCGGCGACCTGCGCAGCATCCCGGACGTGACCTGCGACTCGATGAGTTCGGCCAAGGACAAGATCAGCGGCGCCGGCTTCGACCCGGTGACCGGCCCGACGGTCGACTCGGACTGCCCGGCCGGCACCGCCGCGGGCACCTCGGAGGACCGCACGATCAAGGGCGGCGCGGTGACCATCGAGGTCAGCAACGGCAAGAAGAACCAGCAGCAGAACCCGCAGCCGGGCACCACCACCAAACCCGGCAGACGGTAGGACCACGAGAAACGGGCGGGAGACGCGATCTCCCGCCCGTTTTTCGTTGCCTGGCCAAAGCTCGGGGAAAGCCCCTGAGACGCGGCGTCAGGCGAGCCGGCGGCGCACCTCGGCAGCCACCCGGCCGCCCTCCGCACGCCCCGCCACGGCCGCCTGAGCGGCCTTCATCGCCGGGCCCATCTGCGCCTTGCCGGTGAAGCCACCGGCCGCCAGCGCCCCGCCCACGATCTCGGCGATCTCCGCGTCGGTCAGCTGCTTCGGCAGGTACCGGTCGAGGACCTCGCCCTCGGCCGTCTCCTTGGCCGCCTGGTCGACCCGGCCCGCGCCGGCGAACGCGGTGGCCGCCTCGCGACGCTTCTTCGCCTCCCTGGTCAGCACCGCCAGCACCTCGTCGTCGGAGAGCTCCCGGGCCTCGTCGCCGGCGACCTCGGCGGTCCGCACCGCGGACAGGGCCATCCGCAGCGTCGAGGTGATCAGTTCGTCCCGGGACTTCATCGCGGCGTGCAGGTCATCGTTCAGGCGGTCTTTCAGCGTTCCCATGGACGGAGAAACTACCCTTGCCGTCATGCGTAAGCGCTCCCTTATTACCACCGCCGCCGCGCTGGCCGCCGTCGGCGGCGCGACGTTCGCCTATGCCTCCCTCGTCGAGCGGAACATGTTCACGCTCCGGCGCTTCGACGTGCCGGTCCTCGAGCCGGACGCGGAGCCGCTGCGCATCCTGCATCTGTCCGATCTGCACATGATGCCGGACCAGCGGCGCAAGCAGGAGTGGGTGGCCGGGCTGATCGGCACCGACCCGGACCTGGTCGTGGTCACCGGCGACAACATGGCCTCGCCGTACGCGGTGCCCGGCGTCCTGCGCGCCCTGGAACCCCTGCTCGACGTCCCCGGCGTGTTCGTCTTCGGCAGCAACGACTACCGCGGCCCGGTCTTCAAGAACCCCCTGCAGTACCTGCTCCCCGACCGGGAGTACGTGCAGGGCGTCGAGCTGCCCGCCGAGGACCTGCGCGCCGCGTTCACCGACGCCGGCTGGGCCGACCTGAACAACGCCCGCATCGTCCTGAAGGCCGGCGGCCGCTCGATCGAGCTGGCCGGTGTGGACGATCCGCACGTCGAGCGGGACGACTACCCCGCGGTGGCCGGCCCGATCAGCGCCGGCGCCGACCTGCACCTCGGGGTCACCCACACGCCGGCCTCCCGGGTGCTGGACCCGATGGCGGCGGACGGCTTCGAGCTGCTGCTGGCCGGGCACACGCACGGCGGCCAGGTGTGCGTGCCCGGCTACGGCGCCCTGACCACCAACTGCGACCTGCCCACCCGGATGGCGAAGGGCCTGCACCGCTGGCCCGGCTCGGACGCGTGGCTGCACGTCTCGGCCGGATTGGGCACACACCCGACCGCACCGATCCGCTTCGCCTGCCGCCCGGAGGCCTCGATCCTCACCCTGATCCCGCGCTGACCTGCACAAACAGCGTTTAGGGGTCCCGGATTTCGGGGGTGCTCCGGAGTCCGCTAGTATTCTTTCTGCAGCACCGGGGTGTGGCGCAGTTTGGTAGCGCGCTACGTTCGGGACGTAGAGGCCGTGGGTTCAAATCCCGCCACCCCGACCAGCTTGCAGACAGGCCCGGCTTCCGGAAACGGAGGTCGGGCCTGACTTCTTTCCAGGGCGCTGCCGCTCCGGCGATCCCCGGGCTTCCGGGGCGCTGCCACCCGGGCGATCCGCAGGCTTCCGGGGCGCTGCCACCCGGGCGATCCGCAGGCTTCCGGGGCACTGTCGCCCAGGTGATCCCGCGCACGACAAAACGCCCCGCGCTTCTCTAACGCGAGGCTGCGACCTGCTCCGGACGGGTCAGACCGCGAACCCCGGCCGCACCGGCACCCCGGCCACCGCCGGCCCGACCGGTCGCGGCGCCATCTGCTGCGGCACCGCGTACGGCCCGAGCATGGTCTCCACCACCGGCGCGATCGTCTGCCGCTCGCCGAGCTGCATGAGCCGCGTGGCCCGGGCCAGCGAGCCGGTCTCGCCGTCCCGAAAGCCCTCCCGGTAGCCGCGCTCGTAACGCTCGCCACGTCCGAAGGCCCGGCCGACCGCGAAGCAGGACGATCCGGCGAAGGCGAGCAGGAAGAGGATGGCGAAGGGTGTCACAGCAATGTTCCTTCCGGGCACAAGCCGCTAATTAGGCGAAAACTACCCCAAACAGACATAGAATGCCGTATTGCGGAGATCAAGTACGCCAACGAGTGACGACCGGGGTGGTCGCGCGTCGCCGTACCCTCGCCTGACAAGCTCAGACCTTGTGACTGACTCCATCGACCTCGCCCGCCAGGTGCGTTCCGTGAGCCGCCTGACCGGCGAATTCACGCTGCGTTCCGGCCGCATCGCCAACGAATACTTCGACAAGTACCAGTTCGAGGCCGACCCGGTGCTGCTCGACCGGCTCGCCGAGCGGCTCGCCGTGCTGATCCCGGACGGCACCGAGGTGCTCGCCGGCCTGGAGATGGGCGGCATCGCGGTGGTCACCGCGCTCGCCCGGCACGCCCAGCTGCCGACCGCCTTCGTCCGCAAGGAGGCGAAGAAGTACGGCACCGCCCGGCTCGTCGAGGGCGCCGAGATCGCCGGCCGCCGCGTGCTGGTCGTCGAGGACGTGGTGACCTCCGGCGGCCAGGTCGTCATCTCCACCGGCGAGCTACGCAAACTCGGCGCGCACGTGGACCACGCGCTCTGCGTGATCGACCGGCAGGAGGGCGGCTCCCAGGCCCTGGCCGCCGACGGCATCACCCTCCGCGCCCTGCTCACCCGCGCCGACCTGGACGCCGCCGCGTCCTGACCGCCCCTGGCTCGATATGGCGCGTCCCGGGCGCGTCCTGACCTGCTCTGGCTCAATGTGGCGCGTCCCGGGCGCATCATGACCTGCCCTGGCTCGATGTGGCGCGTCCCGGCGCGTCACATCGAACCCAGGATCAACTTCAAGACCTTTCTTGCCTCGGCTGCGGCCAATAACTGATCGTCGCTCCCGCGGGGACCCTTCCGGGCCTCGCAGGGCGCTGGCGCGCCCAGAACGCGAGCCCCTACAGGGCGACGTCCGAGGGTGGGCACGGTCTAAAAGGTCCGCAAACCTGCAGCCCACTCCCACCCCGGCCGCCGCGCCCCACGGTCGCCGGCCGGCACTCACGGCTCGCTCTGACGCCGCACACGACCGCAAGCGCCGGCCAAGGACCGCAACCACCAAGCAAACTCAACCGCCGCGCAGACCCAGCCCGCCACAAGCCCAACCCGCCGCGTGAACCCAACCGCCACGCGACTCAACCGCGCGCAGACCCAACCCGCCGCGCGGACTCAGCCGGCAACGCGGCTCGCGGTCAGTGGACCCTGTTGAGCGGGGCTGGCGGCGCGTTGTCATGTTGATGTGTTGACTCGACTGTTGACTGCACTTGACGGCTGTCTCAAATCAACATGTTGAGTGCGTCAAGTCGAGTCAACATGTCAACATGACCGGCTCCCGGGGGCTGTCTGACGCCGCCGGCGGGTCACTTGCTCAGTTCGGCGGCGAGAAGCTCGGCGGTCTGGACCGTGTTGAGGGCGGCGCCCTTGCGCATGTTGTCGCCGGTCACGAAGAAGTCCAGGGCGCGTGGGTCGTCCATCGCCCGCCGGATCCGGCCGACCCAGGACGGGTCGGTGCCGACCGCGTCGATCGGCATCGGGAACTCGCCGGCCTCCGGGTCGTCGACCAGGATCACGCCGGGCGCGTTGCGCAGCACCTGGCGGGCGCCGTCCGCGGTCACCTCGGCGGCGAAGACCGCGTGCACGGCGACCGAGTGCCCGGTCACCACCGGCACCCGGACGCAGGTCGCGGAGACCTTCAGCGCGCCGATCCCGAGGATCTTGCGGGTCTCGTTGCGGAGCTTGAGCTCCTCGGCGGACCAGCCGAGCGGCCCCAGATCGCCGGCCCACGGCACCACGTTCAGCGCCAGCGGGGCCGGGAACGGCCCGAGGTCGTCGCCGACCGCCTGCCGTACGTTCCCCGGCCGCGACCCGAGCAGCCGGTCACCGGCCACCTTGGTCAGCTGGTCGTGCAGCGTGTCCACGCCGATCTGGCCGACCCCGGAGGCGGACTGGTAGGTCGCCAGCACCAGCTCGCGCAGGCCGTACTCGTAGTGCAGCGGGGCCACCGCCATGATCATCGCGGCGACCGTGCAGTTCGCGCTGGAGACGATGCCGCGCGGGCGGTACCCGAGCATGTCGCGGTTGATCTCGGGCACGACGAGCGGCACGTCCGGTTCCATCCGGAACTGGGCGGAGTTGTCGACCACGACGGCGCCCCGGGACACCGCGATCGGCGCCCAGTGCGCGGCCACGTCGTCGGGCACGTCGAACATCGCCACGTCGACGCCGTCGAAGACCTCGGCGGTCAACGCCCGTACCTCAAGGGTCTCGCCTCGGCAGGTCAGTGACTTGCCGGCGGACCGTGCCGAAGCGACCAGCCGAATCTCGCCCCAGACGTCACGCCGGGACGAGAGCAGGTCGAGCATGACGGTCCCGACGGAACCGGTGGCTCCGACGACGGCGAGCGTGGGCCGCGCCATCGTGCGGCTTACCGGCCTGTACCGCCGTAGACGACGGCCTCCTCGGCCCCGCCGAGCTCGAACTGGTCGTGCACGGCGCGGACCGCGGTGTCGAGGTCGGTGTCCCGGCAGACGACCGAGACCCGGATCTCCGACGTGGAGATCATCTCGATGTTCACCCCGGCCTCACCGATGCAGGCGAAGAAGGAGGCGGCGACGCCCGGGTGCGAGCGCATGCCGGCGCCGATCAGCGAGACCTTGCCGACGTGGTCGTCGAAGAGCAGGCTCTTGAACTTGATCTGGCCCTTGATCTTGTCGAGGGCGCTCATCGCGGTCGACCCGTCCGCCTTCGGCAGGGTGAACGAGATGTCGGTGCGGCCGGTGCCCTCGGTCGACACGTTCTGCACGATCATGTCGATGTTGATCTCGGCCTGCGCGACGGTCTCGAAGATCCGCCCGGCCGAACCCGGCTCGTCGGGCACGCCGACGATCGTGATCTTGGCCTCGCTGCGGTCGTGCGCGACCCCGGTGATCAGTGCTTGTTCCACGTCAGGGTCCTCCATCGAGCCGGTGACGAGCGTGCCTTCTTTGTTCGAGTACGAAGATCGTACGTGGATCGGCACCTTGAAGCGCCGCGCGTACTCCACGCATCGCAACATCAGCACCTTCGCACCGCCGGCCGCGAGCTCCAGCATCTCCTCGTAGGTGATCTTCTTGATGTGCTGGGCGTCCGGGACGATCCGGGGGTCGGCGGTGAAGACGCCGTCCACATCCGTGTAGATCTCGCAGACGTCGGCGTGCAGCGCCGCGGCGAGCGCGACCGCGGTGGTGTCCGACCCGCCCCGGCCGAGCGTGGTGATGTCCTTGGTGTCCTGCGACACGCCCTGGAAGCCGGCGACGATGGCGATGGCGCCCTCGTCCAGCGCGGTCCGCAGGCGGCCGGGGGTCACATCGATGATCCGGGCCTTGCCGTGCACCGAGGTGGTCAGCACGCCGGCCTGGGAGCCGGTGTAGGACCGCGCCTCGTAACCCAGGTTGTGGATCGCCATGGCCAGCAGCGCCATCGAGATCCGCTCGCCCGAGGTGAGCAGCATGTCCAGTTCCCGGCCCGGCGGCAGCGGGCTGACCTGGTTGGCCAGGTCCATCAGCTCGTCGGTGGTGTCGCCCATCGCGGAGACGACCACGACGACGTCGTCACCGGACTTGCGGGCGGCCACGATGCGCTCGGCCACGCGCTTGATGCGCTCGGCGTTCGCCACCGACGAGCCACCGTACTTCTGCACCACAAGAGCCACGGCCAACCAATCCTTTCAGGGCAATCGCCACCACCCTAGCCGCGCGAGGTCGCGACCTCGACAGACGATCCCAGAATCCGGCCGTTCCGGCGCGACACGCCGGGCGGCCGGGACCGGCGTGTCGCACGCATCGGGCGGTATGAGGCGAGAATGTCTCGGTGCGCCTTCCCTCCGGATCCGGGCGCGGCCTGTCCGCGCTGACCGTCGCCGTGCTGGCCCTCGGCCTGGCCGGCTGCGGCGGTGACGACCCACCCGACGCCGCCCCGGCGAGCTCGGCCCCCGCCTCGGCGACCGCGACCGCCGGCGGCCCGGACTTCCGGGTCCAGCTGGCCGGCCTGGCCGCGCTCGCGATGGACCGGCACTACGCCGCGCTCTACTCCTTCACCGGCGGTGACGGGGTGGCCCGCAACGTGGTCGCCACGGTCGCCAACGACGGCAGCTGGCGGGTCGACATCGCGAACGGCGCGCTCGGCGGCTCCGCGGACGTGTCGATCGTGCACAACCCGAACGGCGTCTACCAGTGCACGATCTCGATGACCGGGGCGCCGATCACGCCCGGCTGCGTGCACGTGGCGTCGAAGGGGGAGAAGGTGCCGAGCCGGTACGACCCGAAGGTGCAGCGACTGTTCCGGCAGTGGCTGCCGGTCTTCACCGACCGGGACGCGGCGCTCGCGGTCTCCGCGGTGCAGCCGCTGGCCGGCGCGCAGGGCGGCACCTGCTACTCGGTCGACTCGATCACCGCCGGGTTGGACGCGCCGGTCGACGTCGGCGTCTACTGCTACGCGCCGGACGGGCTGCTCACCGCGGCCCGGGTCGGCTTCGGCGTGCTCAAACTGGTCCGCCAGGTCGCCGCCCCGGCCGCCGTGCAGTTCCCCGGGCCGGAGGTCGGTGGCGAGGCGATGGGCATGTCGGACCAGCCGGGTACGCCGTCCGAGCAGGACACCGCCCCCTCCGCGGCGGCCGGCTGACCGGCATGCGGAAATCCCACGATCCGGTCGTACGGTTAGCCGCCCCGATCGGGATCACGTAACGTGGGCTGCGACATGTGGCAGGTGACTCTCCTCCTTCTCTGCCGCGACGGGGCCTCATTCCAGGCCGGCACCCCGTCGCGGTGGTGACGCGCGCCGCCTGCTCGTCTTCTTCCTGACTGGAGCAGTCACATGTCCACGTTCGCCGATAATTCGCAGCGCGCCAGCTCGATGCCGTTCCAGCGGTACGAGTCGTACCAGAAGCAGTTCTCGATCCCCCTGCCCGATCGGCAGTGGCCGAGCCGGGTCGTCGAGAAGGCCCCGCGCTGGTGCGCGGTCGACCTGCGCGACGGCAACCAGGCCCTGATCGACCCGATGTCCCCGGACCGCAAGCGGCGGATGTTCATGCTGCTGGTGAAGATGGGTTACAAGGAGATCGAGGTCGGCTTCCCGGCGGCCAGCCAGACCGACTTCGACTTCGTCCGCCAGCTGATCGAGCAGGACCTGATCCCGGACGACGTCACCATCCAGGTGCTGGTGCAGTGCCGCGAGCACCTGATCGACCGGACCTTCGAGTCGATCCGCGGCGCCAAGCGCGCCATCGTGCACTTCTACAACTCGACCTCGGTGCTGCAGCGGCGGGTGGTCTTCGGCCTGGACAAGGACGGGATCACCGACATCGCGACGACCGGCGCCCGGCTCTGCCAGAAGTACGCGGAGATCCACACCCCGGACACCGAGATCTTCTACGAGTACTCGCCGGAGTCCTACACGGGCACCGAGCTGGAGTACGCGCTGGAGATCTGCTCCGCGGTGATCGACGTGATCGACCCGACCCCGGCCCGGCCGCTGATCATCAACCTGCCGGCCACCGTCGAGATGGCCACCCCGAACGTCTACGCCGACTCGATCGAGTGGATGCACCGGAACCTGCCCCGCCGGGACAGCGTGATCCTGAGCCTGCACCCGCACAACGACCGGGGCACCGCGGTGGCCGCCGCCGAGCTGGGCCTGCTGGCCGGGGCGGACCGGATCGAGGGCTGCCTGTTCGGCAACGGCGAGCGCACCGGCAACGTCGACCTGGTCACCCTGGGGCTGAACGTGTTCTCCCAGGGCATCGACCCGCAGATCGACTTCTCGAACATCGACGAGATCAAGCGCTCGGTGGAGTACTGCAACCAGCTGCCGGTGCACGAGCGGCACCCGTACGCGGGTGACCTGGTCTACACCGCGTTCTCCGGCTCGCACCAGGACGCGATCAAGAAGGGCTTCACCGCCCTGCAGGCCGACGCGGACTCGGCCGGCGTCGAGATCGACTCCTTCACCTGGGGCGTCCCCTACCTGCCGATCGACCCGAAGGACGTCGGCCGCACGTACGAGGCGGTCATCCGGGTCAACTCGCAGTCCGGCAAGGGCGGGGTGGCGTACATCATGAAGGAGGAGCACAAGCTCGACATGCCGCGGCGGCTGCAGATCGAGTTCTCCGGCGTGGTGCAGCACCACACCGACGAGGAGGGCGGCGAGGTCTCCCCGCAGCAGATGTGGGACATCTTCGCCCAGGAATACCTGGTCGAGCACCAGCTGGCCAGCGCGTTCAAGGTCCAGACGTACAGCACGGCCACGGTGGACGGCAAGGTCGAGATCGACGTCGAGGTGATCCACCGCGGCATGCGGCGCCCGCTGGTCGGCGTCGGCAACGGCCCGATCGACGCGTTCACCCAGGCGGTCGAGCCGCTGGGGATCAAGGCCCGGGTGCTGGACTACCAGGAGCACGCGCTCACGTCGGGTGGGGACGCGCAGGCCGCGGCGTACGTCGAGGTCGAGGTCGGGGACCGCGCGTTCTGGGGCGTCGGCATCGACGCCAACATCGTCAGCGCGTCGATCAAGGCTGTCACCAGCGCGATCAACCGCGCTCGCTGAGGTAACAAAGTCACTCCCCCGCGTGCTGCCAGGAGGCGACACGCGGGGGACGGCCTTACTCTGAGCGAGTGCCCCCACGTAACGCTGTTCGATGGTTCCTTCCGTTCCTGATCACCGCCTCCCTCACCGCCGGCTGCGAGACCGTCGACGCCGGTGATCCCGGTGGCACCGCGCCGACCAGCGGCTCGGGTTCCACCTCGGGTGCCAAACCGGGCTCCGCGAAGGACGCCCACGCGCTGCTCGGCAAGCTGACCGTCGTCGCCAAGACCGGGACGATGGCCGGCTACAGCCGGGAGAAGTTCCCGCACTGGAAGAGCACCGGCAAGAACTGCGACGTCCGGGACTCGGTGCTGGAGCGCGACGGCACCAAGGTGAAGCTCTCCGGCTGCAATGTGGTCGCCGGCACCTGGAAGAGCCTCTACGACGACAAGACCGTGACCACGCCGGGCGCGGTGGACATCGACCACATGGTCCCGCTGGCCGCCGCGTGGCGCTCGGGCGCCGCGGCGTGGACCACCGATCAGCGCGAGGCGTTCGCCAACGACCTGGACCGCCCGCAGCTGGTGGCGGTCTCGGCCGGCTCGAACCGGTCGAAGGGCGACCAGGACCCGTCGACCTGGAAACCGCCGGCGCAGGATGCCTGGTGCTCCTACGCCCAGGACTGGGTAACTGTGAAGAGCTACTACAAGCTCAACGTCACCCAGAAGGAGAAGGACGCCTTGAAGGACATGCTGGGAACCTGCTGATGACCGAATCTGACCAGAGCAAGGCGCCGCCGGCCGAGAAGCCCGCCGAGCCCGCGGCCGCCGAACCAGCGGCGGCCGCGGCGCCGGCCGCCGAAACACCCCCGGCCGCGCCGGAGGCGACGGGCCCGAGCAAGACGACCGACATCGTGCCCGGCCCGGGCGGCGTAATGACCGACGAGGTCGGCGTCGTCACCGGCGACCTGACGCTGCGCACCGAGCTCGTCGGGACCGATCTGACCCTGCGCGTGCAGTACAAGGACGCCGAGGAGTGGTACGTCGTCACCGGCGGCAAGGCCAAGCTGGCCGATCCGGCCGACCTGGACGCCGTGCACAACATCGCCGTCGGGATCCTCAACCGCCCCGAGGGTTGATCGACATTCGTAGTGTTCGGGGGCGTGCCTACCCGAATGCTGTTCCGGATGGTCGTCGCGGCGGGCCTGGTGCTGGCCGCGACGACCGGCTCGGCGGCGCACCGGCCACCGCCCGCGACGACGCTGGGCAGCGTGATCCCGGTTCCGGTCGAGGTCGTACCGTCGAAATCTGATCCTTTTCGGCTCACCGCGGCCACCGTGCTCACCGCGACCGGTGCCGCGACGCCGGTCGCCGAGCAGCTCGCCGCGATCCTGCGCCCGGCCACCGGCTATCCGTTCCCGGTCCGCCCGGCCGACGGGACCGATGGGAACGCCGTCGACCTGCGGATCAACACCGTCACCGACCCGTGGCTGGGTGCCGAGGGCTATCGGCTGGAGATCGACAGCACGGCCGTGGCGCTGCGCGCCAACGGCCCGGCCGGGCTCTTCGCCGGCGTGCAGACCCTGCGCCAGCTGGTCCCGCCGGCGATCGAAGCGACGACGGTACGACACCAGGACTGGGCCATTCCCGCCGGCGTGATCCGGGACCGGCCGCGGTTCGCGTACCGCGGCGCGATGCTCGACCTGGCCCGGCACTTCCACCCGCCGGCCGACGTGAAGCGCTACGTCGACGAGCTCAGCCGCCTGAAGATCAACTATCTGCACCTGCACCTCGCCGACGACCAGGGCTGGCGGATCGAGATCGACGGCTGGCCCCGGCTGACCACGGTCGGCGGCGGGCCGGGCACCGGGGTGCGCGGGATCGGCGGCGGCTACCTGACCCAGGACGACTATCGGGACCTGGTCGACTACGCGGCGCGGCGGTTCGTGACGATCGTCCCGGAGATCGACATGCCCGGGCACGTGAACGCGGCCCAGGTGGCGTACCCGGAGCTGACCTGCGACGGGGTGGCGCCGCGGCCGCGGATCGACATCCGGGTCGGGTACAGCTCGCTCTGCGCCGGCAAGGAGGTCACGTACCGGTTCGCCGAGGACGTGATCCGCCAGCTCGCCGCGCTGACCCCGGGCCCCTACCTGCACCTGGGCGGGGACGAGGCGATGTCCACCCCGCACACCGACTACCTGGCGTTCGAGCAGCGGGTGCTGCCGCTGGTCGCGAAGTACGGAAAGACCGCGACCGGCTGGGAGGAGATCGCGAACGCGCCCGCGGCGACGGACGCGGTGATCCAGTACTGGGCGGTCACCCGGGACCGGCCCTCGGTCGCCGCGGCGGCGCGGGGCGGGGCGAAGGTGATCCTGTCCCCGGCCGACCGCACCTACCTGGACATGCAGTACGACCTGCTCACCCCGGGCGGGCTGCACTGGGCGGGGACGATCGAGATGCGGACCGCGTACGACTGGGACCCGGCGACCTGGGCGCACGGCGTCCCGTCGAGCGCGGTGCTGGGGGTGGAGGGGCCGCTCTGGTCGGAGACCCTGCGCGACTACGACGACGTGGAGTTCCACGCGTTCCCGCGGATGGCGGCGATCGCCGAGCTGGGCTGGTCACCGTGGGCGACGCACGACTGGATCTCGTTCCGGGACCGGCTCGGTGGGTACGGCGAGCGATGGATCCGCCGGGACGTGCACTTCTACCGGTCGCCCGAGGTCAGATGGTCCTGACCTCGGGCGCGGTGCGCACGTCGTACCGAATAATCGGTTTTTGAGCCTTAAGCCGGCGCGGAGGCCGGCGTGCGGCCCGCGACCGCCTCGTCGTCGACCACCGGGAAGTGGCAGGCGGTCTGGTGCGACTCCGGGTCGTCCAGCCGCGTGACCAGCGGCGGCTCCTCGGTCGCGCAGATGTCCTGCGCCTTCCAGCAGCGGGTGCGGAACCGGCAGCCGGACGGCGGGTTGATCGGGCTCGGCACGTCGCCGGTGAGCAGCACCCGGTTGCGCTGCGCGCGGTCGCGCCGGACCGGGTCCGGCACCGGGACGGCCGACATCAGCGCCACGGTGTACGGGTGCCGCGGGCTCTTGTAGAGATCGTCGCGGTTGGCGATCTCCATGACCTTCCCGAGGTACATCACGGCGACGCGGTCGGAGATGTGCCTGACCACCGACAGGTCGTGCGCGATGAAGACGTAGGTCAGGTCGAACTCGCTCTGCAGGTCCTCCAGCAGGTTGACCACCTGCGCCTGGATCGACACGTCGAGCGCGGAAACCGGCTCGTCGGCGATGATCAGTTTCGGCCGCAGCGCGAGCGCCCGGGCGATGCCGATGCGCTGGCGCTGGCCGCCGGAGAACTCGTGCGGGTACCGGTTGTAGTGCTCCGGGTTGAGCCCGACCAGCTCCAACAGGTCCTGCACGGCCTTCTTCAGGCCCTGCGGGGTCGGGATGTTCTGGATCTGCAGCGGCGCGGAGATGATCGTGCCGATGGTGTGCCGCGGGTTCAGCGACGAGTACGGGTCCTGGAAGATCATCTGGACGTCCCGGCGCAGCGGCCGCAACTGGACCATGTTCCGGTGACTGATGTCCTGGCCCTCGAAGAGGACCTTGCCACCGGTCGGCTCCAGGATCCGGGTAAAGAGCCGGCCGGCCGTCGACTTGCCGCAGCCGGACTCGCCGACCAGGCCCAGCGTCTCGCCGGACCGGACGGTCAGGTCGATGCCGTCCACCGCGCGGACCGCGCCGACCTGGCGCTTGAACAGCCCCTTCGTGATCGGGAAGTGTTTCTGCAGCCCGGTCACCTCGAGCAGGTTCTCGCTCATGGTTCTCTCTCTTCCCCGCTCAGAGGTTCGGTGCTACTTCTTCCTTGAACAACCGGGTGCGTTCCTCCGGCGGCAGGTGGCAGGCGACCGCGTGCCCCTCACCGATCAGGAGCGGCGTCTCGGTGAACGACCGGTCGCCGTTGCGGCCCGCGTACGGGCAGCGCGGGTGGAAGGCGCAGCCGGACGGCAGG
This sequence comes from Actinoplanes sp. L3-i22, assembly GCF_019704555.1. Taxonomy (NCBI): domain Bacteria; kingdom Bacillati; phylum Actinomycetota; class Actinomycetes; order Micromonosporales; family Micromonosporaceae; genus Actinoplanes; species Actinoplanes sp. L3-i22. The sequence continues at coordinate 11,681,592 of NZ_AP024745.1, forward strand.
TTGATCAGGCTGGGCGGCGTGCCCTTGACCGGGGTGAGCCGGTCGCGCACCTCACGGTCCAGCCGCGGCATCGAGCCGAGCAGACCCCAGGTGTACGGGTGCTGGGGCCGCTGGAACAGGTCGATCGTCGGGCCCCGCTCGATCACCTTGCCGCCGTACATCACCAGGACGTCGTCGGCCAGCTCGGCCACCACACCCAGGTCGTGCGTGATCATGATGACCGCCGAGCCGAACTCGTTCTGCAGGTCCCGGATCAGGTCCAGGATCTGCGCCTGGACGGTCACGTCCAGGGCCGTGGTCGGCTCGTCGGCGATCAGCAGCTTCGGGTCGTTGACCAGCGCCATCGCGATCATCGCGCGCTGCCGCATACCCCCGGAGAACTGGTGGGCGTAGTCGTTGAAGCGGCGCGCCGGCTGCGGGATGCCGACCCGGGCGAGCATGTCGATCGCCCGCTCGCGGGCCACCTTCTTGTTCACCCCGGGGTGGTGCACCCGGTACGCCTCGACGATCTGCGAACCGACCGTGAAGTACGGGTGCATCGCGCTCAGCGGGTCCTGGAAGATCATCGACATCTTGCCGCCACGCAGGCCGCGGACGGCCTCGTCGCCGGCGGTGACCAGTTCCTGGTCGTCCAGCCAGATCTCGCCGCTGACCTTGGCGTTGCTACGCGTCCGGTGCAGGCCGAGCAGGGCCAGCGAAGTGACGCTCTTGCCGGAGCCGGACTCGCCGACGATGCCGAGCGTCTTGCCGGCCTCCAGCGAGAACGTCGAGCCGGAGACCGCCTGCACGATGCCGTCGTCCGTCTCGAACCGGACGTTGAGATCCTTGACCTCGAGGAATGGGCGTGACATTCGCTCTCCCCTCAGCCCAGCCGCACGCGCGGGTCGATGGCGCTGTAAACCAGATCGACGATCAGGTTCGCGGTGACGATGAAGAACGCGGCGATCAGGGTGACGCCCAGGATCACCGGCAGGTCGCTGGTCTTGATCGCCTGGAACGCCTGGTAGCCCAGGCCGCGCAGGTTGAAGACGGTCTCGGTGAGCAGCGCGCCACCGAGCAGCGCGCCGAGGTCGAGGCCGAAGACGGTGACGATCGGGGTCAGGCCCGAACGCAGCGCGTGCTTGCCGATCACCGCCCGCTCCCGCAGGCCCTTGGCCCGGGCCGTCCGGATGTAGTCCTCGCCGAGGGTCTCCAGCATGTTCGCCCGGGTCAGCCGGGCGTAGGTGGCCGCGAAGAGGAACGCCAGCGTGATCCAGGGCAGCAGCATCTGGATGAACCAGTCACTGGGACTCTCCAGGAAGGGCACGTAGTTGCCCTCCGGAAGCCAGCCGAGCCAGTTCACGAAGATCTGTTTGGACAGCAGGCCGGTGAAGTAGATGGGTAACGAGACGCCGGCCAACGCGACGATCATCACCGAGCGATCGGAGATCGAGCCCTTTTTCAGGGCCGAGATCACCCCCGCGACGACGCCGCCGAGCAGCCAGAGGATCGCCGCGCCGACAGCCAGCGAGAACGTCACCGGCAGGTCGTCCATCAGGAGCGGGGTCACCTCCTGCTCGGTCTTGAACGAGTAGCCGAGGCAGGGCGCGTCGCAGTGCTGGACGTCCGGGCCGTTCGCGTAGTCGCGGCCCACGACGATGCCTTTGAGGAACTTGCCGTACTGCACCAGGATCGGGTCGTTGAGGCCCATCTTCTCCCGGATGCCCTCGAGCGCGACCTTGTCGGCGGTCTTACCGATGTAGAGCAACGCCGGGTCACTGCCGGTGAGCTTCGGAACCATGAAGAAGATGCCGAAAGTCACGAGTGTGACCACGAGCAGCGTGACGACGGCGTTGATCAGCCGCCGGATGAGATAAGCCACCACGTCGTTCGGCCGAAGGACGGGCGGGCACCGGTGTGACCCGGCACCCGCCCGCCGCGGGCGGCCTTCACCAACCCTTCGAATTTCCCGGTGCGATCAGGGACTGGTTACTTGCCGTCGCTGGTGCCGAGGGCCTGGAAGTCCACCATGCCGAACGCGTCGTGGATGTAGACGTTCGTCAGCCGCGGGTTGCGGTAGTTGAGCGCCTTGTCGACCACGAACGGCATGTAGTAGGCGCCTTCCATGATCTTGTGGTTGATCTGCGAGTAGATGTCCGCCGCCTTGGTGGCGTCGGTCTCGCCCGCGGCCTGGTCGAACAGCGCGTCGATCGACGGGTCCTTGATGAGCGGCAGGTTGTAGTTGCCGTTCTTCAGGATGAACCGGCTGTCGGCCAGCGGCTGCAGGTAGCCCGAACCGGTCGGGTAGTCGGCGCCCCAGCCGGCGATCTCGATGCCGTAGCCCTTGGCCTTGACGTTGTCCGGCGCACCGATGACGGAGGAGATGTTGCCACCGTCGTACTGCTCGATCTGCGCGTTGATGCCGACCTGCTTCAGAGCGGCCTGCAGCGCCTCGGCGGTCTTGACCTCAGCCGGCTTGTTGTTCCGGACCGCGATCTTGGTGTCGAAGCCGGTCGGCTTGCCACACGCGGCGAGGGCCTTCTTGGCCTCCTCGGCCTGCGGCTTGCCCTGGAGGCGGTTGAACGGGTCGTACTTGGTGTCCGAGCCGGCGATGTTCGGCGGCAGCATGCTGGTGCCGATGTCGCCACCCGCGATCGGGCCGCCACGGGCGGTCTGCAGCGAGGTCGGGTCGGCGGCGTAGATGACCGCCTTGCGGCACTCGACGTTGTCGAACGGCGCGACGTTGGTGCTGAGCGCGGCGTAGCGGAGGAAGCCGGTGGTCGGGGTGTCCGCGTTCGCCTTCAGGGTCGGGTCCTGGAGGATCTTGGTCCGCGCGGCCGCCTGCACACCGGTCTGGCCGACGTCGAGGTCCGCGGTACCGGCGATGAGCCGGCTGTCCATGTCCTCGGCGTTGGTGGTGACGGTCAGGTTGATCTGGTCCGGCAGCGCCTTGCGGATGGTGTCCGTGGACGCGTCCCAGTTCGGGTTGCGGACCCAGGTGGCACCCTTACCGGGCTGGATGCTGCCTTCCTTGAACATGTACGGGCCCGAGGAAGCCGGGGAGGCGTTGTACTGCGCGCCCTTGTCCCGCTTCTGCGGCACCGGGCCGGCGCCCGGCATGGCCAGCAGGTAGAGGAAGTCCGACTGCGCCTTCTTCAGGTGGAAGACGATCGTCGAGTCGTCCGGCGTCTCGACGGTCTTCAGGCCCAGCTTGTTCGGGTCGGTGTCCTTGTACGGACCCTTGTAGCCCTGGCCCTGGTCGAGGATGTCGATCAGGTAGACCGGGCCGCCCGGCAGCACGTCCTGCGCGAAGATGCGCTCGATGCCGTACTTGATGTCCTTCGACGTGATCGCGGTGCCGTCGTCGAACTTGATGCCGCTCTTCAGCTTGAAGGTGTAGGTCAGCTTGTCCGCGCTGATCTCCGGCATCGCCGAGGCCAGGTCGGGCTGGAGCGCCAGACCGGCCTTCTCCGGCGCTGACGCGTAGTCGACGAGCTTGCGGGTGTAGAGCCGGTTCAGGTTCCAGACGAACGCGTAGTAGCCACGCGCCGGGTCCCAGAAGTCGGCGTCCTGCGCGGACCACAGGTTGAGCGTGCCGCCCTTGGCAGTGGACGGGTTGACCACGCTGGTGATCGCGGCGTTGTATGCGGCCTTGCTGCCGCTGGAGCTGTCGCTCTTGTTGTCATCGCTCTTGGAACCGCCGCATGCGGCGGTCGTGAGGCCGAGCGCGAGCGCGACGCCGGCCGCCGCAATCGCCCTAGTCTTCCTGGACACCTGTACTCCTACCTCCTCGAACAGCGGAACCGTGCGGTCCGCGAAACATGCGATGTTCCAGCCGCAGCTGAAGAATCAGCGGGCCTTCGGGTCGAGCGCGTCACGCAGGCCGTCACCGAAGAGGTTGAAGGCCAGGACGGTAATGAAGATCAACGTGCCTGGAATGATCATGAACATCGGGTCGATCTGGTAGATCGGCACCGCCGACGAGAGCATGCCGCCCCACGACGGGTTGGGCGGCGGGATACCGACGCCGAGGAAGCTGAGCGCGGCCTCGGTGAGAATGTTCGTCGGGATGATCAGCGTGGTGTAGACCAGGATCGGCGCCGCCAGGTTCGGCAGCAGCTCCCGCACCAGGATCCGGGGGGAGCGGGCGCCCATGCTGCGGGCCGCCTCGACGAACTCACGTTCGCGCAGCGACAGCGTCTGCCCACGGACGATCCGGCCGATGTACGGCCAGCCGAAGAAGCCGATCACGCAGACCAGCACCGCGACCCGGGACCATCGGGCGTTGAGCCCCAACAGTTCGTACGGCAGAACCGAGACCAGTGCGATCGAGAAGAGCAACTGGGGGAAGGCGAGCAGGAAGTCCATCACCCGGCTGATCACCGAGTCGACCCAGCCGCCGAGGAAGCCGGCCGCCAGGCCGAAGGCCACGCCGAGGATGGTGGAGACGAGCGCGGAGAGGAAGGCGACCGTCAGCGAAGTCTGCGCGCCGTAGAGGACCCGGCTGAAGATGTCCCGGCCGGAGTCCGGCTCGACGCCGAGGATGTATTCCTTGCTGATGCCACCGAACGCGCCCTTCGGAGTACCGAAGGTCGGGTCCAGGGTGTCGTTGTGGAACTCGTCGATCGGATGACCGAGCCATTTCGACAGCAACGGCGCCAGGATCGCGACCACGATCAGGAAGATGACGACACAGGCGCCACCGAGGGCCACCTTGTCCCTCTTCAGACGGCGCCACGCGATCTGCCTCAGCGAGCGGCCGGCGATCGCCTTCTCGGCGGGCCCCCGCACATCAGCCGCGTCGGCCGCCGGTGCCGAGTCCTCGTCGGTGACCGACGCTTCTGGGCCAAGCGACATCTGTTTCGCCGGTCCTCTCCCGGCCACCGCGCAGCAGAGAGCCCACAGCCTTCAGACGCGTGGTACACGGAAGCTCCCACGGCCCGGAGACGATGGCCCACGCTGCAAGCGGTAAACCGATCGGTTATCGCATGCCTCGAGTGCCGGCCCTCGTCGCGGCCGGCCAAGATCGGGCCGGAGCCACGAAGGCACCTGACAGCGGGTGTGGCCGCCATCGAGAGGAACATTCACCTAGTGCGGTGCCCGGGTCAAGCTCACCGACCGCACGCGGATGCTTCCGTGTCTCCCTCGTGATGTCACCGTGACCTAGACGCCGAACAAACGGAAGGTACCGCGTAAGGGGCCCGCAAGTAGCCAATCCGGGCCAAACTGGCTGCGAGGCGTTACGTCCGCGTTACGACGTGTAAATTTCAGACCGCGCGGCGGCCCTCGAAGGCCCTACCGAGGGTGATCTCGTCCGCGTACTCCAAGTCACCGCCGACCGGCAGACCACTCGCCAGCCGGGTCACCGCGATCCCCATCGGCTTCACGAGCAGCGCCAGATAGGTCGCCGTCGCCTCACCCTCGGTGTTCGGATCGGTGGCCAGGATCAGCTCCTTGATCTCCCCGGTACCGAGGCGGATCAGCAGCTCACGGATCTTCAGGTTATCCGGCCCGACGCCCTCCAGCGGGTTGATCGCCCCGCCGAGCACGTGGTACCGCCCACGGAACTCACCGGTCCGCTCGATCGCGACGACGTCCTTCGGCTCCTCGACCACACACAGCACCTCGTTGGTGCGGCGCGGATCGCGGCAGACCCGGCACTGCTCGGACTCGGCCACGTTGAAACAGGTGGTGCAGAAGCGGACCAGCTCCTTCACCTTGCGCAGAGCCGTCGACAGCCGATTCACGTCGGCCGGATCCGCGGAAAGCACATGGAACGCGATGCGCTGGGCCGACTTCGGGCCGACGCCCGGCAACCGGCCCAGCTCATCGATCAGGTCCTGGATGGCGCCCTCATACACGGGATCAGAACCCCGGCAGGGACAGGCCACCGGTGGCCGGACCCATCTTCTCCTCGGCCAGCTCCCGCTGCGCCTCGGCGGCATTGTGGATCGCGGCGAGCACCAGATCCTCCAGCGTCTCGACGTCGTCGGCGTCGACCACCTTCGGGTCGATCTTGACGGCCTTGTACTCACCCAGGCCGGTCACCGTCACCGTCACCAGGCCACCGCCGGCCGTACCGGTCAGCTCGGCCTCGGCCAGCTCGGCCTGCGCCTGGGCGACCTGCTGCTGCATCTTCTGCGCCTGCTTCATCAGCTGCTGCATGTTCGGCTGTCCACCGGGGCGCATCGCATTGCTCCTCTGATTAGTCGCTCATACCTTCGGACCGGACAACCACCGTCAATGACCGGCGGGCTGTCCCGTCAACCGCCGCCAGCGTAGCCGCCGCCCTCCCGGATCCCGGTCAGCCCACCGCCGCGCCGCGCCTTTCCCCCAACCACCGCCGGCCGGCGGTACTTCCCGTTACCCGCGGCCCGGTCCGCCGTCACCTCCAGGCTGCGGCGTGGTCGCCAATTGCCGGCTTTCCGGTACGTCGTTCTGCCGGCCGCCCCATTCGTCCAAGCCCCGGTGCCGAACCCAAGCCGGCAGTACTACACCGATTCGGCGGCGAATGGTCCGGCCACTCCGCACGGGCGACCGGCCCGGCCTCGCCGACGGCGAATGGCGTGCGTCGACATGTCTGCCACCGATGCCGCGCGTGGCGGACATGAAGAACCGCCGGCCCCGCACTCGCGGGACCGGCGGCTCGTCCGGGTTCTACATCTCGCCGATCTTCTCGGCACCGAAGGCGTCGCGGAGCAGTTGGAGGGCGTGTTCCTCGCTGCTCTGGCGGGCCGTCTTCTCGTCGATGACCTCGTCCGACGGCTCATCCCCCGGGTCGAAGCCCTCGAATCCGCCGGCCTGGGGAGGCGGCGCGCCGTCGTATTCCGGGTCGTAGGGCGCCTCGCCGATCGGCGTGCCGTCCGACCAGGCAGAACCGCCCGGGCCGCCGGACGGGGCCGCGGCCTTGGTCGTCGGCTTTCCGGCGTTGGCGGCGGCCGCGCGGGCGGCGGCCAGCCCGCTGTTCGGGCTCGCGTTCCCCCCACGCGACGCGGCAGCCCGAGCCGCCTCCATCGCCGCCGACCGAGCCGGCGCCCCCGAAACCGCGCCGGCCCCCGAAGCGGACGCCCCCGCATTCGCAGCCGACGCGGCCGCCTGCGGAGCGATCGCCGCCGCCCGCGCCGCAGCAATCGCCGACCCAGCCGGCCCATCCGAACCAGACCCAACCGAACCAGACCCAACCGAACCAGACCCGGCCGGAACACCGGCCCCAGGGCCCGCCGAGACGCCGGCCCCCGGCCCAGGCGCGCTGCCGGAGCCGCGATCTTCCACAGTCGGCGCCGGCGCGGCCGAGGCAGCCGCGGACCCGGCGGGATTCATCGCCGGGCCGGTCGAGGCCGCGGAGATGCCGCCATCCGACGCCGAATAAGCAGTCGAGCCGAGGCCCGCGGGCACCGCGGTGGCCCGAGCGCTGTCAGCCACCTGGCCGGCAGGTGCCGCGGAGGCGTAGGCGCTGCCGGCCGGGACCGCTCCGCCGGCCTGCGGCTGGGAGCCGGGTTTGACCGGTTCCGGCCAGTCATCGTCAGCCGGGGGCGGGACCGACCGCAGAGTCGCCGTGCCCGGACGAACCGGCTCCGGCCAGTCGGTGTCGGCGCTCTGCTGAACCTCACCGGCGGACGGCTCGGAAGGGCTCGCGGAGTCGGCGTAAGGATCATCGGCAGGTTCCGGCGGCAACGGGCCGGGATCGGCCGGAGCAGACCGGCTGTCACCCGCCGACTCGGGCGGGCGCGCGCCGGACGGAGCCGAACGGGCTGCCGCCGGGCCGTGGTCGTCGGTCGGCTCGGGCGGGAGTGGCGTGGACGGGGCCGGCTGGGAAGCCGCCGGCCAGTCGTCGGCATCGTCGGTGGCCGGGGCTCGCTGCGGCCGGGACGGGCGGGACTCCGTGCGCCCGGTGTTGCGCTCGGGCGCCGCCGACGAGGGCGCCGCCGAAGAGGTGGCCGCGGGCGAGCCGGCGGACGACGGCGGGCGGGCGGCCGGCATCCGGCGGCCCGCGGACTGGTCCCGGCCGGTCGCCTGGTCGCGGCCCGCGGCCTGGTCGGCGGACGGAGCGCGCCCCTGGGGAGCCACGTTGTCGCGGGCCGGAGCCTCGGCGACGGCGTCACCCACGTCGCAGCGGATCTGCCAGCGGCCGCCGAGCTCGCCGGCGAACTCCGCCGCGATCCGGTCGGTGTAGGTGAGGAAACGTTCCGCATACCTCGGGTTCGGGGCGGTGAACCGGACCGTCTCGCCGTCCACGTCCCGCAGGCCGATGCCGTGCGCCTGCATCGCCTGGATCTTGTCGTCCTTCGCGCCGAAGGCCAGCCAGACCGTGCGGACCTGGGGCAGCCCGGCCCGGGGCGGCGCCGGCGCGGCCGGTTCCGAGTCGGCCGGCGGTTCCTCGTCCCACGGCGGCTCGTCGTCGTAGTAACCGCCGTCGGCCACCTGGTTCCAGTCAGCCTCCGCAGGCCCACCCCCGGGAGCAGCCGAAACCGGCGCCACAGAAGCAGGAGCAGGAGCGACCGGCGCGGCCGAAACCGCAGGCGCGGCAGAAACCGGCGCAACAGCAGGAGGAGCCGGGTCAGCCACCGCCGGAGCGGGCGCAGACGCGGGCACAGCGGAGACCGGAGCAGCCGCCGGCGAGACGGGACGTGCCGACCCGGCCGCCTTCCCCCGAGCCGCCGCCGCGGCAGCCGCCCGTGCGGCAGCCAGCCCACCACCGCCGGCGGAGTCCGGCGCGACCGCGACCGGCCCACCGGCGGGCGCCACGACCTCAGCGCCCGACGACGGGACCGGAGCCACCGCCCGTACGTCGGAAATCGGTCCTTGTTTTTCCAGACGCTCCAACCGCTGCAGCAGCGCCCCGGCCGAGTCGTCGGCCCCGGGAAGCAGCATCCGTGCGGTGATCAGCTCCAGCAGGAGCCGCGGTGCGGTCGTCCCGCGCATCTCGACCAGACCGTTGTGCACGATGTCCGCGCAGCGGGAGAGGGTCGCCGCGCCGAGGACGGCGGCCTGGCCGTGCATCGCCTCGAGCTGGTCGGCCGGGCCGTCGATCAGGCCCTTGGCGACCGCGTCCGGCACCTGCTGCAGGATGATCAGATCGCGGAGGCGTTCGAGCAGGTCGGACGCGTACCGCCGGGGGTCGTGGCCGGCCTCGGCGACCCGGTCGATGGTCTCGTAGGCCGCGGCGCCGTCCCCGGCGGCCAGGGCGTTGCACATCTCGTCGATCAGGGCCGCGTCGGTGACGCCGAGCAGGGCGACCGCGCGGGCGTAGCTCACCCCGTCCGGCCCGGCGCCGGCGATCAGCTGGTCGAGGACCGAGAGCGAGTCCCGCGCGCTGCCGCCGCCGGCCCGCACCACCAGTGGGAACACCGCCGGCTCGACCTTGACGCCCTCGGCCTCGGTGAGGGTCTGCAGGTATGGCCGGAGCGTCGCGGGCGGGATCAGCCGGAACGGGTAGTGATGCGTCCGCGAGCGGATCGTGCCGAGCACCTTGTCCGGCTCGGTGGTGGCGAAGATGAACTTCACATATTCCGGCGGCTCCTCGACGAGCTTGAGCAGCGCGTTGAAGCCGGCCGACGAGACCATGTGCGCCTCGTCGATCACGTAGATCTTGTAGCGGCTGTTGGCCGGCGCGAAGAACGCCTTCTCCCGCAGCTCACGGGCGTCGTCGACACCGCCGTGACTGGCCGCGTCGATCTCGATCACGTCGATCGAGCCGGCGCCGTCGTTGGCGAGCGACTTGCAGGACAGGCAGACGCCGCACGGCTCCGGCGTGGGGCCCTGCTCACAGTTGAGCGAGCGGGCCAGGATGCGCGCGCTGGACGTCTTGCCGCAGCCGCGTGGCCCGGAGAAGAGATAGGCGTGGTTCAGCCGGCCGCTGCGCAATGCCTGCGACAGCGGCTCGGTCACGTGCTCCTGACCGATGACCTCGGCGAACGTGCGAGGTCGGTACTTGCGGTAGAGGGCGAGAGCCACTCCTGCCACCTCCTGAACGACCGCGTCATTCTCCGTCGAGGGTGTGACAAGAACAAACGACATGCCCCGGGAGTGCATGCCAAGCCGGAGACATAAAGGACCCCTCGTGCACCCGCCAGAGCCCGCTTATCCTTGCTGCCTTCCGGCCCTGGGGAGGTTCACAGGATGACGCCGCACGAGGGGCTGATCGACAGCCTACCTGCCCGGCGAAACCCGGTCGGGCCGACCCCCGTGCGTTGAACGCCGGGCCCAGGTCTGTACTCTGGAGCGCGGAGGATTCGCCTAGTGGCCTAGGGCGCACGCTTGGAAAGCGTGTTGGGTTAACACCCTCACGAGTTCGAATCTCGTATCCTCCGCCAGCCGGAAAAGGCCGGGCCCTCGGGTCCGGCCTTCGGCATTTCAAAACCCTTTCGCCGTACGACCCCAACCCCGCCCCGTGACTAGAGGACGCCCCTGCGTGCGGCCCCGCCGGATCTCGTATGCTCCGGCACGAAAACAGTGCAGGCGAGGGCCGGCCCGATCGGGCCGGCCCTCGCCGTCTGTCAGCGCTTGATCGTCAGCGAGGACCCGGTCGCGCCCCTGATCACCTTGCCGTTCAGCAGCCACTGGTACCGGTAGGCGTCCGGCCGCGGCGTCCACGTGCCGATCGACACCGTGACCTTGCGGCCGGCCCGGACCGTGCCGCTGACCTTTGACGCCTTGGTGGCCTTCGGCGCGGCAGGTGTAGGCGTAGCTGTCCAGCGTGACGTCGGCGATCTGCGCGTCGCTGAGCTTGCCGAACCCGCCCTGGGCCAGGGTCTCGCAGCCGGTCGGGCGGTCGGTGCGGACCAGCCGCAGCGGGTAGTCGAGCGGGCTGCCGTTGTCGTCGGTGCGGAAGAACGTGTGCGTCCCGTCCCCGGTCAGCGTGCAGGTCCCGCCGGTGTACCGGATCGGGCAGACCGGGTCGCCGGCCGCGGTCCACACCGTGCCCTGCAGCGACGCGGTCTGGCCGTCGACCCGGCTGGCGGCGCTCGTCTCGACGTCGAGCCGCATCCCGGCCTCGCCGGCGAAGCGGTAGCAGTCGCCCGCGGCGGGCGCTCGGGAGATCCGCTCGCCGGGCAGCGGCGCTCCAACGCCTCACGACATCCCCCGGACTGTCGACGATCAAATCGACAGGATCTTGCCAGGGTAAATATCTACCGACGCGACTATTCCACTAGTTCGGAATCAGCAGCTCCAAGGAGGCGACGGGTCCGTTGCGGCGTCACAGCTGGCCGGCCGCGATGGCGTCGTCCACCTCCGGGAAGATCGCGAAGTAACGGGCCAGCCCGACGGTCACCAGCAGTCTGGTGAGAAACGGGTTCGCGGAGGCGAAGCTGAGCCAGCCGCCCCGGGCCGCGATGACCTCTTTACTGATGATGAACGTGCTCAACCCGATCGAGTCGCAGAATTTCAGCTCGGTCAGGTCCACCACGATCCGTGGCACCGGGCGATCCAACAGTCCGGAGAAGACGACGCGCAGCTCGTCGGCGGTGTCCGCGTCGAGCTCGCCCTTGAGGTGCAGCACGGCAACATCAGGCCGGTGCTCGGTGACGGTGGCGCGCATGGCAATCGCTTTCTACCCAGTTTCGACGGAATTTAAAGGGTAGATTGCGCCGAATCGCGTACATCGGACTGCCGGTGCGTCGTGGACCGGCTTGACATCCGCCCCGGAGCGCTATCCGCGAAAAATCTTGGGAGTCGCCAAAACCCCCACGAATAGGAACGGGCCGGACCCCAGTGGGGTCCGGCCCGTCTCAAAGGCTGGCCGAGACAGTCAAGCACCGACGGCACAGCCCAAAGGGCTCCTGGCGCGACTTACAACTCGCGCCACCGCCAGCGTGGACCTCGCCACGCGTCGGCCAGGATCATCGCTGACGCCCGGCCGGGACACTGCTGCACCTTCGACTTCCCGTCGGGTCCGCCCAGTTGGGCTTCGACCTCCCAGGTGCTGCCGTCGGTGCGGACGTAGACATCGCGGCGCTGGAGCCGGACGTCGCCATTCCACCAGTGATGCTCAACTCTCACATGTCAAATCTACGACAGGCATCGACGAACCTGCGTTGGGGCGTTTCTGTGAATGTTTCTCACCGCCCGGTCGGAACCGCATTGTCTGATCCGGTGTATTTGGTCTGCGTGACTTGCGCAACACCCTATGTCGCTGGGCCGTCCATGATTCACTACGCACCGTAATTCAAGGCGTTGACGTGCGACGACATCCCGTTGTTACAAACCCGGCGCTGATCATGTGGAACGACCGAACGGACGAGCCGCACGCGGTACGCGCGAACGATCCGGATTCAGGGCACACAGAGTGACGTATGTGACGGGAGAAAACAAGAGAGCCCGATCCATGAAGGATCGGGCTCTACTGGCGGTGGCGGCGGGATTTGAACCCGCGGAGGGCGTAAACCCTCACACGCTTTCGAGGCGTGCTCCTTAGGCCACTCGGACACGCCACCGACGAGTACGTTACCGGACGCCTCGCGCGCCCCGAAGCCGGGTCACCCATAACCTCCCGGGCCCTCGTTGACCTGGCAAGATCGGCGAGAGTAGTCAAACGAGACGGAGATACGGCATGAGCGTGCACATCGGGGCGAAGCCCGGGGAGATCGCCGAGCGGGTGCTGCTGCCCGGTGACCCGGTGCGGGCCAAGTGGATCGCGGAGACGTTCCTCGAGGACGCGGTCTGCTACACCCAGGTCCGCGGGATGCTCGGCTTCACCGGCACCTGGCAGGGGCAGCGGGTCTCGGTGCAGGGCTCCGGCATGGGTATGCCGTCGGCGTCCATCTACACCCACGAGCTGATCAACGAGTACGGGGTGAAGTCGGTCATCCGGATCGGCTCCTGCGGCGCGCTCGCGATGGACCTGAACCTCGGTGACGTCGTCGCCGCGATCGGTTCGGCGACCGATTCCAACATGAACCGGGCCCGCTTCGACGGCCTGATCGACTACGCCCCGGTGGCCGACTTCGGCCTGCTGCGCACCGCGGTCGACATCGCCGAGGCGCGCGGCGTCCCGATGCGGGTCGGCCCGATCCTGGCCGCCGACGCGTTCTACACCGACCGCCCCGACCTGTACGACGCGCTGGCCCTCTACGGCGTGCTCGCGGTCGAGATGGAGTCCGCCGCGATCTACACCATCGCGGCCCGCTACGGCGCCAAGGCGCTGACCATCCTGACCGTGAGCGATCACATCAAGCGGGGCGAGGCGATGGCCGCGGACCAGCGCGAGCAGGGCTTCAGCAACATGGTCAAGATCGGTCTCGACACGATCATCGCCGGCGCCTGACGGCGGTCAGCGGAAGAAGTCCCGCATCAACCGGGCGCACTCGGGCTCCAGGATGCCGCCGTAGACCTCCGGCCGATGGTTCAGCCGGGGGTCGCGGACCACGTCCCACAGCGACCCGACCGCCCCGGTCTTCGGCTCCCAGGCGCCGAAGACCAGCGTCGAGATCCGGGCGAGCACCAGCGCGCCGGCGCACATCGTGCACGGCTCCAGGGTGACCACCAGGGTGCAGCCGTCCAGCCGCCACTCACCGCGGACCGCGGCCGCCCGGCGCAGCGCCAGGATCTCGGCGTGCGCGGTCGGGTCCCCGGTGAGCTCACGTTCGTTGCCGGCGACGGCCAGCTCGGCGCCGTCCGGGTCGAGGACGATCGCCCCGACCGGCACGTCCGACGGCGAGGTGGACGCGACGGACAGGGCCCGCCGCATCCACAGCTCATGCCGCCCGCGACGAATCACGCCTCGCGCAGCTCCTCCATCTCGTCACCGCACCCGATCTTCTGACAGATCTCGGCGGTGATGTCGGACGGCAACATGCCCTCCATGCCGCACAGCGACAGCAGCCGCTGCGCGGGGATGCCCAGGTCGTTCAACAGGTCGGCATCGCCGATCGGATCGGCGTCCGGGTCCGCGGCCGGCCGGTCGTCCTCATCCTCGTCGTCGTGCGCGGCCAGGTCGTCGACCTCGACAGCCGGTGTCTCCACCTCACCGAGCAGCACCGATCCGATCCGGGACTCCTCGGCGAAGCCCGAGTCCGACCCGAAGACCCGCAGGTCCTCCCCCTCGTCGAGGCGCAGGATCGACAGGTACTCGTCGTCGCTCTCGACGAACAACAGCGCCAGCTCGGCATCCGGCTCGGCATCCCGGAGCGCATCCACCACCTCGTCGATGTCGGCCAGGCCTGAAAGGTCCAGCTCCGACGCAGTCCACCCGTTCTTTCCCCGGGCGACAGCGGCAGCGAAAATCGACACGATTCCCCCAACGCGGTTCTAATCCTCAGCGCCTGACGGTAGCTGGTGGGGCGGCGGGCGCGACGCGCCACGCCCTTTCTCGTAGCGAGATCAGTTCGTAGTACGGCGGCGGGTGGCGATCAGCTCGCGCAACCGCATGTCACGCGCACGCAGCGGGGGCGCCGACGCACGCGCGGATTTCGCCTGGGCCAGGGCCGCCAGCAGTTCCAGACGACGACGGCAGCGTTCCGCGTCCAAGCGCTGCGGTGAGGGCGACATGCTGCCGAGAGTGCCGAGCCGACCGGCGTTCGTCAAGGGTCGATCCGCACTTCAGGAGGACCCGTGCGGAGGGCGATCAAGGCCCTCCGGAGCGTCGCCGACGGTGAGTCCGATCACCACAACGGGAAGTTCAGCGTGTCGATCCAGCGCAGCGCCACGAAGCCCAGCGCGACGGCCAGGCCGACCCCGCTCGAACAGGCCACGCCGAGCGCCACCCCACGGTCCCCGATCAGGGTCAGGACCAGGGAGATCAGCCAGCCGGCGACGGTGGCGGCGATGGTCCACCACGCATACGACGCCAGGTCGTGCCCGAGGCTGCCGAAGAGCAGCAGCCAAACGGCCCCGGCCGCGAGACCGCTGAACACCGGGCCGGCCCCGATCGGGTTCGGCTCGCGGTAGACCGGGCGCGGCGGCAGCCCGGCGTAGTAGCCCGGCGGCGGCTGCGGCTGCATGGGATCTCCCTCCGAACTCCTGGAAGAGGTCGTGGAACCAGACTATCCGGGACAACGGAAAACACGGATGTCTGCCAGGATGTCGCGGTGCGCGTACCCCGAATCCTCTCCGGCCTGACCATCGCGGCCGTGCTTCTGACCGGATACGGCATCGCCTCCGCGGCGGAGCCCGCCACCCAGTCGGTCGCCGTCGTCACGGATGTGGCCCTGCCCGTCCCGACGGTGAAGCCGACCAGTGCGATCGCGGCGATCAAGGCCGCCACCGCGACCAAGAAGTACGCCTTCCCGGTCGCCGTCAAGAACGCTTCCTGGCACAACACCCACTCCGGCTACCCGGCCACCGACATCTTCGCGGCCTGCGGTTCCAAGGTGGTCGCCACCACGACCGGCGTGGTCCTGGAGATCAGCCTGAAGGACAAGTTCAAGAAGGGCATGAAGGACGGGCCGTACAACGGCGGCCTGTTCGTCTCGATCCTCGGCGACGACGGTGTGCGGTACTACGGGTCGCACCTGCAGTCGGTGACCACGGGCATCAAGAAGGGCGTCCGGGTCAAGGTCGGCCAGCAGATCGGCAAGGTCGGCCACACCGGCAACGCGAGCGGCGTCTGCCACCTGCACTACGGCATCTCGCCGTCGTGCGCCAAGGTCGGCGACTGGAAGGTCCGCCGCGGCGTGATCTGGCCGTACTCGTACCTCGCCTCGTGGCGCAAGGGCGGCCAGAAGAGCGCGGTCTCCGCGGTCAAGGCCTGGCAGAAGAAGCACGGCTGCAAGGCCTAGTTTCAAAGGCAAGTTCAAGTTCAAGATCTTTTTTGCCTCGGTCCGCCGGGGTACAGATCGTCGCTCCCGCGGGGACCCTTCCGGGCCTCGCAGGGCGCGGGGCGCCCAGAACGCGAGCCCCTACAGGGCGACGTCCGAGGGTGGTTGCGGTCAGAGCACAAGATCAAAGGCAAAACCCGGGGCCCGTGCTGACTGCGCGGGCCCCGGCGTCTATAACCGATACGTGCGGATTGCAGTCATCGGACTGGGACTGATCGGCGGGTCGCTGCTGCGGGCCCTGGCCGCGGCGGGACATGAGGTATCCGGTTTCGACGCCGACGCGGCGACCCGGGAGCTGGCCCGGGCGGCGGGGCACCGGGTGCCGGACTCCGCGCCCGAGGCGGTCGACGGGACCGAGGTGGTGGCTCTCGCCGTACCCCTGCCGCATCTGCCGCAAGCCATCGCCGACCTGGCGGATTACCGCGGCCTGGTGACCGATGTGACCTCGGTGAAGGGCCCGGTACGGGCCCTCGCCGAGGAACGCGGGTTGCGCCGTTTCGTCGGCGGGCACCCGATGGCCGGCACCGCCGCGTCCGGCTTCGCCGCCTCCGACCCGGAGCTGTTCCAGGGCTGCATGTGGGTGCTCTGCGTGGAGCCGCACGGCACCGACCTGGACGACTGGCTGACGCTGGCCCGGCTCTACACCGCGCTGGGCGCCCGGGTGCTGCCGATCACCGCGGCCGAGCACGACAACGCGGTCGCCGCGATCAGCCACGTCCCGCACCTGCTCGCCGCCGCCCTGACCGAGTCGATCAACGAGCGCCCGCTGGCCGCGGCGCTGGCCGCCGGCTCGTTCCGGGACGGCACCCGGGTCGCGGCGACCCGGGCCGAGCTGACCGCGGCGATGTGCGGCGGCAACGCGAACGAGGTCATCCGCGAGCTGAACCACGTGATCGACGATCTCGAGCAGTTGCGGGACCAACTGGAGCTCGACGATCCGGTGAGCGCGCTGGTGCCGCATCTGAAAGCCACCGAGGAGCTCCGGCGGGCCTGGCCGCCCGCGCCGGGGGCCACGGAACGCCTGGCCTGGCCGCCGACCGCGACCTTCCTGGCCGCGCCGGCGCACACGCTGCTGGAGCTGGGCCGGGCCGGCGGCTGGGTGACCGCGGTCGGCGACGGCGAACTCGTCGTGGTGCGACCGAAAGAAGCGGCCGGAAACTGACCGCTATTCCTTCTAGCGTGGTTCTCGACGGAGAAACCACGACAGAGGAGTCGGCAATGCCCGGTCAGGTCGGACCCATCAGCAACGAGCAGGAAGGCCTGCTCGCCTACCTCGCCCAGATGCGTTACGTGCTCAAACTGACCGCCCACGGCCTCACCCCGGAGCAGCTCCGGGCCACGCCGAGCGCCAGCCCGCTGAGCGTGGGCGGCCTGATCAAACACTGCGTCTCCACCGAGGAGGGCTGGATCGCGCAGCTGACCGGCGGCGACCAGAAGCCGGACTTCGCGAAGTACCAGGAGAACTTCGCGCTGACCGACGACGAGACCATCGAGGACGTGTTCGCCCGCTACGACCGGGCCGCGACGACGACCGAGAAGACCATCGCCGAGATCGGTGACCTCGGCCACCGCGTCCCGATCGTCGACGCGGCGCCGTGGAACCGCCCGGACCTCGACCACTTCACGCCGCGCTGGGTCCTGCTGCACCTGATCCAGGAGACCGCGCGGCACGCCGGCCACGCCGACATCATCCGCGAGTCGGTCGACGGCGCCACGGCGTACCCGCTGATGGCGGCCGCCGAGGGCTGGCCGGAGTCGCCGTGGCTCAAGCCGTGGAGCAAGGAGAGCTAGGGCCGCTCGCCGCGGTCCAGCCGGATCACCCGGCGGTCGGTGACGATCGCGGTGACCAGGTCGTGCGGGGTCACGTCGAAGGCCGGGTTGACCGCGTCACTCCACGCGGTCACCTCGGTCGCGCCGCGGTCCTCGATCTCGACGTGCCCGCCGGTCGGCGTCGTCACGTCCACCGTGGACTCCGGCGCCACCACCAGGAACGGGATACCGGCGCGACGGGCGCCGAGCGCGTGCGCGTACGTCCCGATCTTGTTGATCACGTCGCCGTTGGCGCAGATCCGGTCGGCGCCCAGGATCACCGCGTCCACCTCGCCGCGGGCCATCAGGAACGGGCCGGCCGAGTCGACCGCGACCCGGTGCTCGATGCCCCACCGGGTCAGCTCCCACGAG
Organism: Actinoplanes sp. L3-i22; assembly: GCF_019704555.1. NCBI lineage: Bacteria > Bacillati > Actinomycetota > Actinomycetes > Micromonosporales > Micromonosporaceae > Actinoplanes > Actinoplanes sp. L3-i22. Next base: position 11,699,507 of record NZ_AP024745.1, read on the forward strand.
GTCAGCCGCGCGCCCTGCAACAGCGGCCGGGTCTCGCTGGCGATCACCCCGCCGAGCTGCCCGCGCCGGTGCAGCTCGCCGACCACGCCGAGCGCGGTGCCGATCACCACGGTGGCCAGCCCGCCGGTGTTGCAGTGGGTGAGCAGCCGCGGCCGGTCGCCGCGCAGCTCGACGACCAGGTCGGCGCCACGGACCGCCATCGCCTCGGACGCCGCGATCTCCTCGTCCCGGATCGCGCAGGCCTCGGCCAGCACCGCGTCCGGCCCGGTGGACAGCCAACTCGCCGCGCGCCGGGCGCCGCGGGCCAGGTTCACCGCGGTCGGCCGGGCGGTCTCGATCCGGTGCACGGCGTTGTGCAGCGCGGCCGGATCGTCGGCGTGCACCCGGGCGGCCAGTGCGACCCCGAACGCCCCGGCCACGCCGAGCGCCGGCGCGCCCCGGACCGCCAGCGACTGGATCGCCGCGATCAGCTCGCCGACCGTGTGCAGCCGGAGCACCCGCAACTCCCCGGGAAGCACCGTCTGGTCAATGATCTCGACAGCGCCATCCACCCAGTCGATCGTCCGCATGCCCCGAAGGCTAGCGGTCACCCTTATTTCTGATCTCGGCCAGGATCTCGCGGAAGACGTCGTCGCTCTTGCCGACCCGGTCCGAGGTCCAGCGCTCCTGCACGGTGACCGTCCGGCCGCCGTGCAGCAGCAGGGTCGCGTTCAACGGCACCTGCCGGTCGATCCGGGCGGTCTCGACGTCCTCGTAGGCCACGTACCGGTAGCGCGCGGCCAGCTCGGCCGGGCTGTGGTGGGCCAGCAGCGCGGCGATCCGCTTCTCGCCGTCGTCGGTGTCCTTCGGGCAGGGCACGAAGACCAGGCCCTCGTCCAGCAGGATCACGTCCGCGTGCCCGCCGTCGACCTTGGCGTTCGGCATCGCGCCGAGCACGTCCGCGCCGGTCGCGGTGGCCCGGGCGGCCATCACCTGGACCGCCTCGACCCGGATGCCGGTCTCGGCGAGCCGGGCCCGGGCCTCGTCCACGCTCTCCTTGGCGACCGCGAGCTTGGCGATCTCGCTGTAGTCGACCGGCTCGCCGTCGGTGCCGACCAGCCGGGCCGGCCCGGACCAGGAGTGCTGCCAGCGGGCCAGGCCGGAGCGGACCGCGGCCAGCTCGATCAGGGTGTCCATCACGACCACGAACTTGCCGGCCGCCTCGCGCCGGGTCGCGTTCGGGAAGAACTCGGCCGCGACCTCGCCCAGCTTCCCGTTCTCGACCAGGCCGAGCACCTCGGCGAGGCCGGGCTGGGCGACGCCGGTGCGCCGGGCCACCGCGCGGAACACCCGGTCGGCCTGGCCCTGGACCCGCAGCGTGGTGGCCGCGGCGGTGAAGTCCGGCCAGGGCAGGACGGTCCGCCGCCCGAAGTCGACCACCTCCCGCTGCAGCGCCAGCCCGAGCGCGGCGGCGTCGGGCACCAGCACGGTGGCCCGGCGGTCGTCCGCGGTGCGGTCGACGACCGGCGCATCCCGCATGGCGGCGGTCCGGTCGGCCAGCGACGGGTGGGTGTCCCAGCGGGACGTCTCGTGCTCCGGCGGGTTGTCGCGGAACTCGGCGAGCTCGTCGGTGCGCGCGGCGTAGAGCTGGCCGAAGCCGCCGAACAGGTCGTCCGGGGCGTAGCCCAGCTCCAGCCCGTACTCGACGTACCGTCCGAAGTAGAAGTTCCAGGCCAGCTCGGTCGCCTCGACCTCGCGCAGCGCGCTGATCGCGGCGGCGGGGCCGGCGACCCGGACCGCGGCCCGGTCCGCCTCGTACTCCTTGTCCCGGCCGACCGCGGTGCTGACCAGGCGGTAGAGCCAGGCATAGGCCCGGAACGCCCAGCCGAACACGTTCCACGCGCTGACCTCGTCGACCGTGCCGTGCATGGCGAGCCGGCCGCGGTACGCGATCGCGCCGAGGCGGGTGTGCGCGCCGGAGTAGTGCCCGAGCTCGTGCCCGATGACCGCGCGCAGCTGGTCGACGCTGAGCGCCTGCAGCAGCGGCAGGCCGAGCACCAGGATCCGCCGCCCGGGGATCAGGCCGAGCAGCTTGGTCTCCTCGGTGACGCCGGCGTTGACGTCCGGGATGAGCCGGATCTCGTCCGGTCCCCGGGTGCCCATCTCACCGGCCAGCTCGTGGATCTGCTGCCAGAGGGCCGGCGCCTGGTCCGGCGTGACCAGCAGGCCGCCGGGCGCGCCGGGCTTGGCCCGCATCGCGCGCCACAGGCCGGCCACCGCGGCGCCGACCCCGATGACCAGCAGGTAGCTGAGTTTGGCGGCACCCGGGCCGTGCCCGTGCGCGTGGGTCCAGATCGCGTACAGCAGCACACCGACGACGGCCAGCTGGACCAGGCCGAGCAGATAGAAACCGGCCAGCATGGCGACCGAGATCGCGGCGCGAAGCGAAGCGGGCATCGCGGTTGTTCTCCCCCTTGACGGCGCGCCTCCCCCGGCACGGCGCAGGGACCATACCGATGTGAATCTTTACTGGGCAAGCCCGTTACGATCTTCGATCAGTAAACGGGGGAGTTGATACCGATGTGGCCGTTCCGGCGCGTACCGACCATTGATCCGACGAACGGCGATCCGCGGGCCCGGGCCCTGATCGCCGCGTTGACCGCTCGCGACCGCACCGCGGTCCGGGAGATCTTCGCGTCGACCACCGATCCGGATCACCGGACCTTCCTGATGAACATCGTCAGCGACACGTCCGGCGTGCAGGACTGGATCGGGCAGTGGATCGCCGACGAGCCGGCGGCCACCCTGCCGCTGCTGATCCGGGGCTGCCACGCGGTGGGCTGGGCCTGGGACGCGCGCGGTGCCGCCTATGCCAGCCAGACCGGCTCGGAGCAGTTCGCCGAGTTCTTCCGCCGGCTGCGGATCGCCGAGGACTGCCTGGACGAGGTGACCGAACGCGACCCGGACGAGATCCTGGCCTGGACCTGGCTGATCACCTCGGCGCGGGGCCGGCAGCTCGGTCCGGAGCAGGCCGCGGCCCGCTTCCAGGAGGTGGTCAAGCGGGCGCCGTACCACCTGATGGCGCACTCGCAGCGACTGCAGCAGCTGTGCCAGAAGTGGAGCGGCAGCCACCAGGAGATGTTCGCGTTCGTCCGGGAGGCGACCGCCGCCGCGCCGGCCGGTCATCCGCTGCCGGCGCTGCTCGCCACCGCGCACTTCGAGTACTGCATGGCGCTGCCTTCGGGAGAGCGCAGCTCGTACATCGGGAGCTGGCCGGTCCGGCAGGATCTGGTCGCCGCGGCTGACAAGTCCGTGCTGAACCCGGCGTTCGTCCGGGTGCCCGGCTGGGCGTCCCGGGCCAACACGTTCGCGATGCTGTTCTGGTTGAACGGGCACTACTCGTACGCCAATCGCGTCTTTGATCTGATCGGCGACCAGGTGACCGAGTCGCCGTGGGAGCACCTGTCGGACGAGCCGGCCGCACGGTTCGCCGCGGCCCGTCGTGAGGTGCGGCGCAACGGCGGGTGATCCCGCCTAAGGTGGGGCGTATGGCTTCTCGTGACCCGGTTGCTGACCTGCGGCGCATCGCGTTCCTGCTGGAGCGGGCGAACGAGGCGACGTACCGGGTGAAGGCGTTCCGGTCGGCGGCCGCGACGGTGGCGAAGACGCCGCACGACGAGCTGGCCGAGCGGGCCGCCGCCGGCACGCTGGCGAAACTGGCCGGGGTCGGCGAGGTGACCGCCCGCTGCGTGACCGAGTCGCTGGCCGGTGAGGAGCCGGTCTACCTGCGGCGGCTGCTCAGCACCGAGGGCGCCGACCTGCCGGCCGAGGCGACCGCGCTGCGCGAGGCGTTGCGCGGCGACCTGCACGTGCACTCGGACTGGTCCGACGGCGGCTCGCCGATCGAGGAGATGGCGCTGGCCGCGGCCGAGGTCGGTCACGAGTACTTCGTGCTCACCGACCACTCGCCGCGGCTCACCGTGGCGCACGGCCTGACCGCCGAGCGGCTGCGCCGCCAGCTGGACCACGTGGCGAAGCTGAACGCGCAGATGCCGGACGGCTTCCGGATCCTGACCGGCATCGAGGTGGACATCCTCGAGGACGGCTCGCTCGACCAGGAGGACGAGCTGCTGGCCCGGCTGGACGTGGTGGTCGGCTCGGTGCACAGCAAGCTGCGCGACGACTCGGCGAAGATGACCCGGCGGATGCTGGCCGCGATCGCGAACCCGCACCTGGACGTGCTCGGCCACATGACCGGGCGCAAGGTCGCCGCGGCCGGCGCCGGGGACGCCGCGCACCGGACCGCGCGGACCCGCCCGCCGAGCACGTTCGACCTGGAGAAGGTGCTGGCCGCGTGCGTCGAGCAGGACAAGGCCGTGGAGATCAACTCGCGGCCGGACCGGCTCGACCCGCCGAAGCGGATGCTGACCGTCGCGGTCGAGGCCGGCTGCCGGTTCAGCATCGACACCGACGCGCACGCCCCGGGCCAGCTGGATTGGCTCGGCAACGGCTGCGAGCGGGCCGCGCTGTGCGGGGTGCCGGCCGACCGGGTGGTGAACACCTGGACCGCCGATCGGCTGCTGGAATGGGCTCGATCGCATGGGTGAAATGGGATGACTCACGCAACCTGAGATCCCATAGGGTCGGCTGGTGGGAAGAATTGACGAACTCGCCGACCGATACGTGGACGACTGGGCCGAGCTGAACCCGATCGGTGCGACCGCCGTCGGGATCTCGGGTCACGACGACAGGACCGACGACCTCTCCCCGGAGGGCTTCGCGGCTCAGGGGGAGCTGATCCGCCGTACCCTCAATGATCTTGATGTGGTCGAATCGGAACACGAGAGCGAACAGGTCGCCAAGGACGCCATGATGGAGCGGCTGGGCCTGGAGCTGACCCGGCTCGACACCGGCTTCGCGGCGACCGAGGTCAACGTGATCTCCAGCGGGCTGCACAGCCTGCGGATGGCGCTCGACCTGATGCCCACCGAGGGCGAACAGGCGGTGGCCAACATCGCCGCCCGGCTGGACGCGTTCCCGGCCGCGCTCACGCAGTACCGGCGGACCCTGCTGGAGGGCGCCGACCAGGGGCTGAACAACGCGAAGGCGCAGCTGGCGGCGGTCGCCGAGCAGTGCGACGCGTGGACCGACCCGGCTCGGGACAACTTCTTCCACGGCCTGACCGCCCGGCTGGACGCCTCCGGGGCGCTGGCCACGAGCCTGCGCCAGGGGGCCGACGCGGCCGCCGCCGCGACCGCCGACTTCGGCCGGTTCCTGCGCGACGAGCTGGTTCCGCGCGGGCGGGAGAAGGAGGCGGCCGGGCCGGAGCGCTACGAACTGGCCTCGCAGTACTTCCTCGGCGCGAAGGTGGACCAGCACGAGACGTACCTCTGGGGGTTCGAGGAGCTGCACCGGCTGGAGCGGGAGATGCTCACGGTCTCCGCGGCGATCGCCGGCCACGGCGCCTCGGTGGACCTGGCGGTCGCCACGCTGGACGCCGACCCGGCCCGCAACATCGAGGGCAAGGAGCGCTTCCGGGACTGGATGCAGTCGCTCTCCGACCGGGCGATTAGCGAGCTCGACGGCACCCACTTCGACATCGAGCCACCGGCCCACAAGCTCGAGTGCTGCCTCACCCCGACCAGTGACGGCAGCATCTACTACACCGGCCCGAGCGAGGACTTCTCCCGTCCCGGGCGGATGTGGTGGGCGGTGCCGGAGGGGCAGGAGGTCTTC